>JAABSM010000008.1 GCA_011390365.1 Gammaproteobacteria bacterium
CCCATCACATCGACGTTAGCGAGTTACCGCCAGAGCAGCAATTTCAAAAGCTCGCAACCGCCAGCAAACACCTGATCGACACGATCAAAATGATCGCCTATCGCGCCGAAACCGCAATGGCCGATATCCTGCGCAGCCACCAATTTCGACCGGATGAAGCGCGCCAACTCCTCGCCTCCGTCTATCGCACCGAGGCGGATCTATTGCCCGATCCGGAAGCTGGAATATTAACCGTCAGGCTTCATCACTTGCCGACCGTTCGCGCCGATACGATCATTCAGGAATTGTGCGAGGAACTCAATGCGACTGAAACCCTATTCCCAAGAACGAATCTACGGATGTGTTTCAAAGTGGGGTCGTCACAGAATCCCTGAGATCAGGGGGTCTGTCCTTGGGTTGGGTGTCGATGACCAGGACCTGGGCCTTGCCGCCCCAACGGGCGCAGCGCCCGAAACGCTGGACCAGGCTCGCCCAGGGGGCCAGCTCGGTGACCAGCAGACTGGCGGAGATATCCACCCCGGCCTCCACCACCTGGGTGGAGATGATGATGCGATTGGGCGTGCCCTGGCAGGCGGCCTTGTTGAGAAATTCATCCCGCCAGCTTGCCCGCTCGGCGGGACGAAATCGGCTGTGGATCAGTCGGATCTCGGCGTCTGCATCTTGCAGGGATTTATCCTTGGCGAGTTTTTCGTAAAGCTGGACCGCCGTCTCCACGCGGTTCACCACCACCAGCGTGGGGCTGTCGGCGGATTCGGGCTTGTCCAGATGGGCCTGTTGAATCAGGCTGGCGAACGCCTTGTCGTTTTCGACCGGGCGGAGTTCGACCGGCTTGGTCACGCCATCCCACAGGGGGCCGCTGCGCGCCTCGACCGGAATGCGGGTGACGGGCAGGTCTTGGGTAAGCTCCATGGTGTCCGGGCTCTTTTGCAGCCAGTCGGGTTGCAGGGTCGCGCTCATCCACCAGGTCCAGGCCGGGCGCGGGGTCTTGCCTTGGCGCTGATCGTCGTCGCGGAAGGCCTGGATTTGCGCCGAGGTGGCCAGCCCCACGTCCATCAGTTGCACCTCGTCCATTACCCAGAGGGCGTCCTGTTGGAGTTGCCCGAACTCCATCGGCCAACGCGCCCGAGGCGATGCGTAACCCCGGTTGAGGGCGCGGGACAGCAGCATGTCCTGGGTGCCGATGAGGACCGCGCACTCTTCCGGATAGAGGTGCCATTCGCCGGCATCCGCGCCGCCCATCAGGCGGTGGACGCCAATCTTTCCATTATGGGACCCCTTTTCCTTCCACAGGATCTCCAGAAGGGAGAGCGCCGTTTTCACCTCCTGCTCGGTCTGCTCGACCAGGACTCGCATGGGCAGGCACCAGACCAGCCGGCGCGGCCATCGGTCATCGCCAAGGATCACGCGATTCCAGAGCCAGGCTGACAATACCCCTTGGGTTTTTCCAAAACCTGTGGGGATCCTGACCAGCCGGTTCTCCGGGGTTTCGCTGGCAGCCAGGGCCTTTTGCCAGCCATGGGGCTGGCCATGACCCGTAACGGAAGAAAAAAAGGTCTCGTAGGAGCTTGGGATTGTTTCAGTCATCACGTTGCTCGATTATTCAATTCGTTGGATGGATGTAGTACCGCGGTCATTAACAATTCGTCCTTTTAAATCCGCCATTTTATTTCCTTACGCCTAAGCCACCATTCGTTTGTAGTCTAACCCAATCACAATGCCACCAGCTGTCATTGTGAAAAAATTTTTCGCGCGGCGGAGCGCGGCGCGCCGCCACCTTCGTCTCTGATCAGGGATCTTCGCCACATCAAACGTTCCGGTCGGGAGTGCAACTCCCGACCGGCTCAACCCGCAGTCTAAAACACCCACTATGACACCAGCTGTCATTGTGGAAAAATTTTTTCAATCTTGCGCATACTGCAGCGCGGCCTCCTTTAGGGCCTGGGCGACGGCCTGGCGTAGTTCGGGCGGCTCGAGGACTTCGACCTGGTTGCCGTGTTTCATGATCTCCATGATCAGTTCGGTGGGGTTGGCGTAGGGGATGCTGAGGTGGTAGCGGTTGTCTTGCCAGTGGCCGACCTGGTCGGGGTGCCAGGTTTCGTCGGCGATCCAGCGGGCGCGTTGGGGGCTAAAGGCAAGTCGGGCGCGGTGCTGGCTTTCGCCGCCGAAGATGCCGAAGGCGTGGTTGATGTGGCGATCTATGGCTTTCGGGTCCGGTTGCATGGGCGGTTTGTCGATGGCTTCGGCGCGGCGGATGCGCTCCAGGGCGAAGTTGCGCAGGGCCTGGCGTTTTTCGCACCAGGCGATGAGATACCAGTTGTCGCGGTAGTGGAGCAGGCGACAGGGGTGGACCTGGCGGATATCACGCTGGTCGCTGCCGCGGCCGTGGTAGTCGATGCGCAGGGGCGTGCCTTGCAGGGCGGCATCGGCGATGCGGGCGAACTGGTCGTGGCCGCTGGGGCGGTGGGCGACGCTCTTGAGGATGACCCGCTCTTCGACCTTTTCGCGGCTATGGCCGGAGTGTTCCAGCAGGGCGTCGATGCGCTTGCGCAGGGGGCGCAGATGGTCGGTAAGGAGGCCGGGTTGCAGGGCGTCGAAGAGACGTGAGGCGGCAAGCAAGGCATGGAGTTCGTCGGGGCGAAACCAGAAGCCGGGGAGTTCGAAACGGCCTTCGGTGTTGTCATAGCGATATCCGCCCAGGGGTCGGTCGTAGACAATGGGGGCGCCGAGGCGATCGCGCAGGAAGTCGAGATCGCGGGCGATGGTGCGGTCGCTGACTTCCAGCTCTTCGGTGAACTGTCGCTTGGCGACGACGGTGCGCGTCTCTTCCAGTCGCCGGTGGATATGATAGATGCGTTCGGTGTCGTTCATCCGGGCTGAAACTTTTAGTTTTGATGAGTTTTATTGTTACATGCTTATACTACTCAAGGCCCAAGGCTTATTCAATGACAATTACGTTGACACTTCGCTAATTACACATATTTTCCATAAATTCCCCAAGCTCCAGCTTGTGAAGACGGCAAGTATCGTGCAAAAAAAAGGCGTCTGTCGCGAACGACGGACGCCTGGAGGCAAGATTGAGGAGAACAAACCACCAAAATACTTTTAATTTACCAAAGAACAAGATTCTGCGCATCGCGCCCCGCCACGACAGAGCCAACGATTGCTCGGTTGTGACAGGAGGGCGTTATTTTCGGTTTGAACAATGTGTTGCGCGGATCGACGACTAACCCGTTTGCCCGGGGGCTGTGAAAAACTGCGTTTTTCGCTCCTGGGTCAGACCCTGCCCCGCTTTCGCGGGGAGGGGTTCAGGGTTGCAAGCCTTTGCCGATCAGGCGTTCTCCAGCTCGATCGCGGCCATCTGCTGGTACCGCTCGTAGCGCTTGTGGACCTCTTTCTGGGCCTCTTCGAGGAGCTGTTCGGCCGCTTCCGGGTCGTGGCGTTGCAGCATTCTGAAGCGGTTTTCCGAATCCATGAAGAGCTTGTAGTCCACCTTCGGCTCCTTGGAGTCGAGTTGCAGCGGATTCTTGCCCTGCTTCTCCAATCTGGGATCGAAGCGGAACAGGGGAAAATGCCCGCTCTCTACCGCCATCACCTGTTGCTGGTGGCTCTTGGCCAGCGGTACGCCGTGTTCGATGCAGGGGGCATAGGCGATGATGACCGAGACACCGTTATAGGACTCCGCTTCGGAGAAGGCCTTGAGGGTGCGCACATCCTTGGCCCCGTAGCAGACCTGGGCGACGTAGACATCGCCGTATGACATGGCGATCAGGCCCAGGTCCTTCTTGCGGAAGCGCTTGCCGCCGGCGGCGAACTTGGCCACCGCGCCCAGCGGGGTCGCCTTGGACATCTGACCGCCGGTATTGGAGTAGACCTCGGTATCCAGGATCAGGACATTCATGTTCTCGCCGGAGGCAAGGATGTGGTCGAGGCCACTGTAGCCGATATCGTAGGCCCAGCCATCGCCGCCGAAGACCCAGATGCTCTTCTTGGCCAGCTTGTCGATCACCGCCATCAGGTTGCGGGCCTCCTCGCTATCGAGCTTGGCGACCTTCTCCTTGAGCTCATCGATGCGCACGCGCTGGGCGAAGATGCCCATCTCGTCGCCCTGGTCGGCGTTGAGCACGGCATTGAGCAGTTCGTCGTCGTCGATTTCGGGACGCAGCTTCTCCAGCAGTACCCTGGCGTACTCCTCCTGCTTGTCCACCGACAGGCGAAAGCCCATGCCAAACTCGGCGGTGTCCTCGAACAGCGAGTTGTTCCAGGTCGGGCCGCGCCCTTGCGCGTTGGGGGAGTAGGGGGTGGTGGGCAGGTTGCCGCCAAAGATCGAGGAGCAGCCGGTGGCGTTGGCGATGTACATGCGGTCGCCGAACAACTGGGTGCTGAGACGCACGTAGGGGGTCTCGCCGCAGCCGACGCAGGCGCCGGAGGCCTCGAACAGGGGTTCGGCCAGCATCGCGGTCTTCATGGCGCCCCAATTGATGCGTTCACGATCGAACTCCGGAATGGTCAGGAAGTAGTCCCAATTGCGAACCTCCTGGGCGCGAATCGGCGCCTGGGGACGCATGTTGAGCGACCAGCGCTCCGGGTCCTGCTTGTCCTTGGCGGGGCAGATGTCGACGCACAGGGTGCAGCCGGTGCAGTCCTCGGGGGCTACCTGATAGCTGATGTGCATGCCCTTGTCGAACTCCTTGCCCTTGACCTCGATGTGCTTGAATTCGGCGGGGGCGTCGGCGACATCCTCGGGCATGAAGACCTTGGAGCGGATCGCGGAGTGGGGGCAGACGAAGACGCACTTGCCGCAGAAGATACACAGATCCTCTTCCCACACTGGGATCTCCTGGGCCAGGTTGCGTTTTTCATAGCGGGCCGAGCCGGCGGGCCAGACGCCATCCTGGGGGATCGCGCTGACCGGCAGTTGATTGCCGCGCCCGGCGATGATCTCGCCGATGACGTTGCGCACGAATTCGGGGGCGTTGGCGGTGACCGGCGGGCGCATCTCCTTGTTGCTGGTGACCTTGGCCGGCACCTCGACCTTGTGCAGGCTGTGAACGGCGGCGTCGATGGCGCGGAAGTTCTGATCGACCACCTCCTGGCCCTTCTTGCCGTAGCTCTTCTCCACCGCCTCCTTGATGCGGGCGATCGCCTCATCCCTGGGCAGCACCCCGGAGATGGCGAAGAAGCAGGTCTGCATGATGGTGTTGATGCGCATGCCCATGCCGGTCTCGCGGGCGACCTTGTAGGCGTCGATGACGTAGAACTCGATGTTGCGATCGATGAGGGTCTGCTGCATCGATCTGGGCAGGCTCTGCCACACCTTGTCCTCCCCTTCCGGCGAGTTGAGCAGAAACACGGAGCCGTCCGCCGACTTCTCCAGCACGTCATGGGTCTCCAGGAAGACCGGCTGATGCACCGCCACGAAGTGGGCCTGACGATCACCGATGAGGTAGGTGGAGCGAATCGGGTCGGGTCCAAAACGCAGGTGAGAGGTGGTCATCGCGCCGGCCTTCTTCGAGTCGTAGACGAAGTAGCCCTGGGCGTAGAGATCGGTACCCTCGCCGATGATCTTGATGGAGTTCTTGTTGGCGCTGACGGTGCCGTCGGAACCAAGGCCATAGAAGACGCACTGATTGACCTTCTCCGCGTCGATAACGGTGAAGCCGTCATCCCACTCCAGGCTGGTATTGGCCAGGTCGTCGCGAATACCGACGGTGAAGTTGCGCTTGGGGTTCTCCTTGTCGAGTTCGTCGAAGATCGCCTTGATCATGCCCGGGTTGAACTCCTTGGAGGCGAGGCCGTAGCGCCCGCCGACCACCCGCGGCATGATCGGAAACTTGACGCCGCCGCTGGTGGCATGGGTGGCGAGCGCGGTGACCACGTCCTTGTAGAGGGGCTCACCGTCGGCGCCCGGCTCCTTGCAACGATCCAGCACGGCGATGTTGCGCACGCTGGCCGGCAGGGCGTCGATGAGGTGCCGGGAGGAGAAGGGACGGAACAGGCGCACCCGCAGCAGCCCCACCTTTTCGCCCCTGGCGACCAGGTGCTCCACCGTCTCTTCGCTGGCCTGGGTGGCGGAGCCCATCTGCACGATGACCCGCTCGGCGTCCTCCGCGCCGAGGTATTCGAACAGCTTGTAGCGACGCCCGGTGGCCTCGCCGAATTTGTCCATCGCCTTCTGCACGATCTCCGGGACCTTGGCGTAGAGAGGATTGACCGTCTCGCGCCCCTGGAAGTAGACATCCGGGTTCTGGGAGGTGCCGCGAATCGACGGGTGATCGGGGGACATGGCGCGGGCCCGGTGCTGGCGGATCAGCTCATCGGGCAGCAGCGACTTCATCACCTCATCCAGGATCGGTTCGACCATATTGACCTCATGCGAGGTGCGGAACCCGTCGAAAAAGTGCAGAAACGGGATGCGCGCCTCCAGGGTCGCGGCCTGGGCGAGCAGCGCGCCGTCCATCGCCTCCTGGGGTGAGCAGGAGGAGAGCATGCAGTAGCCAGTGGAGCGCACCGACATCACGTCGCCGTGATCACCGAAGATCGACAGCCCCTGGGCGGCCAGGGCGCGGGCGGCGACGTGGATCACCCCGGGGGTCAGCTCGCCGGCGATCTTGTACATCGACGGGATCATCAGCAACAGCCCCTGGGAGGCGGTAAAGGTGGTGGTCAGGGAACCGGTCTGGAGCGAGCCGTGTACCGCCGCCGCCGCACCGCCCTCGTGCTGCATCGCGGTCACCGACGGCACCACGCCCCACAGGTTCTTCTGGCCCTTGGCGCTGTAGGCGTCGGATAACTCGCCCATGTTGGAAGAGGGCGTGATCGGGTAGATGGCGATCACCTCGTTGGTCTTGTGAGCAACGTAGGCGGCGGCTTCGTTACCCTCAAGGGCAACCAGTTTCTGAGTAGACACGTTATCTGCCTCCAGGACCCATCGGGCCGTTCGTGAACAAACCCCTCCGGGGGGGAGCGGGAAAATAAGAAAAGGTAACGATCTCGTTGTTGTGGCGCCGCGGCGCGCTTGGGTGTGCATTATAAAACGCAATGCAATGCGCTTGTAATATTTGTTTTTTCAATCTTTTGATTATTTTATGGCAATCATCCATTCCCATTGATTTCCTCAATACAACCGCCGCAAGGTGGGGTTCGCCCCCGTCGAACCCAGCCTCGGACGGCTGTCGCAAAAACGACGACCGCTCCAGGCGATGGATGCCCCTTCATCTCCAGCGAACGCAAGCCATTGAATATAAATAAACAAAAAAACCACATTTTTCGATTACGCGCCATCACCGCCGATGGCCGGGCGTGTTACGACCTCCTTCTGAGGTGGAAACGGGATTTTGCACCTTGCCTGCAACCGTCCCGATGTGAAAGAATCACCTTAACAGTATGCGAGAACCCGGGAAAAACATTGATAGACTCCGAAGGATACCGAGCAAACGTAGGGATCATCCTCTGCAACGATGATCGCCGTCTGTTCTGGGGGCGTCGCATCGGCCAGAATGCCTGGCAATTTCCTCAGGGTGGCATAAAACCGAGCGAAACCATCGAGCAGGCGATGTATCGCGAACTGGAGGAGGAGGTGGGGCTACTCCCCGCTCAGGTCGAGATCCTCGGCTGCACCGAAAAGTGGCTACGCTACCACCTGCCCCACAAGTTCATCCGCAAGAACTGCCACCCGGTCTGCGTTGGCCAGAAGCAGCGCTGGTTTCTGTTGCGGGTGCTGTGCGAGGAGGACGCCTTCTGCCTCGACCACTCGGCGACCCCGGAATTCGACCACTGGCGCTGGGTGCGCTACTGGTATCCGCTGCGCGAGGTGGTCTACTTCAAGCGCCGGGTCTACTCCCTGGCGCTGCGCGAGTTGGCGCCCATACTATTCGGCAAGGATGTTCCCGAGTACCGCATCCCCACGCCGAGACGACCGAGCGCAACCCATTGCTACCGAAAGAGAAGATAGAAGCCCTGACGACATGCCCAGGCGGGCGCTTAGCGAACGCGTGATAAAGCCTCCGCCGCGCCATCGAAACCGAAGCATTCGCGAATCATCGACCGCCCCGCCGCCTCGATCCTTCGCTAGCCATAACCGAACCTGAAACATGCTTGAGCTGCTGCACAAAATCGTCCAACAGGTCAACAGCGCCCCGGATCTCAAGTCGGCGCTGCGCATCATCGTCAATCAGGTAAAACTGGCGGTCCAGGTCGATGTCTGCTCGGTCTACCTTACCGATCACGAACGGGCGGTGAATACCCTGGAGGCCACCGACGGCCTCAATGACAACGCCGCCGGCAAGGTCGCCATCCCCCTGGAAAAGGGGCTGGTGGGGCTGGTGTGCCGTCAGGCCGAACCCCTCAATCTCGACGACGCCCCTACCCATCCCGATTACATCTTCGCCCGGGAGACGGGAGAGCAGGCCTTTCACGGCTTTCTGGGGGTGCCGATCATCCAGAACCGCACGGTGCTCGGGGTGCTGGTGGTGCGGCAGAGCGAACCGCGCCGTTTCAAGGATGCCGAGGTCTCCTTTCTCTTTACCTTGGCGGCGCAACTGGCGGGGGCCATCGTCACCGCCAACGCCAACGGCGAGCTGGAGGCGTTGCGCAATCAGAGCTCCGCCACCACCCACTATCTGCGCGGACGACCGGGGGCGGGCGGCGTGGCGCTGGGGAATATCCTGGTCGCCTATCCGGAGGCGGACCTGAGCGTGGTACCGGATCGACCGGCGGAACACCCGGACTTCGAAGAGGATTCACTGCTGGTGGCGGTGGAGGCGGTCAAGGAGGATCTGGGCAATCTCAAGGATCGCCTGGCTGACAGCCTGCCGGCGGAAGACCGGGCGCTATTCGATGCCCTGATCCTGATGCTGGGCAGCGACGCCTTGGTCAATCACACCATACAGCGTATTCGCGACGGCAACTGGGCCGCCGGCGCGCTGCGCCAGACCATCGAGGAGCACGCCAAGATCTTCGACGAAATGGATGACGTGGTGCTACGCGAGCGGGCCTCGGACGTACGCGACCTGGGCCGCCGTATTCTGACCTATCTGAACCAGGATATCGCGCGCGTGGTGCAGTACCCCGAGCGCACCATTCTGGTGGGCGAGGACGTCAGCGCCATGCAGCTCGCCGAGATACCGCCGCAGCGCCTCGCCGGGATCGTCTCCGCGACCGGCTCCAGCTCGTCCCATGTGGCGATCCTGGCGCGCGCCCTCGGCGTGCCTGCGGTGATGGGGGTCAACACCCTGCCGGTAGGGCGTCTCGATGGCCGCGACATCATCATCGACGGCTATCGCGGTCGCGTCTACATCTCCCCCGCCCGCTCGGTGTGGAAGGAGTACAGCCGGCTACAACGACAGGAGCAGCAACTCTCCAGCGAACTCGACACCCTCCGCGACACCCCCAGCGAGACCCTCGACAAGGTCGCCGTCACCCTCAACCTGAATACCGGCCTGGTCGCGGAGATGACCACCCTGGGCAAGGAGGTCGCCGACGGCGTCGGCCTCTATCGCACCGAACTGCCGTTCATGGTGCGCGACCGTTTTCCCAGCGAAACGGAGCAGATGGAAAACTACCGCGGCGCGCTCCAGACCTTTCATCCACGCCCGGTGACCCTGCGCACCCTGGATATCGGCGGCGACAAGCCGCTAAGCTACTTCCCGGTCACCGAATCCAACCCGTTTCTCGGCTGGCGCGGCATCCGCATCTCCCTCGACCACCCGGAGATCTTCTCCACCCAGTTGCGGGCCATGCTGCGCGCCTCGGAGGGGCTCGCCAACCTGCGCGTCATGTTCCCGATGATCAGCGGAGTGGCGGAGGTGGAGGAGTCGCTGAAACTGCTGGAGCGCGCCTACCAGACGCTGGAGGGCGAGGGGCTGAGCATCACCTGGCCCGAGGTAGGGGTGATGATCGAGGTCCCCTCCGCCGTCTATCAGACCTGGGAGATCGCCCGTCGCGTCGACTTCATCTCGGTCGGCACCAACGACCTCACCCAGTATCTATTGGCGGTGGACCGCAACAATGCCAAGGTAGGAGATCTCTACAACGACCTCCACCCCGCCCTGCTGAAGGCGCTGGTACAGGTCATGGAGGGCGCCGATCGCTGCGGGCGGGAGGTCAGCATCTGCGGCGAGATGGCGGGCAATCCGCTGGCGATACCGCTGCTGCTGGGCATGGGGGTGCGCAACTTCAGCATGAGCTCCACCAGCCTGCTGCGGGTGAAATGGGTGGTGCGCAGCGTCACCTCCACCCGCTGCAAACACCTGTTGCAGGCGGCGCTACGCTGTGAGGAGGTGGAGTCGGTACAGCGCCTGATGGGTGAAGAGCTGGAAAAATTGGGGCTGGGAGGGTTGCTGCGCCCCGGCAAATAGGGCGATTTCCGCAGCGGACCATTACAACCAGCCACAAGCACACCGAGTGTTAGCAGGACCTTGCATGGTCGGGATAATGGCTGTTATGCGGAATTACAACCAGCCACAAGCACACCGGGTGTTAGCAGGCGCTTCCAGTATCGATTGAAGGGTTCCCTCCCCCGCCGGGGGAGGGTCAGGGAGGGGGTGCTGGAGTTGGCGGAATAATTTGAATTCCCCTGCCAATGCCGAAGACCCTCCCCCCAGCCCCCTCCCAGCGGGAGGGGGAGCGGGTTTTGTGACTTTGCTTGATACGCGGGAAATGCCATCAATGTTCCTTTGTATCAGAAAGCTTGTCCCCTGTTTTCCAAAACTCAACCCGAGGCACGGAGAAATCCTCCTCCGTGATCTCCGTACCTCTGTGAGAGATCGTATGAAAACGTTGGCGCGGCTGTACTACCCGAAAAACTTCTTCATCGCCGCGCTCACCCAGCCGCCCTTGCCGATATTCTTGACGTAAGGAGAGTAGTCCTTGTCGTCGCGCTTGATGTGGTTCTCCAGCCACACCTTCAGGTCCCCCATCAACGCCCGCGTGACATCATCGCCTCTCTTGAAGCGTTCATGGTAATTGTTGACCCGCTTGGTGAAGTTGACGTGGACCTGCTTGTGGGTGTCGATGAAGGGGTAGCTGCCATGCTCCATCATGTTCTCTTCAAACGAGAAGTGGTTGATGGTGTACTCCACCAATTGCTCGATGACGAAGCGCACCTCGTCATGGTCGTGGTTGCGCATGGCATCGTCGAGCATGTTGATGTAATCCACGATCTGCCGATGCTGCGCGTCGATGACCGGTACGCCGATCTCCAGCGAACTATCCCAATCCCAATATGCCATAAGTCGATTCCTCGCGATTAGCCGAGAGCTGCCGGCTTCTGCAACGCCGCGGCGAGCCGCCGCGACCCTGAACTGGCCGAATACCGCCCAGCCAATGATTCATCCTGAACAACGGGAGAGTTGAAGCAAGATCTATTCCCATTCGATGGTGGCTGGCGGTTTCCCCGAAATGTCATAGGCCACCCGTGAGATACCCTGCACCTCGTTGATAATACGCCGCGAGACCTTTTCCAGGAACTCGAACGGCAGGTGGGCGAAACGCGCGGTCATGAAGTCCACCGTCTCCACCGCCCGCAGCGAAACCACGTACTCGTAGCGCCGGGCGTCCCCCACCACCCCCACCGACTTTACCGGCAGGAATACCGCGAAGGCCTGACTGACCTTGTCATACAGCCCCGCCTCCCGCAGCTCGCTGATGAAGATATGGTCCGCCAGCCGCAGCAGATCGGCGTACTCCTTTCTGACCTCGCCGAGGATGCGCACGCCCAGGCCGGGGCCGGGGAAGGGGTGGCGGTAGACCATGTCGGCGGGCAGGCCCAGTTCGACGCCGATGCGTCGCACCTCATCCTTGAACAGTTCCCGCAGCGGTTCGACCAGTTGCAGCTTCATGGTTTCGGGCAGGCCGCCCACGTTATGATGGGACTTGATCACGTGGGCCTTGCCCGACTTGGCCCCAGCCGACTCGATCACATCAGGATAGATGGTTCCCTGAGCGAGAAATTCCACCTCGGAGAGTCTACCCGCTTCCTCTTCGAAGATATCAATGAAGAGATTGCCGATTATCTTGCGCTTCTTTTCCGGATCATCCTCGCCTTCCAGCGCGCCCAGGAAGCGCTCTTCGGCGTCGACGCGGATGACGTTGACGCCCATGTGGCGGGCGAAGGTGGCCATCACCTGATCCCCCTCCCGGTAACGCAGCAGGCCGTTATCGACGAAGACGCAGGTCAGCTGCTCACCGATGGCGCGCTGCAACAGCGCCGCCACCACCGACGAGTCGACGCCGCCGGAGAGCCCGAGCACCACCCGGCTATCCCCCACCTGGGCGCGCACCTGCTCGATGGCGTCGTCGATGATGCGACCCGCCGTCCACAACGCCTCGCAGCCGCAGATCTCGAAAAGAAAGCGCTCGATGATGCGCTTGCCCTGGCTGGTATGGGTGACCTCGGGATGAAACTGCAAGCCATAGAAGCGTCGCGATTCGTCGGCCATGCCCGCCAGCGGCGCGCTATCCGTCTCGGCGATCACCTGAAAGCCGTCTGGAAGGCGCTCGACGCGATCACCGTGGCTCATCCACACATCCAGCAGGCCATAGCCCTCGGCGCTGGCGTGGTCCTCGATATCCCGCAGCAACGCCGAGTGGCCGCGGGCACGCACCTGGGCATAACCATATTCGTGGCGATCGGAACCGCTCACCTCGCCGCCGAGCTGCGCGGCCATGGTCTGCATGCCGTAGCAGATGCCCAGCACCGGTACGCCCAACTCGAACACGCGCTGGGGCGCCCGCGGGGTATCCGCCTGGGTCACCGTCTCCGGCCCGCCGGAGAGGATCACCCCGCTCGGCGCATGCTCATCGATGGCCGCTTCGCAGTTATCGTAGGGGAGGATCTCGCAGAACACCCCCGCCTCGCGCACCCGGCGCGCGATCAATTGGGTGTATTGTGAACCGAAGTCCACGATCAGGATGCGATGTTGGTGAATATCCCGCGTCGCCATGGGCAACCTCTCGGCGTTTGAACAAAAACGGGATTATCCCACCTCGCGCGACCGCGCGACAAGCCTGGATGTCAGGCCGGCCCCTCTTCCGCCTTGCCGAAGAGTGAACCCCGCGCCGTCGCCAGCAACTCCGCCACCAGCGGATGGCTGACCCGTCGCTCGACGGAGATGGCGAAGAAATGCTCCTTGACCTCGTCGACCAGCCCCACCAGCGACACCCGATACTGCTGTTCAACCTCTCGGCGAATGGCATCCGGGGCGATGAAGACGCCGGCCCCCTGCTGGCCGAAGGCCTTCATCAACGCGCTGTCATCGAACTCCGCCACCACCCGGGGGTGAAGGCGCTGACGATCCAGCCACTGATCGATCCCCACCCGCAACTGATTCCCATTGCTAGGCAGCAACAGCGGTGCGCCATCGAGGCACGCGGGGAAGCCCCCCTTGAGCCTCCCTTTCAGTTCAGCGGTCGCGAACAACCCGACGGCGCACTCGCCGATCTTGTGGCTGAAGGCGCGGGTACTGACCGTCGACGGGATGGGCCGGTCGGCGATCACCAGATCGAGCCGGTGCACCGTCAGCTCCGCCAACAAGGTATCGAACTCCGCCTCGCGACAGATCATGCGCACCGGGTCCCCGGTATCCAGCGCCGGCTGCAGGATGCGATGGGCGATCGACTTTGGCAGTACATCCACCACGCCCACCTGAAACAGCTGCGGGCGATCCGCCGGCAGTTGATGGATCACCTCCTCCAGCTCGCCGCCCAGCGAGAAGATCTCCTCGGCGTAACTCAACACCAGCCGCCCCGCCTCGGTCAGCTCCAGATTGCGCCCGACCCGGGCGAACAGGGGCTTGCCCAGCTGCCCCTCGAGCAGGCTCAACTGGCCGCTGATGGTCTGGGGGGTCAGATGCAAGCGCTCGCTGGCCCGGGTTACGCTCCCCTCTTTCGCCACCACCAGAAAATAGTGCAGATGCTTGTAGTTGATCATTACCGCCTCACTTCGAATTTTTCGAAGAGTATAGCAATAATTATCGACTTTTATCTGCTGGCGACCCAGCATAGACTCCCTAACCGTAGCATCAATGGAAACAACTCAGTGGAGAACGCCCATGAAGATCGAGATCCAGGCCCGCGATTTCCCGATGACCGATGCATTGAGAAACCACGCCGAACGGCGCCTTCGTTTCGCGCTGGCGAGCCTTGACGACTACATCCAACGCATCGTCATCCGCCTGTCCGACATCAACGGTCCGCGCGGCGGAGCGGACAAACGCTGCCAACTGCAACTGGTGCTGGACGGCATGCAGAACGTGGTGATCAAGGACACCCAGGCCGACATGTACGCCGCCATCGCCCGCAGCGCCGATCGCGCTCGCCGCACTCTGGTGCGCCGGGTGGGGCGGCGCAAGGACCTGCCGCGCAAGAGCGCGCCGCCGGCCTTCGCGGAAACCAGCGAGGACTTACAGTAACGCGACATCCGCCCGGCGACCAATCCGGGCGAGCAACCAACCCAGGTCAATTAAGGAGTAAAGATCATGAACCAGCCAACAGCCATTGCAGCGAGTCAACAGAGCCACGCCGGCGTACTCGCCACCAACAAGGTCATTCGCAACACCTACACCCTGCTATCCATGACACTGCTGTTCAGTGCCCTGATGGCCGGGGTCTCCATGGCCCTCAATCTGCCCCACCCCGGGCTGATCCTCACCCTGGTCGGCTACTTCGGCCTGCTCTTCGCCACCGCCAAGCTGCGTAACAGCGTCTGGGGTCTGGCCAGCGTCTTCGCCCTGACCGGCTTCATGGGCTATACCCTGGGGCCGATCATCAGCAGCTACCTGGCACTGCCCAACGGCGGCCAGATCGTGATGACCGCCATGGGCGCCACCGGCGCGATCTTCCTCGGCCTCTCCGGCTACGCCCTGACCACCCGCAAGGACTTCAGCTTCATGGGCGGCTTCCTGATGGTCGGCATCGTCACCGCCTTCCTCGCCGGACTGGGGGCGATCTTCTTCGAGATGCCCGCCCTCTCGCTGGCCGTCTCCGCCATGTTCGTGCTGCTGATGGCCGGGCTGATCCTCTACGAGACCAGCAACATCATCCACGGCGGCGAGACCAACTACATCATGGCCACCGTCACCCTCTTCGTCGCCATCTTCAACCTCTTCACCAGCCTGCTGCAACTGCTGGGCTTCATGAGTAGCGACTGATCGCAACCAACCGCCGCTGGCCCAGGCCGGCGGCGGCTCTTGCCGCGCCGCCTGAAAGCTCCATCTCCCTCCCCATGCCCGCGGAGCGCGAGGCTTGACTCGCGCGTGCATGCACTGGCGCGTCAAGCCGCGCGCTCCGCTATTTGCAACTGGTGATTTGCAACTGGTGACACCGCTCCCACGGTGTCACCCATCCATCGGCGCTCCCGCGCCGCGATGGGCGCACGGGGCGCAGGAGCGCCCACGGATGCGTCACACCGCTGGAGCGGTGTGACGAGGAAAGCGCAGCTGTACTAGGGGGAAGTCACACAGGACACCCAAGTTTGGACAGACTGAAGTTTCGCGCCTTGCCCCCGGCCTTGATCATCGTTCCGGCCACCGGAGCCCGGACTTTAGTCCGGTATGGCGCAATGCCGGACCAAGGAGTCTAGCAGAATCAACTTGAACATTACAAATTATCCACTTGATGGGCCAGATATTGTTGTTCGCCAGAAGTGTCCAAGTTATTTTTGCTAGACTCCTAAAGTCCGGGCTCCGCGAGCTATTATGGGTCACCTGTGAAGAAAGCGGAGGAAAAGTGACCGTAACGTTGATCAAGGCCTTGCCCCCTATTCCGGTCAAGCCACAAGCTTGAGTAGCATTGTGGCGAACTCACTTTATCCAGCCTTGACTGGGTCTCCGGTGGGGCGGATACTTCTATGTAGGCGATTGGGTTTCCGATCCTTCCCAAGGTGCTCGTTACTTCTTGACTTGGGCAGAGCAGAGGGATCCCTGACATCCTTATCCGATGCCGACACCCAGGGGTGAAACATGAAGCGCTGGATGCTGATCTTTCTGGTAGGGCTGCTTTCCTGTCTGTTTGCTGGGCTTGTTCAGGCTCAGGCCGCCTACGTGGTCGCTGTCGGCGACAGCCTGACGGAGGGAGACGGGGATGACGGCTCGGGTGGCGGTTATCCGGCGCGGCTTCAGACACTCTTGAACACCCCCTACCCGGGGACGACCATGAACAACATGGCCATCTCGGGCGACACCACCACCGATCTTGTTACCAAACAGCTGGATGGTGCCGTAGCGGCGCTGAACGCCGCGCCCGCTGGCACGCTCAAGATCGCACTCGTGTGGATCGGCAGCAATGACCTGTTTGGGCTCTACGCCTCCACCACCTGCCAGGAATATTACGGCGGTGATATGGATCGATGCGAGGCCACGGAGATGGGCTTCTCCACGGACAACGTGGACACCATCCTCGGCGACCTGGCCGCCACCGGGGCTGATATCTACCTTGCCCTGCTGGACGACCAATCCCGCCGCCCGGTGATCACCGATCCTACGCTGAGGGCGGATACCTTTCCCGGCTTTACCGCGGACGAGATCCCGCGCATGTCGACCCAGGTGGGCAACTACAACAGCGCCGTTCAGACCCTGGCCGCCACACACGGGGCGACCACCGTGGACTTCTACAACACCACCATCTTCGAAAACTGGGCCACCCTGAGCGACGACGGCAACCACCCCAACGGTTCAGGCTACGACGCCATCGCGGCCATTTGGGATCAGGCCATCACCGGCGGCGGTGGCGGAGGGGCCACCTACGACCTGACGGTCGCAAAGGACGGCGACGGAACCGGCACGGTGACCAGCGTCGGCAGCTCGGCCATCGACTGCGGGAGCGATTGCGCGGAGACCTATACCGAGGATACGGCCGTCACCCTACAGGCCGCAGCGGCGTCCGGCTCGCTGTTCGCCGGTTGGAGTGGGGCGTGCAGCGGCACCGGCGATTGCGCGCTGGTGATGTCCGCCAACCGCAGCGTTACCGCCACGTTCACTGTCGAGGGCAGCAGCTTGGCCACCCTCTCGGGGAGCTGCGGCAGCGGGGCCGTTACGGTCACCCTGAGCAACCGTCGAGTCGCGTCCGACACCAGCTATTCCTGTTCCGCCAGTCAAAGCATCACCACGACGGGGGAGTTTTTGATCGAAAATCGAGGCGACGTCAGCCTTACCGCGCCAGAAATCCGTTTTCAACCCAATTTCCAGAGCGCTCTCGGCAGTACGCTTGTGGCCCGTGCGGGAACCGTTTCACCGCCGGTGGACGCTGATCTGATGCAAACCACCGATTTTCAATACCTCGGTGCCTTCCGCCTGCCCGGCGAAGCGGAGCGTCCCCAAACCTTCGAATACGGCGGCAACGCCATGACCTTCAATCCGGACGGCGACCCCAGCGGCCCCGCGGACGGATTTCCCGGCTCGCTCTTCATCAGCGGGCACGACCGAATTGCCTACAACGACTTGCCGGACGGGGGCCAGATTGCGGAGGTCTCCATCCCCGTTCCGATTTCATCGGGCAACCTCGCCACCCTGAATACCGGGGGTTTTCTGCAGGGCTTCGCCAACGTCTTTGACGGCTGGTTCACCGATCGGGAAGAGATCCCCCGCATGGGTCTTGAATACCTGAACCACACAGTCACCGGCCCCAAGGTGCATGCCACTTGGGGCTCCCATCAGCAGGAGACGGCGGAACACGGCTACACCTGGTTCGAAGCGGACCTCTCCAATCCGCAGATCGAGGGACCCTGGAATCTCGGCACCCTCAATCGCTACCGCCTGAGCGGCTATATCTTCGAAATACCAGGTTACTGGGCCGATCAGCACACCACGGGCCGCTATCTGGGCACCGGGCGCTTCCGTGACGGGGCCTGGTCCGGCATGGGCCCGAACCTTATCGCCTACCGCCCCTGGGTGGATGCCGCCGGCACGCCGGCCGCGGCCGATGCACAGCTGGCGCAAACTACCCTGTTGGCCTATGAGGACAGCTACACCACCAGCGACGTCACCTACCACTCCCTGGACAACTACCAGCACGCGGATGAGTGGGAAAGCGGGGCCTGGATCACAACAACTACCGGCAAAGAGGCGGTGCTGTTCGCCGGCACCAAGGGGACCGGCGACAAGTACTGGTACGGATACGCCAGCATCGACGGCGCCGGCGGCCCCTGCGTCTCCCCCTCCGACCCACGCTGCTACCTCGCCGACGGTTCCTCCTGCCCGCCCGCCGACCTCGCCGAGTGCCACGGCACCAGCGATCGCGGCTTCTGGTCCTCCCGCTTCGACGCCTGGCTCATCCTCTACGACCCCGACGACCTGGCCAGCGTGGCGGCGGGTACTATGGAGAGTTGGGAACCGCAACCCTATGCGCACATCGACATCGACCAGCACCTGTTCATGAACCCGGACAACATCGACATCGCCACCCTGGGTGAGGGCGACCAGCGCAGATTCCGCATCGGCGCCACCGCCTACGATCGCGCCAACGACCTGCTGTATGTGCTGGAACTATACGCCGACGGCGCCAAGCCGGTGGTGCATGTTTGGCGGGTACAGTGAGAGATTGATTTTATCGGCGCCATGATGGGCGCCGCAGCGGGTTTGCGTGTCTACTATTTCGCCAACTGGTGGCCTGTAACCGTCCTGGTTCCTCTGATGTCAGAAAGGATGATTACCGCCTTGCGCGGCCTTGCGTCGCGCCGAGACGAAGCCGTGACTTTCTGGGCTTCGGTCCTGCCCGTTTTTCCCTGGTATCTTGGTGTTCTTGTGGCGCATAACCTGCCCGTACCACGGTTCGATACTTCCCTCTAGACGGTTGGATTTCCTATCCTTGGAGTCTGTTGGGTCTGGTTCAGCGCCGACTACGTGGAGGTCTGGTCAACGACACCGGCATCGGCATTTCCGAAGACCTTGAAGAGCGGCTGTTTCAGCGTTTCAGCCGCGGGGATAGCGCCGCCGGACGTCGCTATGGCGGCGCCGGCCTTGGCCTGGCGATCTGCAAGGAGTTGGCGGAGGGGATGGGGGGACGTATCCGCGTTTCCAGTCGCGGGTCCGGCGGATCGAAGTTCTATTTCGATCTGCCGCTTGGCCGGAGCGAGTCGACCGGAAGGCTAAAGGCCTCACCCCCGCCGACACCATCGGCAAATCTCGATTTCCTGCGCGACCGCCGCATTCTGGTGGTCGATGACGTCCCGCTCAACCAGTTCATTCTGGAGCAATTCCTGAAGGACGCAGGCGGCTTGGTGGATCTCTCCGCCAGCGGCCAGGATGCGGTCGCCAAGGCCGTCGACACCCCCTATGACCTGATCCTGATGGACATCAACATGCCGGAGATGGACGGCATCGAGGCCACCCGCGCGATTCGCGCCCAGCCGGACGCCAGCGTCGCGGCCACCCCTATCGTTGGCGTAACCGCCAGCGTGCTGCCGAGTGAGCGGCAAATGTATCTCGCCCAGGGGATGAACGACGTCTTGGCGAAACCCTTTACCCAGCGTGACTTGCAGGCCATGCTGCGTCGCATATTGACGGGCGATGAGACACGAGCGCGAACGCAAAACGCGAACACAGGCGGCAGCCTGCTTGATCGCTGATCCTCCGGGCCATGAAATCTCGCCGGGGCGCCTCCCGAGGATTATCCTGAATTGGGCTTTTTGAACCGGGGATTACACAGATCAACGCCGATGTATCAGAAAGTTGTATGGCGCACGGGGGCTCACCCGAAGGGGCAGGCAACCATCTCCCATTACGCCCGGTTATCGCGAAACAAAATCCGCGAGCATCCGGATAATCCGCGTTTTTGAGGGTTACCCGTTCGCGCCCACCCCACCCCCCATCAACGCCACCGATTTGACCTGCGCGAAGACCTCCCTGCCCGCCTTCAGGGCCAGCTCTTCCGCCGATTTCCAGGTGACGCGGGCGAGCAGGATAGCGCCGTTACAGTCGACCCGCACCAGGGTACGGGCCGGGGGTTCGGCGATGTAGTCGATCACCGTTCCTTTAAAGACGTTGAGGATGCTGGTGCGCCCGGGCGGTTCCAGGGTGAGGCTGATGTCGCGGGCATGCAGGATGACCCGCACCGGGTGGTCGACGGGGTAGTCGTGGCGGCTGACGGTGAGGCGTCCGCCGGCGAAGCGCAGGTAGCTGAGATGGTAGTGGTCGTCGTGGCTCTCCACTTGGGCATCGATGATGGCGGCGGCGCTCTCGCCGCGGGCGAGGGTGAGGTCGAGGCGGGTGGCGAGTTCGACCATGGGGCCGCTGGCGCTGGCCTGGCCCTTGTCGAGGAGCACCAGGTGATCCGCCAGGCGCATCACCTCGTCCGGCGAGTGGGAGATATAGAGCACCGGGATGGCGAGTTCGTCATGGAGCCGTTCGAGAAAGGGCAGGATCTCGTTCTTGCTGCGCCCGTCGAGGGCGGAGAGGGGTTCGTCCATCAGCAGCAGCGAGGGGCTGGTAAGCAGGGCGCGGGCGATGGCGACGCGCTGGCGTTCGCCACCGGAGAGGCGCGCCGGGGCGCGGTCGAGGAGCGGTTCGATGCCGAGCAGTTCGGCGACCTGGTCGAATTCGATCTGGCGTCGCTCTGGGGGGATGCGCTTCCAGCCGAAGAGCATGTTGTCCCGTACCGAGAGGTGGGGGAAGAGGCTCGCCTCCTGGAAGACGTAACCCAGGGGGCGACGATGGGTGGCGAGGTTGATCCCCGCGGCGGAGTCGAACCAGCTCTCGCCATTGACCGTCAGTTGGCCCGCGTCCGGGCTTTCGAGGCCGGCGACGCAGCGCAGCAGGGTGGTCTTGCCGGAGCCGGAGTGGCCGAAGATGGCGCTGACGCCCTTGCCGGGCAGGGTCAGGTCGACGTCGAGGCGGAAGCCGCTGAGCCCCAGGTCGAAGCGCATTTCGATATCGTTCATTGTCCCACCTTCTGCAAACGCTTGTTGAGAAGGTGCATGATCAGCAACACCAGAAAGGCGAAGACCAGCATGCCGCCGGCGAGGATGTTGGCCTGGTCATACTCCAGCATCTCCACATGGTCGTAGATGGCCACCGACAGCACCTTGGTCTCGCCGGGGATGTTGCCGCCGATCATCAGGATGACCCCAAATTCGCCGACGGTGTGGGCGAAGCCGAGGGTGGCGCCGGTGAGCAGGCCGGGACGGGCCAGCGGCAGCACCACGCTGAAGAAGGTGTCCCAGCGACTGGCGCGCAGGGTCGCCGCGACCTCCAATGGACGATCGCCGATCGCCTCGAAGGCGTTCTGCAACGGCTGGATGACGAAGGGCATGGAGTAGATCACCGAGCCGATCACCAGGCCGGTGAAGGTAAAGGCCAGCGGCTCGCCGGTGAGTTCCATGGAGAGTTTGCCGAGCGGGCCGTTCGCACCAAGGGCGAGGAGCAGATAGAAGCCCAGCACGGTGGGCGGCAGCACCAGCGGCAGCGCCACCAGCGCACTGATCGGCTGCTTGCACCAGCAGCGGGTGCGCGCCAGCCACCAGGCGATGGGCGCGCCGATCACCAGCAGCACTAATGTCGTAATACTGGCCAACTTGAGGGTCAGCCAGACCGGGGTGTAGTCCATTTTTCATTACCTACAATTTTGCATTTTTTGGACAGGATTTACAGGATTAACAGGATGCTTCTGGGGACATCGGCCGGATATGCGCAACGTTTCCTGCACTGCCAGCCATGGTTCGAGCCAAGGAGTGCCAGTCCTTCGAGGACTGGCACTCCTGAGTTCGATTGATGTCCCAGGGTGCCGTGCCGCCGCCATGAACGTTAGTACAACGCATCCAAACCTCGCCAGGAGCCATCACCCTATAAACCGCAGATGAACGCAGATTCACGCAGATATTTGAAAAAGGAACAGAGTGTTGCGTTATTTGATCGTCTCACCTGCTGGGTGAGACGAATGCTTGACTCAACCAATTGAAGCATCTGTGTTAATCGGCGTTAATATGCGGTGAAATGATCAATTTAGGATCACGCAAAATCCCGACCATCCTGTAAATCCCGTCTCATTCTTCAAACCCGTTTAGGCAAAAGCCCTATTTCAACCCATATCCATACCGCTCGATGATGGTGCGGGCGGTGTCGCCTTGCAGATAGGCGTGAAGGGCCTTGGCGGCGGCGTTATCGACGCCCTTTTCCAGCAGTACGGCCTGCTGTTCAAGCGGGGTGTACATCTCCTGGGGGATGATCCAGCGGGATCCCGCTTCACCATCGGGCAGCAGGGCGACCTGGGCGAGGGCGACGAAGCCCATGGGGACGTTGCCGGAGCCGACGAACTGATGGGTCTGGGAGATGCTGTCGCCCTGGATGAGACGACCCTGGACCTGTCGCCACACCCCCAGTTTTTCCATCACCTCACGGGCCGCCTCGCCGTAGGGGGCGGTCTTGGGATTGGCGATGGCGATCTTGCCGTCGTCGTTGACGTCGATGCTCTCCCCCGCGCGGGTGACCAGGGAGTCGTCCGGGCTCCAGAGTACCAGCTTGCCGATGGCGTAGGTGAAACGTGAGCCCGTCAGCGACCTGCCCCCCTCTTCCAGCCGTTCGGGGCGGGCGGTGTCGGCGGCAAGGAAGAGACCGAACGGGGCGCCGTTCAAAATCTGTGCGTAGAGCTTGCCGGTGGAACCATAGCTCACCACCGCTTGATGGCCGGTTTCCGCCTCGAACTTGCTGGTGATCTCCTTCATCGCGGCGGTGAAGTTGGCGGCCACCGCGACGTTGACCTTTTCCGCCGCGGCGGGTGCGGCGGCGGCAACCGCTATAGCGCCAACCACATAACGCAGGGCGACGGAGAGTTTGGTGCGAAGGTGTTTTTTCATGATCAACTACCTCTTGTTTACATCTTTACAAAAAATTTTCGCTTGGCGACTATTGGCCCCCGTGGCTCAATAAAAAGCCACTTACCACCAATGTTATCGCAAAAGTGTCGGAATGTAGCCTTCGACTATCCTGCCCATTTAAAGACCCTCCCCCCGGCCCCCTCCCAGCGGGAGGGGGAGTGGGTGTGGAGGTCTTTTTTGGCATCAGGCGCTACCCTTCAACGCATTGAGAATCGCGCCATCTTCATCCACGCTCAAGGCCGCGCAAGAATGACGCTGGAGGCCTTGAACAGGGCGCACACCCCCTGCCCTTCGCCCAGCCCCATGGCGGCACGACTGGCGCGGGTAACCACCGCGGTAAGCAGTTTGCCGTCGCCGATATCCAGGGTAACCTCACTGCTCACGGGTCCGTCGACGATGCGGGCGATGGGGCCGCAAAGGCGATTGCGGGCGCTGAAGACCGGCCCGCCCCCCTCATCCGCCAGCAACACCGAGGAGGCCTTGACCAAGGCGTGGACCTCCGTGCCCTGCTTCAGGTCCATGCGCTCGGCGCTGGAGTTGGTGATCGTCGCGATCAGGCTGCTGGCGGGGGTCAGTCGGACCTCCACCTCGGCGCTGACCGGTCCGGAGATCACCGCCTCCACCGTGCCGCGATATTGATTACGTGCGCTTGTTTGCATGTTGAATCGTTCCATCAAGCCCAGAAGTCCCCGGGGGTCTTCGATATGTTCGGCAAGGTCGTCCAGCCATTCGGTGTAGATCCCTTGCATTCGCTCCATCAACTCCACCAGCCGCCGGCCATAGTCGGTCAGGTGACTGCCGCCGCCATGCTTGCCGCCGGTGGCGCGCAACACCACCGCGCTGGGTGAAAGATTGTTGATCGCCTCCACCGCCTCCCAGGCGGCCTTGTAGCTCATGCCAATCTCCTTGGCGGCGCGGGTGATGGAGCCGCTGCGTTCAATGGCGCGCAGCAGGGCGATGCGTCGCCCGCCGAGGAAGGCCTTGCCCTCCTTCTCCAGGATCCACCCGCCGGAGAGGTCCGTGTTGCCGCTATCCGCGCCCATGTCCGCTTTCCTGTTTCGTTCGCCATATACCAGAGACTATAACGCATAGTAAGCAGGCCTCATGCCAACACATACTAGCCATTGATTTAACGCACTTTCTCGTTAACGAAGGAGTCGCCAGCCGGCGTTATGTCGTCTTGACTACAACGATTTGCGACAATCGAGGCATGACTTTCACGACATATCTCACGGATTCGCGGAGTGTGTCGCCACACCAAAAACATGAATCGTGCTCGGGACTGGCAGTCCTCGGCCAATTCAGAGTAAGGGCTTAACGCTCAATGCCCGTATGTTCAGGCAACAGCCGCGCCAACAGCTCCACCAGATGCACGGGACGATCATCGCCCAGGGTACGAATCTGATGGCGGCAGGAAAAGCCGTTGGCGATCAGCTGGGCATCGGGCCGTTCACGCAACGCCGGCATCAGGGCACCTTCCGCCATCTCTTGCGAGATCTCGCGGTGTTCAGCTTCCAGCCCGAAACTGCCAGCCATGCCGCAGCAGGAGGCATCGATGAACTCGAACTTGAGACCCTTGATCGACTTGAGGAGTTTGCGCACCGAACGCATCGCCCCTACCGCCTTCTGGTGGCAGTGGCCGTGAATGAGGATGGGCGGCAGACCCTCCGCGGGCAGGGTCCACTCCAGCTTGAGCCGTTTGGCCTGAATCTCTTTGGCGAGAAACTCTTCCAGCAGCAGCGCCTTCTCGGCCAGCGCCCCCGCCTCTTCGCCGAGATCCAGCAAGCGATATTCGTCGCGAAAGGTGAGCAGACAGGATGGCTCCAGACCGACGATGGCGCGCCCGGCCTGGAGGTGGGGCTTGAGGACATTCAAAACCCGCTCGGCCTCGGCGCGGGCCTCGTCGACCATGCCCTGGCCGAGCCAGGTGCGCCCGCAACAGAGGGGCCGCTCGCTTGCTTCCCCGTCACGATCCCCGACCACCTCTACCTGATATCCCGCCGCCCGCAGCAGACGCAAGGCGCTCTCCGCAATACCCGGCTCAAACTCCCGCGAGAAGGTGTCGACAAACAGCACCACTTCCCCCGTCGACTCTTGGGCCGACGAAGATTCCGGGGCAGGCGAGGTAAAAGGTCTCACACTCGGCTCGGGCAATGGGGCATTGGCGAGACCGAGCAGGCGCCGCATCGGCGTACCAAGCGGTCCGAGACGATTAACCACGGCAGGCAATCTTCGCATCCAAGGGCGCTGATGGAGCCACTGGGGCAAGGAGGCGAATAGATGGCCCCGCGAACTCAACCCGCGGTGATGATTGCGCTGGGCGAGATACTCCAGCTTGATCATCGCCATATCCACTTCGTTCTCGCACTCCCGTTTGCAGCCCTTGCAGGCGACGCAAAGATCCATGGCGCGGGCTAGTTCGGCGTCACCGAGAGCCCCATCTGGATCATCGCTATTCAGGGCCGCCTTGAGCAGCCTGACCCGTCCGCCGGTACTCAAGGCGGGATCGTCGGTCACCCGAAAGCTGGGGCACATCACCCCCTTCTTGCCCTTGTCTTCGCACTGACGGCTGTTGATGCAGACCGCCACCGCCTTGGCGAAGTCGCCCCCGGCTTTGGGGATGTCGGCATAGGCATCGCCCATGCCGGCGTTTTCATAGTCCGACCAATCGAGGAATCTTTTCATGGTTTGCATCTTTTGCGAGGATGTCGCGGCTGTGTCGCGAAGCGCACAACCAATGGAGGATGGTGGGGGGAAGCAGCTTTCGTGCCGGGGGGAGGACTCGTAGCCGGACGGGGCTTGCAGCCCCGTCCGCATCGTTACCGCACCGATACCCGCGAGCAATGCAGTTGCAGTGGGGGAGATTAGGTAACGATAGGGACGGGTGTGCAACACCCGTCCCGCGACGCAACACCCGTCCCGCGACGGCGCGCGCGGCTTGACGCGCCAATGTCACCGACGTGATCTGCTTGATGTCACGTCTACCTGCCGGACGGGGCTTGCAGCCCCGTCCGCATCGTTACCGCACCGATACCCGCGAGCAATGCAGTTACAATGGGGGGGATAGGTAACGATAGGGACGGGTGTGCAACACCCGTCCCGCTGCCAGCAACATCCGTCCCGCGAGCGACCGGCTGAAGCCTCAACCGCGATGCTGAACGATGGCGTCGGCGATCTCCTTGAGCAGGGATGCGCCGCGGTAGATCAGCCCGGTATAGAGTTGGATGGCGTTGGCCCCGGCGTCGAGCAGACGCACCGCATCGGCGCCGCTCTGGACGCCGCCGACGCCGATGATCGGCACGTCGGGGCCGAGTTGATCGCGGCATTCGCTGGCCATGAAGCAGGTGATGTCGAGTAGCGCCGCGCCGCTGTAGCCCCCCACCGGCTGTTGTTCGTGGCGAGGCCATTCGAAGCCGTTGTCGCCGATCAGTTCCCGCTTGTCCCAGGGCAGGGTGTTGGTGGCGACGATACCCGCCGCGCCCGCCTCCATCGCCGCATCGACCATCAGCCGAATGGCGGCGCTATCGGTGCTGGGCCCCAGCTTGAGCAAAACAGGCTTCTCCTGGGCACGGCGCACCACCGCTTCGAGCTGTCGTTTGGCGGTGCGCGCCGGGTCGTTCTCGCAGGCGTGGAAGACATTGGGACAGGAGGCGTTGAGGGTGAGGTAGTCAACCCAGGGGGCGCAGCGCTCCGCCAGTTCGCCGAACTCGCCAAGATCGCCATCGGGAGAAGCCAGACTGGCGCCCAGTAGCAGCTCATCCCGGGCCTTGTGCTGATGAAAGGCGCGCAAGTTGGTGACGAAGCTGCCGATGCCATCCCCAGGGAGGCCCATCCAGTTGACCACGCCTTGGCCAGGAACACGCCAGAGACGGGGCGCGGGGTTGCCTTTGCGCGCCTTGAGGGTGACGGTACCCGCCTCGACCATACCGAAGCCCATGGCGCGCCAACCGGGGAGCGCCTCCGCCTTCTTTTCCGCACCTGCGGCAAGGCCGATGGGGTTAACCAGATTCCTGCCCAGCAGCCGGGTGCGCAAGGCGGGATCATCGAGTTGTTGGCGCGGGCCGAGGCCGTGCCTCAAGGCCCACAGCGCCAATTGGTGGGCCGGTTCCGGTTTGAGGAGATGAATCAGCGGATTAGCCATGGGTTACAGCTCCAGCGACCAGGCCAGTTCGCCCCGGCCTTCGGGACAGCCGGGACCGATTCCCAGGGGCAAGGGGGTGATCTCGCCGGCGGAGGTGGAAAGGGGGGTGACGGAAGTTGGCCGGCGTATCAGGCGAAAGGTGTCATCGCTGACCGGCAATCCGTAAAAACCCGCGCCATTCTCCACCAGAAACCGCCGCAGCGCGTCGACACCCTGCTGCTGGTCGAGGTCCGCCCCCGCCAGTTCGAAGGCCTCGGCGTAGAGCTGGGGGGCGATGCCGCCGGTGAAACAGCCGGCGGCGCAGCCGCAGGGGGTAATCTTGGCGGTGTGGGGGGCGCTGTCGGTACCGGCGAAGAATTGTCGATTATCCGGATCCAGTACCGCCTCGCGCAGGGCGGCGCGATCCTCATCGAACTTGACCAGCGGCAGACAATAAAGGTGATATTTGAAATTTTGCAACAGATCGCCCACGGTGTAGATGAGGTGTTGCGGGGTGACGCTGGCGGCGACCCCCTCCCCGGCCTGACGCACGAAATCGACACCCAGCTTGCTGGTGAGATGCTCGGCTACCACCCGCAAATCGGGAAAGCGCTCCCGCAGGCGGGGCATGCGTTGGCGATAAAAGCGCTCTTCGGCATTATCCTTTCTTCCAAAATAGTCTTCACCACTAAGGCCATGCTCTTCGCCGTGGATACACAACACCACGCCGTTATCCTGCATCGCGGCGAATACGCCATTGCCCATGAACGCCTCGAAATGCTGAGCGAATTCAGACCCGGTGGTACCATGGGGCGGGTAATATTTGCAGGCGCGCAACAGTCCGGACCGGGCGCCCCGCTCGATCATCCCCGGCGTGGTGGCCTGGGTCAGATAGAGGGGGACGATGATTTCGTCCAGCTGATCGTTGGCGGCGGCGAAAAGCTGGTCGCGATAGGCCGTGACGCTGATCTCTTCCCCGGGATCCTCATCAAACACCTTGGCCACCGGCGGACGAGTATTGGGCATGGCGACCACGCCGGCGCAGCCCATGGCGAGATGGGCCTCGACCAGCGGCGCGAGCAGCTCATCCTGACGAAAGTGGGCATGAAGGTCATACCATTTGGGCAGGGTAATGACGGTGTCGCTCATGTGGTCCCGCCTCCGATCGGGGATACTGCTCTGCACAGCCGGCGAGTTTAAACCAGTTGCAAAAAGGCCGCCACCCTGAATTTTGTTGCAATCAGGCAACAAGCCCCTCGAAGGCTTGGTGTGCATGGGGGCAATTAGTGATCACTCCGCCGACACCAGAAGCAGACGACGAGAAGGATTCGCCCCCCAATCCACAGGGAGCTGGCAGACTGCAAACCCGACCCCGCACGCCGCCGTCCGTGGCCGCGGCCCCCTGTGTCATATCAGCCGTTCATCGCCGCCTTGAGATTTTCATCCAGCTTGGCGAGAAACTCCTGGGTGGTCATCCAGGCCTGGTCCTTGCCTACGAGAAGCGCCAGATCCTTGGTCATGTGCCCCGCCTCGACGGTGTCGATACAGACCTTCTCCAGGGTCTCGGCGAACTTGACCACCTCCGGGGTATCGTCGAAGGTTCCGCGATAGAAGATGCCGCGGGTCCAGGCGAAGATGGAGGCGATGGGGTTGGTGGAGGTCTGTTCGCCCTTCTGGTGCATGCGGTAGTGGCGGGTGACGGTGCCGTGGGCCGCTTCCGCCTCGACGGTGTTGCCGTCGGGGGTCATGAGCACCGAGGTCATCAGGCCAAGGGAGCCGAAGCCCTGGGCGACGGTGTCGGATTGGACGTCGCCGTCGTAGTTCTTGCAGGCCCAGACGAAACCGCCCTCCCACTTCATGGCGCAGGCGACCATGTCGTCGATCAGGCGGTGTTCGTAGGTGAGGCCCGCGTTGTCGAAATCGGCCTTGAATTCGTTCTCGAAGACCTCTTCGAAGAGATCCTTGAAGCGACCGTCGTACTTCTTGAGGATGGTGTTCTTGGTGGACATGTAGACCGGGTAGCCGAGCTTCAGACCATAGTTGAAGCAGGAGCGGGCGAAACCGCGGATCGATTCATCCAGGTTGTACATGGACATGGCGACGCCGCCGCCGGGGAAGTCGAAGACCTCGTGTTCGATGCTGTCGCTGCCGTCCGCCGCCTCCCATTTGATGGTGAGCTTGCCGGCCCCAGGGACCACGAAGTCGGTGGCGCGGTATTGATCGCCGAAGGCGTGACGGCCGATGACGATGGGTTTGGTCCAGCCGGGAACATAGCGGGGGATGTTGTTGCAGATGATCGGCTGGCGGAACACGGTGCCGCCGATGATGTTACGAATGGTGCCGTTGGGGGAGCGCCACATCTGCTTGAGGCCAAACTCCTCGACCCGCCCCTCGTCGGGGGTGATGGTGGCGCACTTCACGCCTACGCCGTAGCGCTTGATGGCGTTGGCTGCGTCAACGGTGATCTGATCGTCGGTCTCGTCCCGCTTCTGCACCGAGAGGTCGTAGTACTTCAGGTCGACGTCGAGATAGGGGAGGATCAGCTTCTCCTTGATGAACTCCCAGATGATGCGGGTCATCTCGTCGCCATCGAGCTCGACGATGGGGTTCTTTACCTGAATTTTTGACATGACTTTACCTCTTTGGATTTTTCAAACTCGATGAATGGTGCGTTACGGCGCGCCCAAACCTTGGCGCATGCCGTCAATTCCGTGCAACGCGCGCCTAACGCACCCTACGCTGCCGGCCTTGCTCGCCTCAAGCATTCGCAAAACCCGTCACTTAACCACAAACCAGGGGAAAGTGGAACCCGGAACTCTTCAATGCAAACCATCGATCAATGCCAGCATGCGTTGGTGGGGGTGAAGGGCCGGATCCGTCCCGCCAGTTGCAGCCGGTCCACCAGATACCCCAGTTGCTCCAGCGGGTTGTCGCGCTTGCGTTGATCCCTTGGGAGAAAGTCGTTCAGCTCTTCATGCCTGCGTTTATCGGCGTTAATCTGCGGTTAACCATTATCCATCCAGCCATCGAAAAGCGTAATCGTCGAGACGCAATAGGCCTCGCCGCCGATGATGGTGGCGGGATCGATGCGTCGGCGGGCGGCGATCAGGGCGTCGCGAATGCGCGTGTCGGTTACGTGATAGCGCTCCGCCAGTCCCGCTTCGGCGGGGCCGGCGCAGGGCTCCTGGAAGATGTGGCGATACATGCCGCTCATCATCGCGTAACGGCCGGTCATGAGCATGTTGACCGCGTTCTTGATGCGGCGCACCGCCTCATCGTCGGTGGCGTAGAGGGCGGTGACCATCATCACCGCGATGGCGTGCATCACGTCGTATTGCACATGGGCGATGAGAACGAACAGGTGCTTCCGGGTGAGGGGGATCTTTTCGCGGTGGGCGAAGCGGATAAGCCCGCCCAGCAGCAGGGTGAAGAACTCCGGCACGCCCCACTCCATACCCAGGCCCACCGACGAGAGGGCCTCCAGCAGCGCGAAATCCTCATTGCCGGCGACCAGTCGCTGAATGGTGATGTTATCCGCCACCTCGGGGATAAATGGCCGATCCTGTTGGTCATAGGGGATGCCAAGACCCTCGAAGATCCAGCGATACATCACAATGTGGGTGGTGGAGCTGAAGATGCCCGCCAGATCCGGGTAGTCATCCACCGCCGCCGTTCCCACGCCATACTCATCCGCCAGCAGCTGAGCCAGAACAATTTGGGTGACCTCGGAGACCCGCTCGCTGAGCACGCCGAAGTGGCGGGGCTGGGTGGAGCTGAAGCGCCCGCAGGCGAGGGCCACGCACTGGCGGGTGTTCTTCACCTGATTGAAGTATTGCAGGGAGAACTCCCGCGCCTGGGCGGGATCGAATTCGCCGCGAAAGATGCGCAGAAAGAAGGGGTGCCGCCATACCGGGTGATCCATGACATGGTCGTGGAGATCCCGAAACAGTCCATCGAGCCGTTCGGCGGAGACCAGCTCCACCGGAATATCCTTTTCGTCACCGCCAAGGCGGTCAAAACCCAGCGCCTGCTTGAGGGGATGCCCCTCCTCCGTCATGCGCCGGATCGTCTCTTCGAAATCCTTGCGCTGGCTCTGTTTGAACCAGGCAAGGATCTCCTCTGGCTCCATCTCCAACAGGTTCTCCAGGGAGTGAACCCCGGGTTGCAGGAGGAGCTTGCCATCGCTGGTGACGTTGAGCAGATCGGAAAAGGGGGTCATATCGGGAACCTCGAAACAGCTTTGAGAGGTGTAAGATTGGGACAGGAGAAGCCTGAGTAAAGGGTACGGGGAAGAGGACAATAGACAGGATGCACAGGGCTTTCAGGGCGGACGGGATGGGACGAAAAGCACGCGCACAATGTCATTAACTTAAGCCACCATGGCATTTTCCGGGAATGATGCGCCTCATTTCGTGGGTGCGCCGAGCGTTTTTGGTTCTGCATAGGATGTGCCGTCGACCGAGCGACAAGGCTTTTTATTCGGCACATCCTATGCCGGCCCGGCGATTTCCGGGCTGCCCCGGAGTAAGGCGCATCAAGGGCGGGAACCTGGCGTGGCGCTTAAGTTAATGACATTGAACACGCGCAGGTTTAGCTCGTTCCCAAGGTCTCCTTGGGAACGCACGTCTTGCAAGCTCTAGCTTGCTACCCGTTGGCTCAGCTAGAGCTGCCAAGACCTGGGTTCCCAAGCTGGAGCTTGGGAACCAGCGGACACTACCCCCGCCGCAACTCCTCCAGCTTCTCCTTTGCCCTGCCGGACTTTATCAACTCCCGCGCCATCTCGATCCCATCGGCGATCTTGTCGCACTTCTCCACCAGTTGCAGGCGCACGCCGGCGTTGTAGATGACCGCATTCACCAAGGCCTGATCCTCGCCGGCCAGCACGCCCTCGATCCGTTTCGCCGATTCGGCGACATCGGGACAGGGGATATGGGCCAGTTCGTTGAGGCCGAAGTGGGTGGGTGAAAGGGTGTAGCTTTCGCCGCGGCCGTTTTCATAACGCAGCGCGGCGACCTCGTGCATCGGCAGTTCGTCGGTACCGTCCAGCCCCTGCACCGCCAGCACCCGGCGTACGCCCCGTTCGCCCTGGGTCTTGGCGAAGCGTTCCAGGAAGGTGTCGTGGGCGGCGCCAACCATGGAGAACTCGGCGCCGGCGGGATTGAGCATCACCTCGCTGGCGTGCAGGAAGGAGCGGTAGAAGAGCACCTGGCGAATGGGCTTGAGGGATTCCACGCCGTGCAGGTACTTGACCGAGGCGAGGTGTCCGAAGCCTTTTTGTTCGATATCCTTCTCCACCGCTTCGGGCTCCTTGTAGGCGGAGACGCCAAGCTGTTCCAGGATACTTCCAGTGGTAACGCCATCCTTTGGCGGCAGATCCGAGCCGGAGTGCATGATCACCGGCACGCCGGCGGCGGCCATGACGATGGCGGTAGGCAGGGAGAGGTTGAGGGCCTTCTTGCGGCCGTCATAGGGGCCGTTGACGTTGAGCAGGCCGGAGACCCTGGGGCGAATCAGGGTCGCATGGGCCTCCATCGCCTCCAGAAAGCCGGCCATCTCCTCCCACTTGGCGCCCTTGAAACGCATGGCGGTGAGGAAGGCCCCTACCTGCTCGGGTCGCGCCTCGCGGGAGAACAGGAAGGTCAGCGCCTCTTTGGCCTGCTCGCGGGTCATGTCCTTGGCGCCGTGCTTGCCCTTGGCCACCGCGATGAGAATCTGGCGGAAGGATTCCGCCTGCTCGGAGTGATATCGACTCATGGGTTACTGCTCGTCTTGGAAAGGTGATTTTGGGGGATCAGGAAGGTCAACTCCCTCGTAGAGGTCCGCCAGCTTGAGGCTCGCGTCGATGGCTTTCAGTTCGATTTCGTCATCCTCGCCGGTGTAGAGCTCCCACTCCCAGTTGGTGTCGCGACGAAAGATCTCCAGCCTGCGGGTATCCTGGGCCACCAGCACATACTCCTGGAGGCTCTCCAACTGACGATAGGTGAAGAATTTCTCCGCTCTGTCTTTGCGCTCGGTGGAGCTGGAGAGGACTTCGATGATGAGCTTGGGCTCCCGCTCTTCATGACTATGCCCCTCATCCCCTCCACACCCCACCTGAATATCGGGATAGTAGTAACAATCACTCGTCCGCGTCTTGATTCGGGCTTTCACGTTCTCCATGAATACCCGGCAAGGTGAGCCTCGCAACTGACTCCGTAGCGCCATATAGATATTACCGCAGACCATGTTATGGTCTCGGCTCTCCCCCGCCATGGCGAAAACCTGACCATCGATGTACTCGTGACGAATATCGCTTACCTTCTCCCCTTCGACATACTCCTCAGGGGTGATATACAGGGAATCTGAAACTGCGCTAAGTGCCATGGACGCCTCCGCTTCAATGGATGCTTAATCGATTATCGTGGCAAAAATCATCAGTCCCGTTTGACTTGGTCGGATGATGGAGGTGATTCTGGAAACTCAACCCCCTCGTAGAGGTCCGCCAGCTTGAGGCTCGCGTCTATCGCTTTCAGTTCGATTTCGTCCGCTTCGCCGGTGTAGAGCTCCCACTGCCAGTTGTTTTCGCGACGAAAGATCTCCAGCCGACGGGTGTCCTGGGCCACCAGCACATACTCCTGGAGGCTCTCCAACTGACGATAGGTGAAGAATTTCTCCGCTCGGTCTTTGCGTTCCGTAGAGCTGGAAAGGACTTCGATGATGACCTTGGGGTCTCGTACTTCGTAGCGGGAACTTGAGCGCGGACCACAGGTAATCTGGATGTCAGGGTAGTAAAAACGATCCGTAAGGTCGTTCTTGATGTGAACTTTTACGTCTTCCACATAAAGCTTGCAAGGCTTACCCGCCAACTGCCTCTTTAGAGACACAATCATATTTACTACAATTTCATTGTGCTCTCTACTCTCCCCCACCATGGCATAAACTTTACCATCAATATACTCATGCCTTAGATCACTGAGCTTCTCGCCTGCGATATACTCTTCTGGGGTGATATATGGTGATCTTGAAAGCGCGTTCAGTGCCATAAATCCCTCCGCGGTTCGGCTGATGCGTTCAATCTATCCTGTTAGAAGAAAATTTCAAGCACCACAAGGAAAAAAAGCGGCTTCAGCCCTCGTACCGCGCCATGGCGACGGTATAGGTCTTTCCCTGCTTGACCTTTTCGTAGTTGCCGAAGACCTCATCGAAGGCGCGGGCGACGAACTTGCGCAGGCCGGTGATGGTGACCACGTAGATCCGCCCGCCTGGGTTGAGACGCTCCAGGGCGTCGTAGAAGTAGAGGTAGTAGAGCTCCTTGCCGGTCTTCGCGGGCAGGTTGGAGACGATCAGGTCAAAGGGGCGCATGCCGACCTGATCGAAACCGTTGCTGAGGAAGGCCTCTACATTGTCGATGCCGTTGAGTTCCGCGTTCTTGCGGGCGTAATCGACGGCGACGAAATCCTTGTCCACCAACACGCTGATTCCCTTGGGGGCGCAGCGAGCCAGGGTCAGGCCGATGGGGCCATAGCCACAGCCAAGGTCCAGGGTGTCGTCATCGTCCCGGATCTCCATATGATCCAGCAGCAGCCGGGTCCCCTCGTCGATGCCCTTCGGGGAAAAGATACCCCAGGTGGAGCGGAACTGGAGGGGGTGTCCCAGCAGGGTATCGCTGAAGGCGATATCCCTGCGCAGGTCGGCGAGGTAGTCGCGGGTTTGATTATCGAGTCGGGATTTGCTCATTTGGGCTACTTGTTTTGGTGGGAGAAGAATTGGACAGGAGTAACGGGATTATTTATTGGCATGAATTCAGCCGCGCACGATGGGCAAGGGCGCTCCACCAGTCCTCAAACATTGACACGACCCCATCAGCGCCATGCGCATCCCCTCCTTTTGGGAGGCCTTAAGAAATGGATGTCTACGCGGCACTTTGCCCATGCGTTGATTTCACACCGGTCTGATTTCCACCCTATCACTTCGCTTACAACATATTACCAATCCCGTTTATCCTGCGAATCCTGTCCATCCTGCCTATTCTTCCCGAACCCGCCCCGCGCAAACCGAGCACGCGGGATCGGTCTTGAGACGCAGGGTCCGCCAGTCGCCACGCATGGCATCAAAGAGGGCGAGCTTTCCGAACAGGGGCTGACCGAAACCGGCGAGCACCTTGATCGCCTCCACCGCCTGCATGCTGCCAATGACGCCGACCAGCGGGGATAGCACGCCGTTTTCGCTACATGTCTCTTCCAGCTCCCCCTCGATGCCGTACAGGCAGTGGTAACAGGGATCGCCAGGCTGACCGGAGAAGAGCGCCAGCTGTCCCTCCATGCGGATCGCCGCGCCGGAGACCAGCGGTTTGCGGTGCTCGACGCAGGCCTGGTTGACGGTGAAACGGGTCTGGAAGTTGTCACAGCAATCCAGTACCAGATCGACCCGGGCGACCTGTTCGGTCAACGCCGCTTCATCCAGGAGTTGATTGACCGCATCGACCCGACATTCCGGATTGAGGGCGGCAATGGCGTTGGCGGCGGATTCCACCTTGGGCTGACCTATGGAAGAGGTGTCATGAATGATCTGGCGCTGGAGATTCGAGAGATCGACCTTGTCGTAATCCAGCAGCACCAGTTCACCAACCCCCGCCGCCGCGAGATACATGGCGACCGGGGAACCAAGACCGCCTAGCCCGACTATCAGTACCCGCGAGTCGAGCAACCGCTGCTGCCCCTCCATGCCCATTTGCGGGAGCATGATCTGGCGGCTGTAACGGAGGAGTTGGAAATCGTTCATTGGAAGATGCGTCTAGCTACTAGCAACCAGAAGCTAAATCTCAGTAACCATTCAGCATAAGAATTGGACAGGATTAACAGGATTTTGAGGATTGACATGATGTGATTGCGGTGCCAGCTGGGAGTTCTGTCCCACTTGGGCGCAGAGTTGATGCATGCCCATCTCGCAACATGGCGGCATCAGCTCTCTACACCAGAACATTATTCGCGAACTGAGCATCCTGTAAATCCTGAATAATCTTGTTAATCCTGTCTATTCTCCCTATTGCACTGTCATGCTGAATAGTTACAAATCTCAAAGCCCCAGCTTCTTCTCCAGATAGTGGATATTCGCCCCGCCCGCGGCGAAGGCGGCATCGCGCATGATGTCCTGCTGGAGGGGGATATTGGTCTTGATTCCCTCGATGACCATCTCCGACAGGGCGATACGCATGCGCGCGATGGCGGACTGGCGGGTCTCGCCGTGGGCGATCAGCTTGCCGATCATCGAGTCGTAGTAGGGCGGCACGGTATAGCCCTGATAGAGATGAGAGTCGAAGCGAATCCCCGGGCCGCCGCCGACATGCATCTGGGTGATCTTGCCTGGACTGGGGAAGAAGTTGCTCGGGTCTTCGGCGTTGATACGACACTCCACCGCGTGGCCGTGCAAGACGATATCGTCCTGGGTATAGGACAGTTTCTCGCCGGCGGCAATGGTGATCTGCTCACGCACGATGTCGACGCCGGTCACCATCTCGGTCACCGGGTGTTCGACCTGGACCCGGGTGTTCATCTCGATGAAATAGAACTCGCCGTTCTCGTAGAGAAACTCGAAGGTGCCGGCGCCGCGATAGCCGATCCGGCGACAGGCCTCGGCGCAGCGTTCGCCGATACGCTTGCGCTGCTCCTCGGTAATACCCGGGGCGGGCGCCTCTTCCACCACCTTCTGATGGCGACGCTGCATGGAGCAGTCCCGCTCGCCCAGATGGATGGCGTTGCCGTGGATATCGGCGAGCACCTGGAACTCGACGTGACGGGGGTTCTCCAGGAATTTTTCCATGTAGACGGTATCGTTGCCAAAGGCGGTCGCCGCCTCGCTCTTGGTAAGGGTGATGGCGTTGAGCAGCGCCGCCTCCGAGTGGACCACGCGCATGCCCCGCCCGCCGCCGCCGCCGGCCGCCTTGATGATGATCGGGTAGCCGATCTCCCGCGCCATGCGGATAACCTCCTCCTTGTCATCGCCGAGCGGGCCGCCCGAACCGGGCACCGTGGGCACGCCGCTGGCTTTCATCGCCTCGATGGCGGTGATCTTGTCGCCCATCTGGCGAATGGTCTCGGAGCGGGGGCCGATGAAGATGAAGCCGCTCTCCTCCACCCGTTCGGCGAAATCGGCATTTTCCGAGAGAAAGCCATAGCCGGGGTGGATCGCCACCGCATCGGTCACCTCGGCGGCGCTGATGATGTTGGGGATCTGCAGGTAGCTATCGGCGGAGGCCGCGGGGCCTATGCAGACCGTCTCGTCGGCGAGGCGCACATGCTTGAGATCCCGATCCGGTTCGGAGTGCACCGCCACCGTCTTGATACCCAACTCGCGACAGGCGCGCAGGATGCGCAGGGCGATTTCGCCGCGGTTGGCGATTACGAGCTTGTCAATCATGGCGACCTTTATTCGATGATGAAGAGGGGCTGGTTGTACTCGACGGGCTGGGCGTTATCCACCAGGACCTTCTTCACCGTACCCGTCTTGTCGGTCTCGATCTGATTGAGGATCTTCATCGCCTCGATGATGCACAGGGTATCCCCGACGCTCACCTTGTCGCCCACGTCCACAAAGGCCTTGGCGCCCGGCGAAGGGGCGCGGTAGAAGGTGCCCACCATGGGCGACTTGATCTGATGGCCGGATATCTCCTCGGCGACCGACTCATCCGCCGCCTGGCCGGCGGCGGATGCCTGAGCCGCGGGCTGGGGCATGACCTGGTGGACGGCGGCCATGCCGCGGCTGATGCGCACCGATTCGTCATTCTCGTGGATCTCGATCTCGGTCACATCCGACGCTTCGAGCAACTCGATCAACTTCTTGATTTTGTGAATATCCATGGATTCAGGTCTCGTTATTCTTTATGCCGTCCCTAATCGTCGCATCGCGGCGGCAAGCGCCAGTTCGTAGCCCTGGGCGCCGAGTCCGCTGATCACGCCAACGGCAATATCGGAAAAATAGGAGTGCGCCCGAAACGGTTCCCGGGCGTGCACGTTTGAGAGGTGTATCTCGATAAAGGGTATCTTCGTTCCCGACAGCGCATCGCGCAGGGCGACGCTGGTGTGGGTAAAGGCGGCGGGATTGATAAGGATGAAATCCACGCCCTGGGTGATGGCCTGATGCACCGCCTCCACCAATTCGTGTTCGGCGTTGCTCTGCCGAAAATCCAGCGAATATCCTCCGGCGGTCGCCTGTTCCACCAGGCGCGCCCGAATCGAGTCGAGGGTATCCGTGCCGTAAATCCCGGGCTCGCGGGCGCCCAGCAGGTTGAGATTGGGTCCGTTGAGTACAAGAATCGCGGCCATCGAAACTCCGTCAGAACAGGTGCCGGGGATAGGGGCCGAATTGTGCGCCACTCGGCCCTTTTTGTCCAGTTAGGCGCAAGTTTTCATGGTTTCGCCGCGGAACATTAACTTTTCGCGTCCACGTTGATCGATTCGAGTCGCGTTGCGCAGCGATGAATGCCGCGGGGCCTTCCCGGACTAAAGTCCGGCCTGCCGGCTTCAGCCCGATTGGACGGGGGTCTCACTCCTGATCCAGCAATGGCGCAACGATCTCATACAGCTGTTCACGGCTGATCGCCCCGGCCTGGGCCGCCACGGCGTTGCCGTCCCGATCGTAGATCGCGGTAAACGGCAGGGAGTCGAAGCGGTTGCCCATCTTCTCCGACAGCTTCATCCCCTCCACGCCGCCGATCATCACCGGAAAGTCGATGTTGTAGACGTCGACGAAGTCCTGAACCAGGTTGGGTTGATCGATGGCGATCCCCACCACTTGCAGGCCAAGGGACCCATACTTGTCGTGGGCCTCGATGAAATAGGGCATCTCGGTGCGGCAGGGCGGACACCAGGTGGCCCAGTAGTTGATCACCACCACCCTGCCTTGCCAGTCGGCGCTGTCGATCGGCTCGCCGTCGAGACCGGGGAGGCGGAACGCCGGCAGTTGCGCCAGCTGTTCGCCAACCCGGCCCGACGGCTGGGCGCCGTCCTCCCTGGCCGCCCACAAGGCCCCGAAACCAACGATGCCGACGGCGATCAGGCTCAGGGCCAGAGCAATCAACAGGGAACGCCTCATCGTACCGCCTCGCGGGCATGGGCGGCAAAGGTCTCCGCATCCATGAAGCCGACCACCCGATAGTTACTGCGCTCCACCCCATCGGCGCCGTAGAAGATGATCGCCGGCGGACCGGGCAGGCCGAAGCGCCCTTGCAGCAGGGCACGATCCTGCTCATCGTCGGCGGTCACATCGGCCTGCAACACCAGGTAGCTCTCCAGGGTCTTGATCACCTCCGGATCGGAGAAGGTATAGCGCTCCATCTCCTTGCAGGAGACACACCAGTCGGCGTAAAAGTCCAGCATCACCGGACGGTTGGCGTTGGCCACCTCGCGCTGGAGATCCTCCACCGTCTTGATGCGCTTGAACTCCACATGGGCCGGACCCCCCGCCCCCGCCACGCCGCCGAAGCCGATGCCGCGCAGCGGCTGCACCGTATCCTTGCCGCCGGCGGCCGCGCCGATCAGCATCAGCGCGCCGTAGATCACCAGCACCAGACCCAGCCCTTTCCACAACTTGCGCCAGCCGGAGACCGCCTCATCAAGCTGGCTGAGCGCCCCCATATAGACGCCGGAGACCACCATCAGCGCGCCCCACAACACCAGCGACACCGCCGGCGGCAGGATGCGTTCCAGCAGTACGATCGCCACCGCCAGCAGGCCGACGCCGAACACCGCCTTGATCGCCTCCATCCACATGCCGGCGCGGGGCAGCAGCTTGCCGGCGGAGGCGCCGATCAGCAGCAACGGCAGACCCATGCCCAGCGCCATCACGAACAGTGCCGCGCCGCCGAGCATCCAGTCGCCGGTCTGACCGACGTAGATCAGCGCCCCGGCCAGCGGCGGCGCGACGCAAGGGCCGACGATCAGCGCCGACAGAAAGCCCATCACCGCCACCCCGGTAAAGCTACCGCCTTGCTGGCGATTGCTCACATCGGAGATGCGGGATTGCAGGGAGGATGGCAGTTGCAGCTCGTAGAAGCCGAACATGGAGAGGGCCAGCAGCACGAAGACGACCGCGAAGCCGCTGAGGATCCAGGGATCCTGAAAGGCGGCCTGAAGGTTCTGACCAAATACCGCCGCCAGCACGCCGGCGCCCGCGTAGGTCGCCGCCATCGCCAGCACATAGACCAGGGATAGCATGAAGGAGCGGCGGGTGGTGAGGTTCTTCTGGCCGGCGATGATCCCCGACAGGATCGGAATCATGGGGAAGACGCAGGGGGTCAGCGACAGCAGCGCGCCGAAGCCGAAGAAGGTGAGCAGAATCAACCACACACTGCCGCCGCGCAGGGTATCGGCGATGCGATCCTGCTCCGCCACCGGCGCGCCGCTGGAGGCGGCAGGGGCTGCCTCGCTTGCCTGGGATGCATTGGCGTCCGCGGGCTGAGCTCCCGCGGCCTCTTCGGCGACATTCGTCGGGGCCGCCAGATCGAAGGAGAGCTGGACCTTGCGCGGCGGATAGCAGATGCCGATCTCGGCGCAGCCCTGAAAACCGAACTCCAGGCTGATCGCCTTTTCGCCCCCTGCGGTGTGAATCAGGGGCAGCGTCGCCTCGAAGTCATGCTCGTAGACCGCCACATCGCCAAAGGAGCCATCGGGACGCACGCCATCCTTCTTGATCTTGGGTTGGGGCAGCTCGATCTCGCCCAGCCTCACCCCCTGCCCTTCCAGCAATTTGACCTCGATCTTCTCCTGGTAGAGATAGGTCCCCTCGGCGATCCGCCAGGCGAGCCTCAGGGATTCGCCATTGATCGCCTCGGCCTCGAAGAGGAAGGCCTTCTCCACCGGGATGAAACCGTCCTCCTCTTCGTCATCGATTCCCACCTCCTCGCCGAAGGCGGCGAGCACATCGGCGGGGGATGCCGGGGATTGGGACGGGGAGGCCTGGGGCGGCAGGGTAAGATCGAAGCTCTGCCGTTGCGGGGGATAGCAGAGCCCGGCGTCGGCGCAGCCCTGGGATTTGGTCTTCAGCACCAACTCATTGCCGGCATCGGCGCTACGAATGACGGGGATCGCCACCTCGACCCGCCCGCGCAACACCTCGACCTCGCCGAAGTACTCATCCTGCTTGATCTTGCCGGCGGGTCGCTCCGGCTCGCCCAGCTCGAAACCCGGCGATTCGGTGGAGAAGGCGAACTTGCCGCCATAGAGATAGTAGCCGTCGGTCACATCCCAGATGACCGATACCTGCCCCGCCCCATCCACTCGGGTCTCGACGGGAAACGCCTCTTCCGGCGGCAGGAACTCCTGCGCCGCTACGGATCCGGCGCAGAGCCAGAACAGAATCAGGGAAAAAATCAATCCGCGCCGGATGTGCATTGTGCTACCCACTCCAAGTATCCACTCAAACCATTGCTTACAGGGACCGCGATCACCTCGGGAAGTTCGTAGGGGTGCAGCGCCACGATACGATCACGCAGCGCCTCGAAACGGGCCATTGTCGTCTTGATCAGCAACACCAGCTCCCCATCCCGTTCGATCTGGCCCTGCCACTCGTAGACCGAAACCGCCCCCGGCAAAATGTTGACGCAGGCGGCCAGTCGCTCAGACACCAATGCGTCGGCGATGGTGTCCGCGGTCGCCCTGTCGGGACAGGTGGAAACAGTCAACAAGACATCGTCCATCGGCATCCTCCGGTTCTCTTGGCCGAAACGAACGAAGCATACCAGCCGGCGCGATCTTTTTCACCGCTTTGAGTTTGAAGAATGGACAGGATGGACAGGATTTTCAGAATGGAAACGGATGTTTCTCGGCTAAAATCCCCTTCAATCCCGCGCATTCCAGGGCTGAAGGCCCCTCCCATGGTCCGACCTACCCCGTCAACACCCGCGTCACCAAACCCTTTCCGTCGCACGCCGCCGGCAACTCGATACGCACTCGATATCCGCTACCCGGCGCGCAATCAAGAGGCCTGCCATTCTTGTCCTGCATGGCGTCCAGGGTGAAGTCATGGTTACCCCGAGGGGTGACGAGCCGCAGCCGATCACCAACGGCGAAGCGGTTCTTCACCTCGATCCAGCCATCCCCCTCCTCCGCCACCTCGCCGACGAAGATCTCCCCGGCGTTTTCCGAGCTGTTACTGCGATAATTCTGTAGCTCCCGGGTTTCGTGACGCTGATAGAAGCCATCGGTATAGCCGCGGTTGGCGAGCCCATTGAGCTCACCGATCAATTCGGGGCGAAACGGACGCTGGGCGACGGCATCGTCGATCGCCCAGCGATAGGCCTGGGTGGCACGGGCGGCGTAGTAGTGGGATTTGGTGCGGCCTTCGATCTTGAGGCTGTCGATCCCCATCTCCACCAGCCGCTGGACATGCTCGATGGCGCGCAGATCCTTGGAGTTCATGATGTAGGTGCCGGTCTCATCCTCGAATACCGGCATCAGTTCCCCGGGACGCTCCCGCTCCTCCAGCAGATATTCCTGCTCGGCGGCGGGGTGGCGCGGCTGATTGGTATTGGAGAGCTTGTACTCCCAACGACAGGAGTTGGTACAGCTACCCTGGTTGGCGTCGCGATGGTTGAAGTAGCCCGAGAGGAGACAGCGACCGGAATAGGCGATACACAACGCGCCGTGGACGAAGACCTCCAGCTCCATCTCGGGAGACTGCTGGCGGATCTCCGCCACCTCCTCCAGGGATAGCTCTCGGGAGAGGATTACTCGACTCAGGCCAATCCCCCGCCAGAACTCCACCGCCGCGGCGTTCATGGTATTGGCCTGGACCGAAAGATGTATCGGCATCTCCGGCCAGCGTTCTCTTGCCCACATGATGAGCCCGGGATCGGCCATGATCAGGGCATCCGGCCCCATCGCCACCACCGGCGCCAGATCCGCCATGAAGGTCTTCAGCTTCGCGCCATGGGGCAGCAAGTTGCAGGCGAGATAGAACCTCCTGCCGGCGGCATGGGTCGCCGCGATCCCCTTGGCCAGATTATCCCCCATGAAGTCGTTATTGCGTACCCGCAGGCTGTAGCGGGGCATGCCGGCATAGACCGCATCCGCGCCATAGGCGATGGCGTAGTGGAGGTTGTTCAGGGTGCCGGCGGGGGAGAGGAGCTCGGGGGCTTTCATGTGGTTTGCTGCATGATTGTCGAAAAAGCATAGACGGGATGGACGGGATTTTCAGGATTAAACCTTTTGCACAATCCCAATAGACCCTACCCGCCCGAGTTGATGAACCTCCCCGGATGCGGACTGAACCAACTCATTGTAATAGCGGGTACAGCCTTCCCAAGCGCCAATATCGTGAAAACAGACGATGCCGCCGCTGCACACAAAGGGGAACCAAAGGGAAAAGTCCAGGCGGGTGGCCTCATAAGAGTGGTCGCCATCAATGAACAGCAACCGAATCGGATCCCTCCACCCGCCAGCCGCCTCCTCGGACGACGCCTTGATCGGGTCGATATATCCTTCAACACCTACGGAACGAATGTTGTCGAGAAAGCGGTTATAGGTCGTTCCCTCCCGTACGATTGCCTCGCACTCAAAACCCTGACCCGGCTGATGCTCGGGAGAACCTGAAAAATGGTCGACAGCCGCCACTTTCTCTCTGCTGGCTTGCTGGCTTCCCGTCGCCAGCCAGCAGGTTGACTTACCCAGGAATGAGCCGATCTCCACGATTCGTCCGACCCCTGGGCCGATTTCCGCCAGCTTGAAGAGCGCATAACCCTCCAGCGCGGTGAGCCAACCTTCAACCGACGCAAATTGCTGCCGCAACCGCTCATACTCCGCCACACTATTTATTTCATTGAAATTCATATCAATTGTTTCTATCACCGCTACGGAAATATGACGTCGCGCCGCGGGCGGAGCAAAGCGGAATCCGGATGAAGCTTCCCCTCAATCCAACGGCCCAAGATCCTCCCACACCTCCTCCCAGTCGATCTCCAATCCTTTCAGAGTGGTCACGGGCGTCGTCCCCTCCATGGCGAGGATTTGCGGCGGCTCGAAACGACCATCCTTCAGCCGGTAGAGGGTCAGGATGCGATCCAAAGGATGCGCCAGCCAGTATTCGCGTACACCGTGGCGTTGGTAGAGTTCCCGCTTGCGGATCTGGTCCTTGCTGGCGGTGCAGGGCGAGAGCACCTCGATGACCCAGTCCGGCGCGCCGCGACAGCCCTTGTGATCCAGCTTGCCGGGGTCGCAGACCACCGACAGGTCGGGCTGCACCACCGTGTCGATCCTGTCATCCGCCTCATTCGCCTTGGGCAGGCGAACGTCGAAGGGGGCGATGAAGACGCGACAGGGCCTGCCACGCAAAAAATTGGTGATTTGCGTGGCAACTTTAAGCGCGACATCCTGATGCGGAAGCGAGGGCGCGGGACTCATGTCATATGCCTCACCATCGATCAGCTCCCAGCGCTCATCATCCGGCCAGGCAGTGTAGTCGCCGTAGGTATAATGTTGATCCTTTGGTAGCGGGTTTTGCATCTCTAGCTCCTTAAGATCCATGCGGGGACAAACCTCGTTTGTCGCTCCGGCTCTCGCGGCTTGAGCAATACCTTACCCCGATTCGCCGACTTTCGCCATTTTGGGCTGCTGCACAAACAGACTCCCAAACCAGAAGGCGATGCCCTTCTCCATGAATTCATCCCAGCGCAGATAGTGGGAGCCGTCGCAGGAGAAATTGAGGGCGACCATACCGTTACAGACATTGAGGGAACCTGCGCGCAGGTAAACATTCTCGTCGGCGAAGCGCAGTTCCCGAAACAGTTCGAACACCGGCGTGATATCCCGCGGCGGGACGATCGCCAGCTCGGTATAATCCCGCTGGGGATAGGCCAGGCAGATATCCGGGTCGATGAGGTCGTCAATGCCAAGGATCCGGTAGCGATAAGGGTCATCCACCAGCCAGATCGAGGAACGGCTGCTGGAGAAGTGAAACTTGCCGTGAAACACGCCCCGCTCCACCATCAACTCATTCATCAGCGGTAGCACCTCGTCCATGTGGTCATCCATCACGCTCTGGGTGCGCGCTTGCAGGAACAGGCCGCCGCGAATCGCCGGATCACCCTTGATCTGTCGCCAATTGTCCGGCTCCTGATAGACCCCCTGAGTCCCCGGCAGTTCGCGCAGATCATAATCCGCGCCGAGAAAACCGATCCGCTCCCCCGCCTCGTCGCGCACCACTTGAACGGCGGTCAGGGAAGGTCGCTTCTGATTGCGGCTGATGTAGGCCTCGGAGAGCTTGAAGTCGGTGGTGCCGACGATCCCCTGCATGTAGGGACGTGCCATGCGATCCCGCCCGAAATGTTCCTCGTCGGCCCCAGTACGGGTGATATTGGCGCACACCTGCACCCCGTCGGCGTCCATCACGTAGAGGTGCTTGCAGTAGTTGATGCGCGGCAGGGTCTCGGCGAGGATCTGTTCCAGCGCCTCCCGCTCCTGGATGAGCGGCGCGCACGCCCGCGCCAGATCGAACATCACGCCGCTAAGCAGACTGGTCAGATTTTCACGCTGCTGGCGTACGCTTCGCTTTAGCGTTGACTCATTCATACTCGACATCCTCGGAAACGACGGTGGTTTTCATTCGAGCAACCCGCGGGTAATCTTTCCGCGCACGACGGGTCGTCAAGGACAGTCACGGCTTTTTCGTACAAATCATCACTGCCTGACCATGCAATGATCAATACATTGGCATCGATGACCGTACGCTTGTCAGTCATTGGAAACACCACCCCGCCGCCGCCGGACCTCTTCGTTGACCTCATCGATACTCAACAATTTGCCGCCACGCTTGAGATATGCCCGCCGCGCCGCGAGGGCGAGCCTACGAATCTCGCTTTGCCCCTGAACCTGTTCTGAGGCGGTTGCGTCGCTCAGTGGCTCAACATGGATACGCACGCGAGTCCCAACCGGCAACTCCTCCGGCAAATGCACATTGTGATTGTTGTCAATCTCCGCCTCGAATACCAAGCTATTCATGTTTCTCTCCTCCTACGCGATGCAGAAAATTTGAGTCTCATGGCAATCATAGTACCCCCAACGAGTAAACCGCTGCCAAACGTTCCGGTCGGGAGTGCAACTCCCGACCGGCCCATTACTCCATCCCCATCCCGTCCATCCTGAAAATCCTGTCCATCCTGTCTATTCTTCTCTTCAAAACCCCGGCAAAAAAACGCCGGCGCGAAGCCGGCGTCTTTACATGGACCGATCGGAGACCAATCAGTTCTTGGTCTTGTCGACGATCTTGTTGGCGCTGATCCAGGGCATCATGGCGCGCAGGCGTTCGCCCACCTCTTCGATCTGGTGCTCGCGGCCGATGCGGCGCTTGGCCTTGAGGGTGATCTGGCCGGTCTGGTTCTCGCTGATGAATTCGCGGGCGAATTCGCCGGTCTGGATCTCCTTGAGGATCTTGCGCATCTCGGCCTTGGTGTCGTCGTTGATGAGACGCGGGCCGCGGGTGAGGTCGCCATACTCGGCGGTGTTGGAGATGGAGTAGCGCATGTTGGCGATGCCGCCTTCGTACATCAGGTCGACGATCAGCTTGAGTTCATGCAGACACTCGAAGTAGGCCATCTCCGGGGCGTAGCCGGCCTCGGTGAGGGTCTCGAAGGCGGCCTGGACCAGCGCCGTGGTACCGCCGCAAAGCACGGCCTGCTCGCCGAACAGGTCGGTCTCGGTCTCGTCCTGGAAGGTGGTCTCGATGATGCCGGTGCGCCCGCCGCCGATGGCGGAGGCGTAGGAGAGGGCGACCGCCTTGGCCTGGCCGGTGGCGTTCTGAAACACGGCGATCAGGTCGGGGATGCCGCCGCCGCGGGTGAATTCGGTGCGCACGGTGTGGCCGGGGGCCTTGGGGGCGATCATGATCACGTCCAGGTCTTCGCGCGGGACGATGGCGCCGAAGTGGATGTTAAAGCCGTGGGCGAAGGCGATCGCGGCGCCCTGCTTGATGTTGGGCTCGATCTGCTCCTTGTAGAGCGCGGCCTGGTGCTCGTCCGGGGCCAGCACCATCACCACGTCGGCCCAGGCGACGCCGTCTTCGATGGACTTGACGGTAAGACCGGCGTTTTCGGCCTTGGTGGCGGAGCCGGAGCCGGGACGCAGGCCGACGCAGACCTCGACGCCCGAGTCCTTCAGGTTGTTGGCATGGGCATGGCCCTGGGAGCCGTAACCGATGATGGTGACCTTCTTGCCCTGGATCAGGGAGAGGTCGGCGTCTTTGTCATAGTAGATGTTGAGGCTCATAGTATTCACTCTTGGTTTGGTTTGTTATCAGCTTCCAGACGCTAGCGGCTGGAAGCTAGTACAGCCGCGCGCAAATTTCGGAAACGTCATGTGGGTGCAAATCCATTCACGACAATGCATCGCGTTGTTTCCGATAGTTGCGAACGCCTGTACTAGTCGCTGTAATTTCAGACTCCCAGACTTTTGGGGCCGCGGGCGATACCGGAGGGGCCGGTGCGCACGACCTCGACCACCAGGTCCTCGTGGACCGCCTCGATGAAGGCATCGAGCTTGCTGACGGAGCCGGTCATCTCGACGATGTAGCTGGTGTCGGTGACATCGATGATGCGCCCGCGAAAGATCTCGACCAGACTGGTGATCTCGGCGCGGTGGGCGCGCTCCGCCTTGAGCTTGATCAGCATCATCTCGCGCTCGATGTGCGGGCCTTCGGTCAGCTCGACGAGCTTGACCACGTCGATCAGCTTGTTGAGCTGCTTGGTGATCTGCTCGACGATCTCCTCGCTGCCATTGGTGACCAGGGTCATGCGCGACAACGAGGTATCCTCGGTGGGGGCGACGGTGAGGGACTCGATGTTGTAGCCGCGCGCCGAAAAGAGCCCCGCCACCCGCGACAGGGCACCCGCCTCGTTCTCCATCAGGATCGAAATAATATGTCTCATCTGCTTACACCAGCTCGCTTTCCGGGGAGAGATACATCTCGTGGTGGCCCTTGCCCGCCTCGATCATGGGATAGACGTTCTCGCCCGGATCGATGACGATATCCAGGAACACCAGGCGATCCTTCATGGCGAAGGCCTCCTTCATCGCGCCCTCCACGTCGCCCGGCTTTTCGACCCGCATGCCGACGTGGCCGTAACTCTGGGTGAGCTGGACGAAATCGGGCAGCGCCTCGACGTAGGAGTGGGAATAGCGGCTGTCGTAGAAGAACTCCTGCCACTGGCGCACCATGCCCAGGTAGCCGTTGTTGAGCAGGATGATCTTCAGCGGCAGGTCATACTGCTTGCAGGTCGCCAGCTCCTGGATGCACATCTGGATACTGCCCTCGCCGGTCACCACCGCCACATCCTTGTCGGGATGGGCCACCTTGCAGCCCATCGCCGATGGCAGGCCGAAGCCCATGGTGCCGAGACCGCCGGAGTTGATCCAGCGCCGCGGCTTGTCGAAGCCGTAGAACTGGGCGGCGAACATCTGGTGCTGGCCGACGTCGGAACAGACGATGGCGTCGCCGTTGGTCACCTTGTGCAGGGTCTCGATGACGTATTGGGGCTTGATCACGCTGGAGTTGCGGTCGTAGCGCAGGCAGTGCATGCCGCGCCAGCGGTCGATCTGGCCCCACCAGTCGTTGATCGCCTCGGCCATGGGGCGCTTCTTGTGCTCGCCCAGGGCCTTGAGCATGTCCTTCAGCACCGAACGCACCGGGCCGACGATAGGCACGTCGACGCGCACGTTCTTGGCGATGGATGACGGGTCCACATCGACGTGAACGATCTTGGCGCCGGGACAGAACTTCTCCACATGGCCGGTCACCCGGTCATCGAAGCGGGCGCCGATGGCGATGATCAGATCGGACTCGTGCATCGCCATGTTGGCTTCGTAGGTGCCGTGCATGCCGAGCATGCCCAGGAACAGACGATCGCTGGATGGGTAGGCGCCCAACCCCATCAAGGTGCTGGTGATGGGGAAGTTGAGCTTGCGCACCAGTTCGATGAGCTCCTGGTCGGCATCGCCCAGCACCACGCCGCCGCCGGTATAGATCACCGGCCGCCGCGCCTCCAGCATCAGATCCATGGCGCGCCGGATCTGGCCCATGTGGCCCTTGGTCACCGGATTGTAGGAGCGCATCTTGATCTTGTCCGGGTAGGCGTAGGGGATCTTGATGTTGGGGTCGGTGATATCCTTGGGGATATCGACCACCACCGGCCCCGGCCTTCCGGAAGTCGCGATGTAGAACGCCTTCTTGAAGGTCTCGGCGATATCCTCAACCCGCTTGATCAGGAAGTTGTGCTTGACGCAGGGGCGGGTAATGCCGACCGTGTCGACCTCCTGAAAGGCGTCGGAGCCAATGAAGGGGCTCGCCACCTGGCCGGTCAGCACCACCATCGGGATCGAGTCCATGTAGGCGGTGGCGATGCCGGTCACGGCGTTGGTCGCGCCCGGGCCGGAGGTGACCAGCGCCACGCCGGCCTTGCCGGTGGAGCGGGCGAAGCCATCCGCCGCATGCACCGCGCCCTGTTCGTGACGGACCAGTACGTGCTGCACATCGTCTTGTTTGAAAATCGCATCGTAGATGTGCAGCACCGCCCCGCCGGGGTAGCCGAAAACCACATCCACGCCCTCGTCCTTCAAGCATTGAACGACGATCTCGGCACCACTCAGTTCCACTTCACTCAACCTCCAGGGAGAACTCGGAACGGCCCCCGGGCCGCCCGATGGGGGGATAAATCCGTTAACAATAGAAGAACCGTGCAACTTACTGAGATTCTCGGCCCTGGTCAAGCGCTGTTTTGCGCGTGATATGGGGACGCCGCGACGGCCGCGACCGCATCCCCATGGCGGCAACGGATTCACGCCCCCTGCCCCGCGCCGCACCGGATTTGGCGCCAGGGGCGGATAAACGGCGCAACGGCAAACTATCGAACGGGGTTCACAAAAGGCTTTCCCCTATTCCCCCGATCTCCGTTATAATCTTGCAAACTATAGCGATATGGAGCGGCCAACACCGGGGCACCGCTTATGAACACAGAGAAAAAACGCGCCAAGATACTCATCGTTGACGACTCAGCGGAGACCATTCGGCTGTTGAGCGGCATCCTCAAGGAGGATTATCAGGTGGTCATCGCCAAGGACGGGGAGAAGGCCCTAGAGCGGGCCGCCAATCCCTGCCCGCCGGATCTGATCCTGCTCGACGTGGTGATGCCCGGCATGGATGGCTACGAGGTCTGTCACCGCCTCAAGCGGGATAATCATACCCGGGATATCCCGGTGATCTTCACCACCATTCGGGACGAAGAGCAGGACGAGACCCGGGGCTTCGAGGCCGGCGCGGTGGACTACATCGGCAAGCCCCTGCGCGCCAGCATCCTCAAGGCGCGCATCAAGACCCACCTGGAGCTCAAGCGCCATCGCGAAGAGCTGGAGGAGCTGGTGGCGGAACGCACCGAGGCCCTGCGCAAGGCCAACGCGGAGAAGGAAGACGCGCTGCGCACCAAGAATGAGTTCCTCTCCTGCGTCACCCATGAATTGCGCACCCCCATGAGCGGCGTGATCGGCATCAGCGACGTAATGCGCTCGCGCTGCGCCGATCCGGAAGACAAAAAGCTGCTGGGCTTCATCCGCTCCTCGGCCAGCGCGCAGATGCGGCTGATCGATGACATCCTCGACTTCGCCCGCCTGGAACTGGGCAAGGGACGGGCGGAAGAGGAAGAGATCTACCTTGAACGGGTAATGGCCACCGTCTCCGACATGTTTCTGCCCGAGATCCACGACAAGAAGCTCCACTACTCCCATCGCATCGATCCCGCCATCCCCCCTCGCCTGATGGGCGACATCCGACTGTTGCGCCAGACCCTCATGAACCTGCTCGGCAACGCGATAAAATTCACCGAACAGGGTAAAGTGGAGATCAGCGTCACCCCCGGCGCCAATCCGGACGCCACGCCCGGTGAGTCGATCGAGCTGATCTTCGAGATACGGGATACCGGCGTGGGCATCCCGGAAGACAAGAAGGAGCTCATCTTCGAAGGGTTCGCCCAGGCCGACAGCTCCTCCACCCGCCGCTTTCAGGGGCTGGGGCTGGGGTTGAGCACCGCCAAGCGCATGATCGACCTGATGGGCGGAGAGATTACCCTGGAGAGCAGGGAAGCCGAGGGGGCGACCTTTCGCTTCAACGCGCGCTTCAGCGTCCCGCGCTCCGACGCCATCGGCTTAGGCTGAATCGTCGGCGTCATCAGGAATGACGCCCCCGCCGCCGCCAGCCATGCGACCATGCCCATCACCCTCGACCAGACGAATGGCCGCTGGCCAAAGCCATCGCGGCGAGGCGAGCTCGCGGCATCCAGTCCCGCCCGCAAATCCCGCCCCCCCTGCGTGCGCCCCGTGGTCTCTCCTGCTCCTGCTCCTGCTGCTGCTCTCCCTGAGCAACGGATGGGCGGTTGCCGAGCCCCCGCCGCAAGCGCCGCTGACCATCGCCTATCCGCCCGACAACGCCCCGCTGTCGTTCACCGCCGATAACGACGATGCCCGGGGATTGCTGATCGATCTCTGGCGGGCCTGGGCCGACGGAGAGAAAAGGGAAATTCGCTTCATCCCCGCCAGCCCCGGCGAGGGCCTGGAGATGCTCTCCAGCGGCGATGCGGACATCCTCACCGACGGCCTGCTGGCCCCCCCGGCTGATCCCCGCTTCGCCCTCTCATCGCCGCTGGTCGAGACCCGCTACTTCATCTTTCACCACCGCACCATATTCGGCCTCAAGGACCTCGAAGATCTACAAGGCTTCCGCATCGGCATCGCCTCGCCCGATACCCGGGCATTCCTGGAGTCGCGACTCCCCGACGCCGCCATCGTCGCCTTCGACAGCTACGCGGAGTTGCTGGAAGCGGCCTCGGCTGGCAAGCTCAAGGTCGTGCTCGCCTCACCCTACCATTACCACCACCAGCTCGCCACCAACCCGGCCCTTGCCAATCTTCGCTACAACCCTTCGCAGCCCCTGCTGAAGCGGGACTACCAGGCGATAACCCTGCGCCAGCGAGAAGCGCTGCGCGCCCGCATCGACGCCGGTCTGGCCGCCCTCGACGCCGCCACGCGAGGCATCATCGAGGCACGCTGGCTGAAGAGTCCGAAACCGGACAAGGATCCCCATGCATTGACCGTGCTGCTCGATCAATCCGCGCCGCCCTACAGCATGTACGACAACGAGGGGCGCGCCGCCGGGATCCTCGTCGACTTCTGGCGGAAATGGGCCAGCGAACAACAGCACAAGATCCAGTTTCGCCTGATCGAGCGAGAGTTGCTGATCCCCGAACTCTATCGCCACAACGGCGATTTCATCGGCGGGCGGCTGGGCCTGGAGCAAGGCCCCAGCCCACTGGAGAACAGCGCCGCACTCTTCTCGGTGCCCATATCCCTCTACGTGGCGAGCAACGACACCATCTCCCCCACTGAGTGGCCGCAAGGCAAGATCGGCTATCACGACAATCTGCTCTACCCGGTGTTGAGCAAACACCTCCCCGCCGAACAGCTCATCCTCTACCCCGACCTCTCCGCCCTGATCGCCGCCTTCGAGGCGGGCCACATCGACTCCTTCGCCAGTGATCGCTGGTCCGCCGACTACCACCTGCTGAGAAGCGGTACCGCCGGTCGTTTCAGAATTCACCCGCGCCTGAGCCTGACCACCCCCCTTCACGCCGGCGTCATGCGGGACGACCGCTGGCGACTCGCCAATCTTGAGGAGGGCCTGGAGAAACTGCCAGAGGGACTGGTCGCCGACCTCGCCGGGCGCTGGGGGATCACCCCGCCCAAGCGCGCCGCCGCCCCTCTCAACCTCAACCTGCTGGAGCGCAAGTGGCTGGCCGCGCACCCGGTGATCCCGATCGGCGTCGATGGGCGCTGGCCGCCGATCTGTCACATCGACGAGGAGGGCAACCACCAGGGCCTGACCGCGGACTATCTGAGCGAAATCGGAAAGCTTCTGGGCATCCGCTTCGTCGCGCGCCAGGAAGCGGACTTCGAGCAGATGCTCGATGCCGCCGCCAAGGGTCGTTACAAGGCCGCGATCCCGGTCGCCAGAACGGAGGAGCGGGCCAAGCGGCTGCTCTTCAGCGACCCCTTTTATCACATCCATACCACACTCATCGCACGCAAAGACGGCGCCATGCCCCAATCCTTCGAGGACCTCCACGGCAAACTGCTGGCGGTGGAGAAGGGATACGCATCGGTACACCTGTTGCGCAGCCAGCATCCCGAGATCCGCCTGCTCGAACTCCCCACCACGCTGGATGCCCTCAAGGCGGTCTCCCTGGGGAAGGCCGACGCCTACTTTGGCACCAACATCGTCGCCCAATGGCTGATCGAACGGGAGCAACTGGCCAATCTGACCTTCGCCGGCGACCCCGGCGTCGTCCCCGCCCCCTTGCGTATCGCCGTACACAAGGCCCCGGGGTGGTCACCGCTGCCACGGCTCATCAACAAGGCCCTGAGCGCCATTCCTGACGCCCGCCACCGGGCTCTGCGCGGCCGCTGGCTACCCATCTCCCCGCCCAGTAACGAGACCACCACGTTTGAGCTTAGCCCGAATGAGCGCCAATGGCTGGATGAGCACCCCAGCATCCTGCTCGGCGTCAACCCGAGCCAGCCGCCGATAGAGTTCATCGACGAGCACGGGGTCTACCGCGGCCTCTCTTCCGAGTACATCGAGGAGTTGTCGAAGATGCTCGGTATCCGCATGACGCCCATGCCCGGCCTGACCTGGAGCGAGACCTTCACAAGCATCGAGACGCGGGACATCGACCTTTTGCCGGCGACCACCATCACCCCGGAACGTAACCGCTACATGCGCTTCACCGACCCCTATCTGCGCTTCCCGCTGGTCATTTTCGTGCGTGAACAGACCATGATCGCGAGCCTGGAGGACCTCAACGACAAGCGGGTGGCGGTAGAGCGGGGCTACGCGGTGGTGGACGCCTTGCGCCGCGACTACCCGGAGATACATCTCGACCTGATCAATGACGGCCGCGAGGGGCTCGTCGCCGTCTCCAACGGCGTGATCGAGGCCTATATCGGCAATCTCGCCGTCGGCCTCCACCTGATCGACCGCGACGGACTGCACAATCTCAAGATCGGCGCCCCCACCCCCTACCACCTGGATCTGCGTCTGGCGGTCCGCCGCGACTGGCCGGAGCTGGCGGAGCTGCTCAATCGCGCCCTCAACAGCCTGAGCGAACAAAAGAAGACGGATATTCGCCAGAGGTGGCTCAAGATCCGTTACGACGCCGGCGCCGACTACACCCTGGTGTGGCAGGTCGCCGGCATCAGCCTGGTCATCCTCTCCATGTTCATCGCCTGGCTGGCGCTGATGCGCCGGCAAAAGCAGGCGCTGGCGGCGGCCCGCGACTCGGCCGAACAGGCCAATCGCTTCAAGAGCTACTTTCTGGCCAACATGAGCCACGAAATCCGCACCCCCATGAACGCCGTGGTAGGTTACAGCCACCTGCTCGCCGACACCCGCCTTGACAGCCGCCAGCAGGACTACCTCAAGCGCATTCGCTCCGCCGCCCACAACCTGCTCAGCCTGATCAACGACATCCTCGACTTCTCCCGCATCGAGGCCGGCAAGCTGGATATCGAGACCACCGAGTTTCATCTCGACGAACTGCTGGAGAGCCTCTCCTACCTGTTCGCCCGGCGCGCCCACGAGAAGGGGCTGGAGCTCATCTTTCGCCGCGATCCGAACATCCCCGAGACCCTGATCGGCGACCCGCTGCGCCTGGAACAGATCCTCGCCAACCTGCTCGGCAACGCCATCAAGTTCACGGAAAGCGGCATGGTGCGGCTTGAGATCGTACCGATACGAGCCGACGATGCTCGGCTGCTGCTTCGCTTCAGCGTGATGGACAGTGGCATCGGCATCGCCCCGGAAAAACTCGACACCCTCTTCTCCCCGTTCACCCAGGGCGACGGCTCGACCACCCGAAAATTCGGCGGCAGCGGACTCGGCCTGAGCATCGTCAAGCATCTGGTCGACCTGATGGGCGGCGAGATACGGGTCGAAAGCATCCCCGGCGAGGGGAGCCGGTTTCTGGTTCATCTGCCGATCAGACGCGAGCCACCCGCCGCCGAGCGGTTCCCAGACGCCCTCAACGGAAGCAGGATCCTGGTCGTCGACGATCACCCCGATCGCCGCCCCATCTTTGAAGAGATCTTCGCCCGCTACCAGATGCAACCGACCTTCAGCGACAGCAAGGCGCACACTCGGGAACTGCTGAAAGAGGGGGGCTACTGGGATCTGGCGCTGGTCAGCCGCCGCCTCTCCCACGGCGATGGCCTGTCTCTGGCCCACCAGTTGCGACGTGAATGCCCGGTGATCGTGACCATGACCACGCTGGAAAAGGAGCAGCTTCCCCACCGTACCGAGCGCGGATGCGCGGAGCTGGTGCTCACCCACCCCATCTACCCCGGCAAACTGCGAGACGCGATGCTGCGGGTATTGGTCAGACAGAGCGACAACACCGCGGAATACCACGAACACCCGCCGGCGCTGCTTAGCGGTCATGTGCTGCTGGTCGAGGACAACCCGGACAACCAACGCATGGCCAAGGAGCTGCTGACCCGCAGCGGGCTGCGGGTCAGCACCGCGGAAAACGGCCTACAGGCGGTGGAGATGATCGCCGATCGCCCCTTCGACCTGGTGCTGATGGACATCCAGATGCCGCGGATGGACGGCTTCCAGGCCACCGCCCTGATCCACGCCATGAGCGGACGGGAAAAGATGCCGATCCTCGCCATGACCGCCCACGCCGCCAAGGAGGACCGCCGCCGCAGTCTCGCCGCCGGCATGCTCGACCACATCACCAAGCCCATCGATCCCGAGGTGCTGCACCAGACCCTCGCCCGGTTTCTGCCCGCCGCGCCGGAATCACCCCGAATACCGGTACAAAAGTCGCCCCCGCCCCTGTTCGACGAAAATCCGCCGGAGATCGATCATCGCAACGGCCTGCGGCGGGTCGGCCACAACCGGGAGCTCTACCTGGACCTGCTCAGAACCTTCATCGCCAACCACCACGAAACCGCTCGCGGGATTGCCGAGGCGATCGCCAAACAGCGCTATCCCGAAGCCAGACACATCACCCATACCCTGCGCGGCATCGCCGGCAACATCGGCGCCTCCCCTCTCGCCGCCGCCGCCGCGCGCCTCGACTACGCCCTGCAGCGCCAGCAATACGACGGCCTGCTCCCCATCGTCGACGGCATCGCGGACCAACTCGAACACACCGTCATCGTCATCAGCCGCCTGCTCGAACACTACCCCGCGGAAGACACCCATCCCGCGTCCGCCGCCAGCGGGGACTACACCGCCCTGCTCAACGACATCCGGGAGTTGCTGGAAGAGGGCGACGCCGCGGTTACCGAATACCTCCTCGAACTCACCCACCGCATCCCCGAGGCACTCCCCAACAAGCAGGAGCTGGTGCGACGCCTCTCCAGCGAGATCGCCGAATTCGAGTTCGACGCCGCCATCAACACCCTGCAACTGCTGCGCATTGGACTGGAGACCATGGATCAGGAGGCAGAGGGAGAGGTCGAGCAAGGGGCATGAGACTTACGTAACCGCTCACCCAATCAGCCGTAACAGACCCGGTCCGGTCGATGGTGGCGCTGGCGGCAGATCGCACAGGGCGCGTTCGCGGGTAGCGGCTGGGAGGCGGTATGGATCGCCATGCCGCATTGCGGGCAGTGGTGGCTCAGGCGCAAACCGAGCGCCGCCTGGGCCTGGGGCCGCCAGTGGCGGAGGGTGATCGCGCCGGGGCGGCAGAGGTCGATGCATACCCCGCAGCCACTGCAATCACTGGCGGAGATGGCCAACTCCAGCCCTTGCCCGGGGGCGCCGGCATCGCCCCCTCCCCGCAACGCCAGGGCCGAATGGGGGCAGGCGCGGACGCAGTCGAGGCAGGCGTCGCATCGCAGCGGATCGATTTCCGGCAAGTTAGGCGGCAGACGGCTTGCGCCGAGCTCCCGCAACAAGCGTCCCAAGGGTTCGTTAGCCCTCTCCGCGGCGACCTCAGCCCCCCCATCGGGGAGCTGTTCCAGGCCCCCGTGCAGGGCACGGCGGAAGAATGCCCGCCTGTCGAGCCCCGCCTTCATGCCGGGGGAGAAATCCTGGCGCTGACGACTCCATGCCTTAACCGAAAGGAAGGCGAGCCGGATTTCGCCCAGGCCGTCGTGGCGCAGGGCACGATTAAGCCTGGCGACCCGCTCTTCAAGACCCAGGCGCGGTCGCCTGGAACAATCGGCGCAATCAGCGACGGCGAGTTTCAAGCGACGGATGCGCCGGCGATAGAGCTTGAGCAGATCACCCGCGCTCAGGGCGTGAATACAGGGGACGATGCCGAGGCCGGCGCGCGCGCCGCTGCGATCACAGGCGAAAAGGGCGGCATCTCCGTCGTCGGCGGCGGGTGCGTAGGCATCCGGCGGCCTCAGCGCCTGCTCCGGGCAGGCGGGCACGCACAATCCGCAGCCGTCGCAGCGTTCACTGTCCAGGCTCAGGCCGTCTTCATCAAGGCGCCAAGCCTGGCTGGGACAGTGTTCGACGCAACAGCGGCAGGTGGCCGCCGCGAATCGATGATGGATGCAACGCTCGCCGAACCACTCGATGATGGGCAGTGGCGCATTCGAGAAGAAGTCCCGGAGCGACATCGCCGGTCAGAACGAAGGTGCGTCCACCGGCATGTTGCAGGGTGGCGGCAGCTCCTCGCGCGGTCGCCGCTGGGCCAATTCCCGCTCCAACTCCTCCGGATCGGGGCGGGGTAGGCCGACGATCCGCGCCAGATGATCGCGCAACTGCTCCAGATAATGCGTGGTCAGCAGCGCCAGTCCGCGAAAGTACTCACTGGCGCAGCGTTCGGCGACGCCGTCGGCGAAACGAGGCAGCCATCGCAACAGGTGGTGATCCATGAACTCGGCCGCCTTGTCGAGCCGGCCCTCGGCAACCAGGTGGGCGATGAAGTCGAGCTGGGGAACCAGATGATCGTCGCCCCGGTCACGCCGGTCGCCCAGCATCAGCCCCTCCGTCTTATAGGCCTCACGCACCTCGAACATCGCCACCTGGCGCTCCAGCCCCTCCTCGTCGAACCAGACCGATTCACAGGGCGAGACGCGCAAGGTGTGATTGAGATAGATGTCCGCGAAATCCACTGCCAGGTGAACCAGATACTCATCATCCAGGCGCTGGGCCAAGGCCCCGCCCAGCCGCTCCACCACCTCCAGCGCGATCGGGTCTTCCAGACGCATCCCAAGCCGCTCGGGAAAACCCTGATCCCGAAGGCGCGTCAGCGTCTCCTCCTGCGGTTCCCGGTCGTGCAGCCGGGCGAGCAGGCGCAGGTCCGCCGCCACCGCCTGGCGATACTCCGCGAGGCGCTGCTGGGCGTTCACTCCACCTTCCCCTTACTATGGGCGACGAAGCGAATCGAGGGGTTGGTCAGGTCCGGGTTGGACATCCCCTTGACCTGGCGCGTGACCTCTTCGTTCGGGCCCACCGCCTTGGTCACCAGGGTGCCGTCGGCGATGCGGTCGATGGTGCCGATATCGAGCACCCGCATCATGCAGGCCATGACGCAGTACGGCTTGCGCCCCGCCTCCAGCTCGTCGATACACATGTTGCACTTCTTGACGATATTGTCGACCGGGTCGAACTGGGGCGCACCGAAGGGACAGGCCGCCTCGCAGCGCCGACAACCGATGCATAGGGTCGAATCGATATCCACCACGCCGTTGTCCTTGCGCTTGAAGATGGCGCCGGTGGGACAGGTCGGCAGACAGGCCGGTTGCGCGCAGTGGTTGCACGACATGTTGACCTTGTAGGCATAGACCTCGGGATAGGTTCCACCCTCGATGTACTGAACGCGCCGAAAACGCGGCCCGGGGCCGAGCCCGTTCTTGTCCTTGCAGGCGATCTCACAGGCGCGGCAGCCGATGCAGTCGACGTTATTGTGGACGAAGCCCAGCTGATTGATCGGCTTGACCGGCACATAGTGCTCACGCTTGCGCTTCTGTACCGCGTTCTTGATCTTTTCTTTGTCTTTCGCAGCCATGGGTATCTCCGTCAAAGGTCACGCCGGAAGACGTGGGAACGGGCGGTGGCCAGCTGGTCCCAGCCGGGACGATGGGCCTTGTCACTCTTGCGCACATCGCACAGTACGGTGTTGTAGGCGAAAGCGCCCGCCGGGCTGGGCTCATCAAGGGTCAGCACATCCGGATTGCCGGAGAGGTCGTCCCCCTCCTGGTCCAGGTCCAGCCAGGCCCCTTCGTGCAATACCACCACGCCGGGCATGCAGCGCTCGGTAACATAGAGCGGAACAATGCACTTGCCGCGATCGTTGAAGACCTCTACCGTATCGCCGGTCTTGAGTCCGAGCTTGCGGGCGTCGGAGGCGTTCATGGTCAGCTCCTGATCGTAGGTCTCACGCAGCCACGGGATGTTATGGAAGATGGAGTGGGTGCGCCAACGCGGATGGGGCGAGATCATGTGGAAGGGGTGCTTCTTGATCTTCTCCTTTTCGCCCAGCCACTCCCAGGGCTCGATCCACTTGGGGATGGCGGGGATCGGGTAGCCCCAGGCGGTACGGGTGAAGTCCTTGGTCTGGGCCAGTTGGGTAGAGAAGATCTCGATCTTTCCCGACGACGTCTGCCATTGACCATTCTGCATGCGGCTTTCGACGATATCCTGAAAGGCGACATGGGGGCGGTCGAGCTTGAACTTGTAGGAGCCGGTATTCTTGAACTCCTCCCAGCTCATCTCCACGCCCTGGTGGCTTTGCACCTTGTGCCACCAATCCACCAGATAGGCCTCGTCGACCGGGTCGGGATTATCGAAGTAGTCGCGCCCCGCCTTGGGATTGTAGGTTCGACCGAACTTCTCGCCGCCGATGCGCCAGGCGAGCTCGGTGAAGACCTGAAAGTCGGTCTTCGACTCGCCCATCGGCTCGATCACCTTGGGGCGATGGATGTAGTAGTGGCCCTTGTACCAGGGCAGCGCCACGTCGTGACGTTCGAAGTGGGTGGCGATCGGCAGCAGCACATCGGCGTAGAGCCCGGAGGGGGTGATGGTGGAGTCCATGCAGACCACCAGCTCCAGCTTGTTGATTGCCGCGATCTCCTTGTTGATGTTGGTCAGCTGGTTGAACCAGTCGGACCCCTGCCAGAAGATCCCCTTGATGTTGGGTATCACCCCATCCAGCTCATCGGTGCGCGGCCACAGGCCGATCTCCTCGCGCTTCACATTAGGGTAGTTGAGCACGCAATGGGCCCAGCGATCCGACTTGATGGAGGCGAACCAGGTGTTGGCGTATTGATCGTAGGGATAGGCCACCGCCTCGGCGTGCCAGGCCTTGCCGACCCCTTCGGCGCAGCCGCCGAGGACGCCGATATTGCCGGTCATTGCCTGCAACGCCGCCGCCATGCGGTTGTACTGCTCGCCATAGGCGTTGCGGCCCGGCGACCAGGAGGCCTTGAGCGCCGCTGGCTTGGTGGTGGCGTACATACGCGCCAGCTTCTTGATGTCGTCGGCGGAGACGCCGCAGATCTCGGCGGCCCACTCGGGGGTCTTGGGCTGATCGTCGTAGTTGCCGAGGATATAGTCCTTGAAGTTCTCCTGGCCCTGCGCCCAATCCGGCATGGTACCGGCATCCATTCCCTGCACGAAGGTATCGATAAAATCCTGATCATGCAGATTATTGGTAAAGATATAATGGGCCATACCGGCCATCATCGCCGCATCGGTATTGGGCCGAATCGGGATCCACCAAGCGTCGTAGGTCGATGCCGAATCGGTGTATTGCGGATCGATCAGGACAAATTTGCAACCCTTCTGCTTGGCCATGCGCATGTAGTAGAAGGTATTGCCGCCGTGGAAGGTGTAGGCCGGATTCCAGCCCCACATGATGATCAGCTTGGAGAAGGCGAAGGCGTCGTCCTCGTTGCCATCCTCGATGGTGCCGAAGGTGATGCGCGAGGAGAAGGTGGTGCCCTGGTAGGATGGAACCGACCAGGAGTTGGTGCGACAGCCGAACATGCCCATGAAGCGACCGAGCAGCCCCTCAATCTGGTCCGACTTGTGCAGCACCCCGTAGGAGGCGCCGGCGTAGCTCTGGTCGACCAGCGCGGTGGGGCCGTAGGTGTCGCGAATGCGGATCATCTCCTTGGCGACATGGGTCAACGCCTCGTCCCAGGATACCCGTTTGAACTTGCCTTCCCCACGCTTGCCAACCCGCATCATGGGGTGCAGCAGGCGTTCCGGCGAATAGAGGCGGGAACGATAGGAGCGTCCGCGCAGACAGGCGCGCAGTTGCGGCTCTTCGAAGGTGTCCTTGCCGAACTCGCCGTCCTTCTGATAGCGCCCGTCGTCGGTGGAGAGGCGCACGATGACGTCGCCCTTCTTGTGCGCCACCAGCATATGCCGGGAGCCGCAGTTGTGGGCGCAACTGGTGGGGACCGTGGTCAGTTCGTCGTCCCGGGGGTAGGGCTCATAGGCGAACGCCTTGGCCTCCCTGGTCGCGTCGATACCGACCAGACTGCCCGCCGCCAGCGCGGCGCTGCCCTTGAGAAAATCCCGCCGGTTGACGTTGAGGGATGTTTCGAGAAATTCGAGTGGATCTTTTGGTTCTTTCATAGCCATCCTCTTCCGGCTGCGGGGTTAATTGTCGGCGGATGTGTCGAGACGGTAGCGCGCCTCGGATTGCGTCGGCCTGTCCTTCGCCCACTCCGGAATGGTGTCGGAGATTCCTGGCCACGAGTTGCGCGGATAGGGGAAACTGGTCTGATACCATGACCTTCCGCCGTGACAACCGTAGCAAACATCCGCATCCTTGTTGCCAAGGTATTCAATGTTGCCAGGGTGCAGATAGCTGACCTTATGACGGTTGGTGCGTATGGTCTGGTGACACAGCGTACAGCTGTCATTGAACATATCCCGGGTTTCGTGCCAAGGGCCGGGAAGGTTCATGACCTTGTAGTCGTATTGACCATGGCAACGCAGACAGGTCTTTTCCACATCGACCATCTTGCGCAGGTTGTAACCGGAATCATCCTGATTGTCGGCATGGGATGCGGGCGCCTCCTCGCGGGGATCGCTACCGCGATGGCAGAAATTGCATTGCAGGTTCATCACCTGTCGCGCCAACTGAGATTGCAGGTGGCGATAGTGGAAAGACTCCTGCTCTCCGGCATAGCTATTCAAGGTCTGGTACCAAGCCTCGGTATCGGATCGCTTGACCCCGGCCGGACTGGTTTTCAGCGGCTTGCGGATCAGGATTTCCAAATGACATTCGAGACATTGCTCATTGGTGGCGGAATCTATGGCTGGCTGGAAATGGATCGGATCCCACTTCGCGGCCTGATAGTCCTCGTTGGCTGTCACCGAAAAGACGAGCGGCAAAAGCATCAAGGGTACAAGATGTCTGAGTCCGATTATCCGCATATTCTTATTCTCCCCCTGTTATATGGCCGGTCGGAAAAAGAACGGTAGGCGACGCCCTCGCCGCCTACCGTTCTATCGGGCCTGACTAAAGGCGATTATTGGGCAGGAGGGGTCCAACCGCCCATGCCACCCATGCCGGACATGCCACCCATGCCGGACATGCCACCCATGCCGGACATGCCACCCATGCCGGACATACCAGCCATGCCACCGGGGATCCATACCCAGTTACCGGACATACCGGACATACCGCCCATGCCGGACATACCGCCCATGCCGGACATACCGCCCATGCCGGACATTCCCGACATACCGCCCATTCCGGACATGCCGCCCATGCCACTCATTCCGGACATGCCGCCCATGCCACTCATTCCGGACATGCCGCCCATTCCGGACATGCCGCCCATGCCGCTCATTCCGGACATGCCACCCATTCCGGACATGCCGCCCATTCCGGACATTCCGGACATTCCGCCCATTCCGGACATGCCGCCCATGCCGCTCATTCCGGACATGCCGCCCATTCCGGTCATCGGATAAAAGAAAATCTCACCCTGAGGTGAGATTCTGAAATATCCGCTCATGCCCGCCATGCCGGACATGCCGCCCATGCCGGACATTCCCGACATACCGCCCATGCCACTCATCCCGGACATGCCGCCCATCCCGGACATACCGCCCATGCCACTCATCCCGGACATGCCGCCCATCCCGGACATACCGCCCATGCCACTCATTCCAGACATGCCGCCCATCCCGGACATACCGCCCATGCCACTCATTCCGGACATGCCACCCATGCCGCCCGGAATCCAGACCCAGACGCCATTATTGCCGGACATACCCGACATGCCACCCATTCCTGACATACCTGACATGCCGCCCATTCCGGACATGCCGCCCATGCCGGACATACCGCCCATTCCGGCCGTAGCCGCAGGCGCAGCCACCAGAGAACCGATGATCGCGGCCAAGCCTGCCATTTTCTTGAAAGTCTTCAACATAACAGTAACCCCCTTTCGAGTTATTGATGGTAATCGAACGATTAGAACTTGTGGACCAATCCCTTCAGCGGCCTTTGTGCCAACCACGAAGATCGTAGTAACCCGGCATTCCCGGATGACTGAAGGGCGTATACCATGCCCCCTGATCCTCCAGAAAACCCAAGCTGCTCGGGTAGGGCGCCGTTAGGCCCGTTAGGGCCTGCGCATACCATCCTTTTCCCTTCACATATTCCGTTATCGTCGGCGCCCCAGCGGGCCTCTCCGCCGGATTGACTCCGCTGATGGGATACTCCGCCCCGAAACAGGCATTGCCGCCAAAACAGGCCAAACCGAACGCCAACAGCGCCGCTTTCTTTGGATACGCATATCGATGCATCGGTTATCCCCCTTCGCCAACAATGCTTGATTTCAAAGACGAGCGGGCAGTCACTATGTTGTTCGCGGACCGCCTCGCCGAATTGAAGGTAGCAACCCCTGTGCCAGCTCCCCCTGATTGAATTTGTTCTTTTACATTCAACATCTTATAAATACAACCCAAACCCAGAGGAAGACGCCTCGAGGAGGCGACCTGCCAAGCTGTCATAGCCAAGCTGAAGAATTCGGGGAAAAAGCCCGTAACTGCGCACTTTCCCGGTCATGTCAAATTGGCAGTCCAGCATATCGAGGCGTCATGCAACCCGCAATATCGCCCCATCTTCCGCCCGAATCACCAGCTGCGCGACCAGATGAAACGGATGCGCCGACTCCACGATACTGACCAGGTAGACACGGTTGATCTGCCGGATGCGCCCCACCTGAACCCCCTCCAGGTGATGGGCGCGCAGCCACTCCTCGGCCATATCACGGGCCTTCCCCCAACTGTCGATCGGCAGCTCGATCACTCCCGATTTCAGGCGCAAGACGACCTCCCCGGCGAGCGGTTCCGGCAACGCCGACGTAGCCGTGTCCGCCGCCTCGGACGTCTCCTCCTCTCTCTCATCCGGGGGGTAGAGCAGCAACGAGCCATCCTCCTCGGTGGACACGGTCCAGCCATGTTTCGCCAGGGCACCCGATAGGTCTTGGTGCTTATCCAGGGAGATCACCTGGGCTACCGCCCCGGGCTCGGCCGACCGCGCCTCCTCCGTCACCCGCTCCCCGGGTTCTTCGGACGCCGCCGCGGTGTCTTTGGGCGGATAGAGATTCAGATAACCTTTCTCGCCCTGCTCTACCCGCCAGCCGTGCGGTTCGAACAGTTCGCGAACCTTTTCGAAATCATGCAGCGGGGCGATATCGGCGGAAGTCTGGGCGGGCGCTTGGCCCGCCAGCGAGGCGATGAATACGAGGCCCGCTAGCCGAACCGGCGCGGGAGTATTGGCATGCGTCATGGCGTGTCTCCTGTAGCACGTTGCAAAACCGGAAGATGACCATGCAACGTTAGCAACCCATGTGCCAATACGCTTCGTCAGGCTGATATCGAGGTGCGAGGTCAAGCGTCATGAAGCGCCGGCAAGACGGTTAGCGAGGGAGGCCCAAGAATTACCGCGTCACCCTTGGAGTAGTGATCGACCGGCCCTGCCAGATTGGCAGTTGACGAATATATCCGGGAAAACCCAAGCGCCACGACGTACCGTGTAGCGATGCGCCCGTGACCTCTCCATATTTGTGGGATCATATAGATGAAATGATAGGGCTGCCAGGCCATCAACTCCCCCCCGGCCATGCCCACACCCCCACCATCCAAGCCATCAAGATAAGCCATAGCGGCATCGTTCGGAGATGATGCGCCTCGTCTCCGGTCAGCCCGAACATTACCCCAGCGACTCACAGGATGCGGCGAGTCGATGGCTTCATTACCTTGAAGCCGGCACATCCTATGCGGGGAGAGCGAAGTTGGCATTCCCGCGAACTGAGGCGCATCACGTCCCAAACCGCAAAATTTTTATCCACTTCAGGCGCTTGCCACCACCATGATTCTGCTCACGGCAGCGGGCTGTCGCCGAGTCGATCCGACCCCGACAATCAATTCGCCGGAGGCGTCAGGTAGACTGATCCATCCGGTGCTCGCTGCATGCCCCAGCCTGGGGGGGGTGTAAAGGAGTCGAATGAGTGGGATCCGGGCATCGGCGGATTACCCTGCTGCGCTGCGGGCCGCGGCGGCGGCGTCCGTATCGATCCACGCGCCGCCAACTCTGAGGCAGGCTCAGGCTGGTCGGCGACCGACGGCGCCTTTTCCTCCGCGCCTGAAGTCCTCTTGACCGGCGCGGGTTCGCTCTCGGCGGCGGCGATCTTCGCGGGAGCGCCCTCCGTCGCCACTGCTTGGCCCACCTCTTTCGTTTGCGGTTCTGCCATTTGCGCTTCTTTCGATTGGGCTATCGGCTCGCCGGTGGTGGCGGTGTCGGCCGCCTCCGCTGACTCACCGGAACGCTCGGTTTCGACCTCTGCCGCGTTATCGGCAGGCTGAAGTGGCTCATCGGTATCACCAAGGCGAACGATGATGAAAAGGAGGATCAGTAATCCGACAAGGATCAAAAGGATCGTCGAATCCTTGCCCTTGGGTGATGGTGTCTCGGAATGGTTTACGTTTTGGCTCATCTTCGGCTCCGTTTTTCTGTCAGTAAAGGCTGTAGCAAACAGGCTACAGCGAGATCCCAGGCGCCCAGGAGGGCCCTTGCCAATTGATTCAGTGAACCTCCCCACCAGAATTTGATCAATCGAGATAACCGCCTGATAACACCAAAAACCTTATTGGTGAAGGAGGCTTCAAACATCGCACAACATGGACATCAAAGTCAACTACCTATCGCGTCAATCCGCGATTCGGGGAACATCGCAAAATGCCATTTGCACTCCCATCAAGGCTGGCTTAAGCTCTCTCCTTTCATCGCTGGGTAGTGCCTTGATGCTTGCCGCGCGAGCTCCGAGAAAAAGGTCCCATGTCGCCCTCGAACTCTAACAAGGGTATCCTGAATACCCTCCTCCATCCCGCACACAGCCTCAATGGACGTTTTCTTTTCGCCACCACCGCCGGCCTGCTCACCACCTCCCTGATTTTTCTGCTTCTTTTCCTGGGGCTATATCGGGGGCAATTGAAGCAGGAAAGGGCCGATGCCTCGGAGCAGGTCAATCGCCTGCTGCAAACCTCACTGGAAAACGCGATGTTGAAGCGAGACCTGGCGGGGCTTGGCGAGATCGTCGCGCGGCTTGGCGAGCAGCAGGGCATTCACGGGGTGATGATCCTCAACCCCGCCGGCGAGGTGCGATTCGCCTCTGATGCCCAGTACCTCGGTCACCGCTTCGCGCGCGACCGCGATCCCTCCTGCACTGGCTGCCACGCCGATCGAACCAGGCAACGTTTCTCTCTGTTCACCGTCGACCACCAACAACACGAGGTGCTGCGCAGCGTCAACCCGGTACCCAACCGGTCGCCCTGCATCGAGTGCCACGGGCCGATTGAGGATAAACCGATCAATGGCATACTGGTGGTGGATTATGACGCGGCCTCGATTCGGCGCAAGGCCCGCGCCACCACGCTGCTGTTGATGGCATCGGGCGCCATGGTGGTACTGATCAATATCATCGGCGGCCTCTGGTTCATGCGCAGATTCGTGTTGAAGCCGGTTGCGCAATTGGCGGAGTGCAGCCATGCCCTGGGCGAAGGCGACCTGACCCGGCGAGCCGCGCTGGTCGGGCGGGATGAGCTGGCGCAACTGGGTACGACCTTCAATCGCATGGCGGAGCGGCTCGATCGCACCCTCAGCGATCTTAAGGAGAACGAGGCCTACTTGCAGGCACTGATCGACGCCGACCCGGATGCGATTCGGGTCATCGACGACGCGTATCGAATCGTTACCGCCAATGCGGCGTACCGCGAGCTGGTGGGGATGGATGGCGAGGCGATGGGGGGCTTGTGCTACCGTCACTCCTACCAGGCCACGCGTCCCTGCCCACGCACCCTTATCACTTGCCCGGTGGTTGAGCTGGCGGAGCGGGATCAGCCGCTGCGCACCCTGCAACAGCATCAGAACCCGGCGGGCGCGCCCTACCCGGTGGAGATCTACGCCGCGCCGCTGGTCATCAACGGGCGACGGCTGGTGGTAGAATCGATCCGCGATCTGCGCCGGGAGGTGCGCTTCTCCCATGAGAACCGTCTGGCCAGCCTAGGCCAGCTGGCGGCCGGGGTGGGACACGAGATTCGCAACCCCCTGGGATCGATACGCCTCGCGTTACAGGGACTGCGGGCCGAGCAAGAACCGGAAAACATAAACGAATACTTACAACTGGTGGAAGGAGAGATCGACCGCTGCATTGATGTCGCCGAACGCCTGCTGCGGCTGAGTAATCTACCTGGCGAGCGGCCGACGCTGGTCGAGGTGAATCGCGCCATTGCCGAGACCCTCTCGCTGTTGGCGCGGGAGGGAGAGTCCCGCGACATTCGCATCGAACAACGCCTGGTCGCACCCTCGCCACGCATCATCGCCGACGACAGCGATTTGCGCATGGTGGTGCTGAACCTGGTGCAGAACGCCTTCTTCGCCATGCCGCAAGGGGGACGCCTGGAGATCTCCAGTCGCCTGAGCGAGGGCGAAGTGGAATTGCGCTTCGCCGATAACGGCATTGGCATGGATGTGGAAAAACAACAACGAATCTTCGAACCCTTCTTCAGCGATCGCGCCGATCATAGCCATGGCAGTGGACTGGGGCTGCCGATCGTGCTCGGCATCGTCAAGCGTTATGGCGGGCGTATCGAAGTGATCAGTGAAGCCGGCGAAGGGAGTTGTTTTCGCCTGCTTTTCGCGAGTGCGGATTGCGACAAGTTGCAAGGGGGTGAGGTGGAATGAGTCAAAGCATCCTGGTACTGGAAGACGATCGCGTGCTGAACCGCCTGCTGGTCGAGCAATTGAAGAGGATGGGCTATCAGACCCAAGGCGTCACTGACTGGCGGCGGGCGCAAGACTATCTGGCGAACCGCGAGCCCAGCCTGGTGTTAATGGACGTGCGCCTCCCTGACGCCGACGGTCTGGAGTTGCTGCCGGAGTTGGCGGCAAGCTTCCCGGTGATCATTCTCACCGCCCACAGCTCGGTGCGCAGCGCCGTCCATGCGATCAAGGAGGGCGCGGCGGAATATCTGACCAAGCCGGTGGATGCGGAGGAGTTGGAGCTGGTGGTCGCGCGCGTACTCGAGACCGCCGAGCTGCGCCAGGATCACCAGTTCTGCAAGGCGCGGTTGCAGGCGCGGAACCAGCGCCACGCCATGGTCGGCGACAGCAACGCCCTGAACGGGGTGCAGGAGTTGATCGAGGCGGTGGCCCCAAGTGACATGACGGTGCTGATTCAGGGGGAGAGCGGCGCCGGCAAGGAGCTGGTGGCCCAGTCGATTCATCGCCACGGTCCGCGCACCAAGCGTAATTTCGTCGCGGTGGACTGCTGCACCCTTCAGGAAAAGCTGTTCGAGTCGGAGCTTTTCGGCCACGAAAAGGGCTCCTTTACCGGCGCCGATCGCCAGAAGAAGGGACTGATCGAGGGGGCCAACGGCGGCACCCTGTTCCTCGATGAGATCGGCGAGATCGAACCGCCGGTGCAGGCCAAGCTGCTGCGTTTTCTGGAGACCGGAATGTTCCGCCGCCTGGGCGGCACCAAGGACCTCACCTCCAATGTGCGAGTGGTGGCGGCGACCAATCGGGATCTGGAGACGATGAGTCAGGAGGGTACTTTCCGGGCCGATCTCTACTACCGTCTGAGCGCCTTCGTGGTGCGGGTACCGCCGCTTCGGGAGCGGCGCGACGACATCCCCCTGCTGGCGGATCATTTCATCCGCAACCACAACTTTTCCCGACGCGTCGAAAAGCGCTTGAGCACGGCGGCGATAAAGCAGTTATGCGGCTACGACTGGCCCGGCAACATCCGAGAACTGAAGAACGTCGTGGAGCGGGCCATCATCCTGTCTCGGGACGGCCGCACCATCGCCCCCGAGCATCTAAGCTTCGGCAACGGTTGCAAACCACCGCCGGGGGCGGTCAGCCTGACCTTCGAGCACGAACCCAGCCTGGATGAGATCGAGCGTGAATATCTTGCGCAGTTGCTGGACAAGTATCAGGGCCACCGCGCCGCCATCGCCCAGGTGTTGGGTGTCAGTGAGCGCAACATCTATCGCATGATCAAGCGACATGGGTTGTCCTGAAAAAGCCTCGACGATTGCGCGCGCCCAAACCCGCACTGACCAAGCGGGAGAGAACCGGGCGCAGCGCGGCGCGCCATGAGAGGGACTGCCAAGACAAACGGGTAACGCCTCCAGACAGCCTCAGATTCCCCTCATGACGACTCCGCCAACCGCCGCAACGCCCCATAATCGACCTTGCCACTGGCCAACAACGGCATCGCCGCAATCCGAACAAAACGCCGGGGTCGCCAGGGCTGGGGGATATTCCGCCGCGCCCAACGCGCCAGCGCCGCCTCATCCACCTCGCCGCGATAGAGGCACACCGCCACCTCGCCCCACTCCGGGTCACTCACCGCCGCCACTTCCAGCTCCTGTATTTCGGGGTGTCGCCCCATCCGCTCCCGGATCTCGGCCAGCGAGCGCTTCTCCCCGCCGCGGTTGAGAAACCGCCCCGCCCGCCCGACCACCCGCAACCGTCCCTCGGCATCCAGCCGGCCCAGATCCTCACTGACGAAGCCGCCCTCCCCGTCCAGTCCATCGCCGCCGCGGCGCGCCGGGTTGGCATAGCCGCGCATCACCATCGCGCCGGCGATGCGGATCCTGCCGCCCGCCGCCCCATCTCCCTCCAGCGACTCCACCCGGCAACCCGGCACGGGCCGACCCGCGCACCCCGGCGACCAGCCCCCATCCCCCGGCGTCCAGGTCGCCACCTGGGAACCGCACTCGCTCATGCCATAACTGACATGGAGGGGCCAACCCAGCGCCAGCGCCCGCGCGAATAACCGCTCCTCCAGGGCCGCGCCGCCGACCAGCGCCACCCGCAACGTCGCCGGCGCCCGCCGACCGCTGGCAACCAACCGATAGAGCATGGTGGGAACCAGCGAGACGTGGGTCGCGCCATGGCGCGCCATGGCATCCAGCGCCCGCCCCGCCTCGAAGCGTCGATCCAGCACCACCCCGCAACCGGCGCGCAAGGCCCGCAGCAGGATGGCGAGACCGCCGATGTGGAACAACGGTAAACAGCAATACCAGCGATCATCCTCGCGCAAGGGGATACGCTCGGCGGAGGCCGCCGCCGCCGCCGCCAGATTCCCCTCGTCGAGCATCACCGCCTTGGGGTCGCCGCTGCTGCCGCTGGTGGCGATCAGCAATCGCAGGTCTCCGATCCGAGCGCCCCCTCTCTCCGCGGAAGACTGCCGCAAAAGCCCCTCTCCCCGCGGGAGATAGGTTGGGGTAAGGGCGCAAATGCCTGAAAATATGCCGACGCAAGACTCCGCCAGCCACTCCACCCCCGCCTGTCGCACAAGCCGCTCACGGCTCTCGCCCGGCAGGCGCGGATCCAGTGGAAAGACGGCGATGTCGTGGAGCATCGCCGACAGCATCAGCAACGCCGCCTCCACGACCTCATCGACATCCAGGGCGATCACCTGCCCAGGGCCGATCCCCGCCTCACCAAAGCGCGCCCCCATCCGGGATACCGCGTCCCCCAACGCCTGATAACGTATCGGCCCCATCGGCGTATGCCAGGCGACCCGTCCCGGCGACTCGTCAACCCACCGCTCCAGCCACTGTCGCATCCGCTCCACCCGATCGCCCCTCCACTGGTACCGCCGCGCGCCACTCATCAAGCTTGTCCCATTCCCGAACGAGCTGGACCCGGCAGTACCATTTGTTCCCCAAAATGATCTGGATTAAAGTGTGTCGCCATCGGCCATCTGACAATCGCCACACCCGGCACAGGCAACAAACGGAAGTTTACCCCATGAGCAAGCAACCGCTGATATCCGTCGACGAGGCGCTGACGCGCATCCTCTCCACCATCGACCCCCTGATCGGCAAACAGCGCACCCCGCTGCATGACGCCCGCGGCGGCATCCTCGCGGAAGACCTCCTCGCCCCCTGCGACCAGCCGCCCCACCGCAACTCCGCCATGGACGGCTACGCGCTGCGCGGCGAGGACCTGCCCGCCGAAGGCAAGGCGACCCTCGACCTGGTCGGCCGCTCCTTTGCCGGCGAACCCTGGGATGGCGCCCTGCAAGCCGGCCAGTCCATTCGCATCATGACCGGCGCGGTGGTCCCCGACGGGGCCGACACCGTCATCATGCAGGAGCGGGTGGAGCGAGACGGCGACCGAATCACCATCGGCGCGGGCCATCAAGCGGGCGAAAACGTCCGCCACCCCGGCGAGGACTACCGCCGCGGTGATCGCATCCTCGCCGCCGGTACGCGCCTGGGCAGCGCCGAACTCGCCCTCGCCGCCTCCATCGGCCTCGACGCCATCTACACCCGTCGCCGCCCCCGGGTAGCGATCTGCTCGACCGGCGACGAACTCAAACTCGCCAACGCCCCCCTCGGCCCCGGCGACATCTACGACAGCAATCGCGCCCTCCTCACCGCCGAACTGCGGCAACTGCCGCTAGAGATCATCGACCTCGGCATCATCGCCGACGACCGCGAACAGGTGCGCCGCACCTTCGAACAGGCCGCCCAGTTTGCCGACATGCTCATCACCTCCGGCGGCGTATCCGTAGGCGAGGCCGACTACATCAAGGAGATCCTTGACGAAATCGGCCAGGTCGAACTCTGGCGCATCGCCATCAAGCCCGGCAAGCCCCTCGCCTACGGCGCACTGGGCAAGACCCGCTTCTTCGGCCTGCCCGGCAACCCGGTCTCCGCCCTGATCACCCTGCGCCAGTTCGTGCTCCCCGCCCTCAAGCGCATGGGCGGCGCACACCCCCACCCCCCGCTGCGCTTCCTCGTCCCCTTGAAGGGGGACCTGCGCAAACGCCCCGGGCGCCGCGAGTACCAGCGCGGCATACTCGCCGCCGACGACAGCGGCGCGCCGGTGGTGCGCGGCGTCGGCGCCCAGGGCTCCCACCTCCTCACCTCCCTCGCCAAGGCCAACTGCCTCATCATCCTCCCCGAGGAGTCCAGCGGCGCCCAGGATGGCGAACCGGTACTGGTCGAACCCATGGGAGACCGCCTGTGACGCAACTCACCCACTTCAACGCCGAGGGCGAGGCGCACATGGTCGACGTCGGCGACAAGCCCGCCACTCGTCGCATCGCCCGGGTCGAAGGCTACATCACCATGCGGCCCGCCACCCTGGAACGGATTGAACAGGGCGCCCACAAAAAGGGCGACGTACTCGGCGTCGCCCGCATCGCCGGCATCATGGCCGCCAAACGCACCGCCGACCTCATCCCCCTCTGCCATCCCATCCCCATCAGCCACGTCGCCATCGACCTGAGCATCGAGCAAGAGGCCAACCGCATCCGCTGCCAGGCCCAGGTGGAGACCACCGGCCCCACCGGCGTCGAGATGGAGGCCTTCACCGCCGCCCAGATCGCCCTCCTCACCATCTACGACATGTGCAAGGCCATCGACCGCGGCATGCGCATCGACGGCGTCCGCCTGCTCGAAAAGGCCGGCGGCAAATCCGCGCACTGGCAGGCGGACAACCCCGCGACGCCCCCTTAAAAGCCTCTTTCCCGGCGAGAAAGGGGTTGGGCCGTGGGCTCAAGAGCCTGAGATCGCGCGGTCCCGGAAATGAGTTCTCCACCCGTCTTCAACTTCCGCAACACACCAGCGCCATCGCAAGGCCAAGAGACAAATCAGCGGTTGTGCCAAAGCCAGAAGCGTGTATAATGCGCCGCCTAGTTCGCTTGAATCGCCAGCCACGCGGGCTGCCAAACACAGATCCAGCGAAGGCAAAACGGTCGAACCACAACGCGACCGAGCCGCCACAACCGAGTCTCTCGGGCCATTAGCTCAGCTGGTAGAGCAGTGGACTCTTAATCCATTGGTCGAAGGTTCGAATCCTTCATGGCCCACCATTATAATCAAGGGGTTAGATGAAAATCTAACCCCTTTTTTATTGTCTTAGGCTACAGTTCCCCTCAATTCCGAGACTCACTCAATTCACCAGTTCCCGCAACTTGTCGTAACTATCCACCACGTCATACTTCACCTGCTCCGATGTAATCCTGGCGAAGAACCGGCGGGCGCATTCGATTTTGGAATGTTCGATGGTACGCAGGTCCAGGCTGGACATGGAGCCCTTGGTTTCGGCGATGAAGTAGACGTGCCGGACCTTGCTCTCTTCGAAGGCGACGGCCCAGTCCGGGTTGTAGTTCAGACCCCCTGATCTCAGCCCAGCAGTATTTCTGCCGAAATCCAAAAAAAGCTCATGTAATCGTACACCTATACACCGATTGCTGGAAGGGCATCCCGCACGCTAGAATCCGAGTTCGGATTCTATAGCGACC
>JAABSM010000090.1 GCA_011390365.1 Gammaproteobacteria bacterium
ATTTGCATCCAAGGCTTTAAAGCCGAAAACCTCGAATAGTAAACAGAAACGCCCGTATATCTGGCTAGTCATTGCAGCCGTGGCTATTGGCTATCCAGCAATTAAGGGGTTTTTATTGGTAGATGCCTGCCTAGACTCAGGTGGGAAATGGAGTGACAAGTATTTTGACTGCCAAAGATAATTCAAGCTCCATGGCCCTGATAAGCTCCAACTGACCAATCTGCGTCAATCAGCGAAATCTGCGGTTAACATATCGACAAGGACCAAGCCCGTGCAAAGTGAAGGCCCGCAACTCGACACATTGACCCGCCGTCTGGCGGAGACGCCCCGCCCCTTCCTCGCCGAGCCCCGCATCCGCGGTCGCGGCGAGGTGGAGTTGCCGGCGGTGGTGGCGGATCTGTTGCTGGCCATCGGCGGCCAACCGCCGGAGGCCGCCGTCGCCCGCGCCTACCGCCCGGAGACCAAGGGCCAGCGTAACCGCGCCCGCCTCACCCTGATCAGTTGCTGGGTGCTCTACGACCCCTGGTTTCATGACCGCCCCGATTTCGCCGAACCCATGGCGGCGCTGTTAAGGGAGACCCTCGACCCGCTCGCGGCGCTGATCGACGCGGAAAAGTTCGTCTCCGATCCGGAGCGGCGCGAAGAGCTGATTCGGCTGCTGCTGAGCCACCTCGACCTGCGCCCCGCCGGCGAGAGCGAACACCAGGCCGCCGACCGCCTCAAGGCCCTCGACAGCGTCGAGCGGGACCGGGTGATTCGGGAAAGCAAGCTGCGGGAGGAGCGGGCGAAGGCCAGGCGCCTGCGCGAGGAGATGGCCAGCCGGCGGGCGCGTGAAGCGGCGGCGAAGGCCAATCGGGAGTGGTGAGTGGAAGTCTGAAGGGGGTGGTTTGAAGTGTGAAGTCGGGGGCCGGCGGCTTGACGCGCCAACGGATGATTCCAACACCCTCCCCCCTCGTCAAGCCGCCCCATGCCCCAGGCGAACATCAGGAACGACCAACCTCCTCCCGTCGCCACACCAGGATCCGGTTGTTCACCGGCATCTCCACATCCTCCTCCAGCGCCAGGCCAAGGGGTTCCGCCAACGCCTTCAGCCAGCCCACATCCCGCACGCCGCGATGGGGCTCGACACCCTTCAGCCACTGGTCGAAGCGCTGGTTGCCTTCGCTCACATGCCGTCCATCGTACATGAAGGGGCCATAGAGGAGAAAAAGCCCGCCTGGCGACAACACCCCCGCGACGCCCCGAAACATCGCCTCCACCCCCTCTACCGGCATGATGTGGGCGGTGTTGGCGGAGAAGATGGCGTCGAACCAGGATTCCGGCCAGGGATCGCTCAGCACATCCAGGGCGATGGGTGGCAACAGGTTAGCCAGCCCCGCCTCGTCGAGCCACATCTGGATGCCCGCATGATGCTCCCGGCGGTCGCTGGTCTGCCAGACAATCCCGGGAAAGGCGGCGGCGAAGCGCACCCCATGCTGCCCGGTACCGCTGCCGATCTCCAGCAGCCGCCCCTCGGCGGGCAATCGGGCGCGCAGCACCGCCTCGATCGGCGCGCCGTTCTCGTCACAGGACTCGGCGTAGGGCTTTTCACCCTCGTTCATGGCAACCCCCAGACCCTGCAACTTCTCTTCTCGGTCTCACACCTATTGCGATAGCGGCGCCTGAGGATCCGTCGGTGGCAAAGGCAAAGAAATCGCGTCAACGCCAGCGGGATCGCTCCCCAGCGGTGTTTCAACCATATCCCGATCCGTCAGCGACTGCTTGGACGGGCACTCCGCGATAGCCTCCTCCAGCGCTACCGAGACCTCCTCCACGCTAATCCCAAGCCGATCCGCCTCCTCTCGCACCTCCTCCCGATCCGCTCCGGCACAGTAGAGGGCCCTCAAAACTACACTCTCGTTAAATAATTCCCTATGACTGACAGCGTAGCCAAGTATATCCCTCACCGTCACATCATCGTCCAGCGCATTCTCCACCGCGGTCTCCATGCCAAAACCAAGCGCTTCTTCTTCGAACCGATCCATCCAGCCCGCCAACGCGGACAAGGGGGCCAGAAAGGCCAACAGCAACAGTCCCCGAGCAAGGTAACCCATGATCTTCTCCTGATAAGGTTATGAGACGTGGATAGCTTATCACTCTTCCCCCGTCACCTCCTTAATATCTCGCGCCTGGCTTTCCGCGGAGCAAATACCCGCAAAATGGCAAAACAAGGGGCTTATCGAGCCCGTCAATAGCCGCTGTTTTCAGAATGCTTGTTCCGCTTATCTCGTGGATGCCTGGCGTAAGGCAGCTGCCGTGACGCTGGCTCGGTCGCGACCGAGGCCGCTCGAATCGTGACGGAAGGGGGCATCACGACTTGCGCGAATCCCGGATGTACATAACGGAATTATCGTTTCTCATCTCGATATCGAAGAGATCGCTTACCCTGATCAGGTCGCCGAGCTTCTTGTACCCATAGTTCACCGGAGAAAACGACGTCTTGTTGGAGATGTATTGGCCCACCTGCCCCAGGTGCGACCAGCCATCCTCCCCCGACGCCTGCTCAACCGCCGTTCTCAACAACCTCACCAGGCCCGCATCCTTGCGCAGCTCGTTTCTCGACTTCTTGGAATGCCCCTCGGCCTCCTCCTTCTCCTCGCTCTCCGCCTGCTCGATATTCTCGGTAAAGATAAACTGAGAACAGGCCTTTACGAAGGGTAGCGGGGTTTTCTTCTCGCCAAATCCGTAAACCGCGATACCATTGGACAATATCCGCATGACCAGAGGCGTGAAATCAGAATCACTGGTCATCAGCGCAAAGGCATCGATGTTTTTCGTGTACAGCAGATCCATCGCATCGATGATCATGGCCGCGTCCGTCGCGTTTTTCCCTTTCGTATACGCAAACTGCTGTATCGGTTTGATCGCATGGGGATGAAGCTTCTCCTCCCACCCTTTCAGGCCCTCGCTTTTCCAGTTGCCATAGGCATTTCGGATGATAACCTTGCCATATTTTGATAACTCATCAATCACCCCTTCAATCGACTTGTAACTGACGTTGTCGCAGTCGATCAAAAGCGCGATCTTTTTTTCTACCGCCATCACACTCTCCTCTGGTATCGGCGAACGGGTGAAATGGTGAGGACTCACACCCCTGATCATGACAGGCCCTCCCAACCGCCCATGATAGTCGAACAGTCATGGTTTATGCACGCTCACTGGCGACGGGGTTCACGTTCCCACGCGCCGCGGAGCGATGCTTCCACTGTTTCAACCCGGCGCTACTCGCGCAGCCGCGCATCAGTTTTCCCGGCATGGCCAAACCCAAGATCGCTCATGGGTGACCGGAGCGCACGGAGCAATCCTCCTCCGTGATCTTCTGTGTCTCAGTGAGAGATCCGAGCAACACTTTGGCGCAGCCGTCCCAGTCGCCAAGGGTACCACGTCGATCGGCTCGCCCCTCGCCGGCGCCAACCACTGGGATCCTGAAAAACGAAAAAGGCCCGGCCGCCTTGCGGCGACCGGGCCTTTTCTAGCCCTGGGCTAGTTCTGTCCGCCTCTTAGTGAGAAGCGGGCTTGAACAGCTTGGACTTGTCGACGATATCGACATGGGCGCGCTTGAAGCAGGTCCACTTCTTGCTTTCCTTGTCGTAGATCGAGTTGACGAAGCAGTGCCAGTTCTCCTCATCGACAAAGTTCTTGTCCATGCGGTAGTAGAAGCCCGGATAACGGGACTCCTGACGGAACTGGATGTGCTTCATGTGGGCTTCGGCGGTGAGGATGCGGTGGTAGTTCTCCCAGGCACGCAGCAGTTCATGCAGGTCCTTGGCACGCATCTTCAGGGCGTCTTCCTTGAGCATTTCGAGTTTGTGCTCGGCCAGCTCAAGCATGTGCTCGTTGGTGGTGTAGTAGGTCGCGACGCCGGCCACATACTCGTCCATGATCTTCTGAAGACGGAACTGGAGCATCCGCGGGGTGATGTAGTTGGGGTTCACATCGATCGCGGTGCTGTAGTCCTTGTGCTCCATGTAGTTCTTCACCGGGCGGTAGATCTCTTCGATCAGGGTGTCCACGTCGGTGTCGAGCTCGGGGCTCAGGTCTTTGTTGTCCATCACGTACTTGACCATGGCCTTGGCGGCCATGCGACCTTCGGCGTGGGAACCGGAGGAGAACTTGTGACCGGAGGCGCCAACGCCGTCACCGGCGGTGAACAGACCCTTGACGGTGGTCATGCCGCGGTAGCCCCAGTTCCAGCCGGAAGGCAGGTGCTCGGGAACGCCGGCTTCGGTCTCTTCGGTAGGCGCGCCAACGTCTTCCGGACCGGAGGTCCAGATGCCGCAGCAACCGGAGTGGGAGCCCAGCAGGTACGGCTCGGTCGGCATCAGTTCGGAGTTCTTCTTCTCCGGCTCGATGTTCTCGCCGGCCCAGATGCCGCACTGCCCGATACACATGTCGAGGAAGTCTTCCCAGGCTTCGGCTTCCAGATGCTTCACTTCGCGGGGGGAGAGGGTCTCGCGCAGCTTGGCGAGGGCGGTCACGGTGTCCATCCAGATGGGGCCGTTACCGTCCTTCATCTCCTTGAGCATGAGGTGGTTACGCAGGCAGGAAGCAGGCACGGCAGCTTGACCATACGGAGGATAGTCGTCCAGCATGTGCTTGTTCTTGGTCATGTAGGTCTCGCCGAAGGCGTTGGTGGCCTGGGACTTGAACAGCAGGAACCAGGCGCCCACGGGACCGTAACCGTCCTTGAAGCGGGTCGGTACGAAGCGGTTTTCCATCATGGTCAGCTCGGCGCCGGCTTCGGCGGCCATGGCGTAGGTGGAACCGGCGTTCCAGACCGGGTACCAGGCACGGCCCTGACCTTCACCCACGGAGCGGGGACGGAAGATGTTGACGCAGCCGCCAGCGGCCAGCAGGATGGCCTTGGCCTTGAAGACGTACAGCTTGTGCTCGCGAACGGAGAAACCGACGGCGCCGGCGATGCGGTTCTTGTCGTTCTTGTCGTTGACCAGCTTGACGATGAAGATACGCTCCTGGATGTTCTCCATGCCCAGGCCCTTCTTCGCGGCTTCAGCGACGATCCACTTGTAGGATTCGCCGTTGATCATGATCTGCCACTTGCCGGAGCGTACGGGCTTGCCGCCGTCCTTCAGCGGGGTCAGGCCCTTGGAGCCGTCATGACGCTCGCCGTTTTCGTCCAGCTTCCAGATGGGCAGGCCCCACTCTTCGAACAGGTGCACCGACTCGTCGACGTGACGGCCCAGGTCGTAGGCCAGGTCGTCGCGGGTGATGCCCATCAGGTCGTTGGAGACCATGCGCGCGTAGTCGGCGGGATCCTGCTCGGAGCCGATGTAGGTGTTGATGGCGGAGAGGCCCTGGGCCACGGCGCCGGAGCGATCCATGGCGGCCTTGTCGACCAGTTTCACCTTGATGTCGCCGCCAGCGGCCTTGACCCAGGGGCCAATCTCGTAGGCGGCGCCGGAGCAAGCCATGCCACCGCCGATCATAAGGATGTCGACTTCTTCTTGTACGACTTCCGGATTTCCGAATTCAGCCATTATCTATTCCTCTGCTTGATTTCGTTTGAGGTTCTGTGTACGAAGCTGGTTGCAATTACTTGCGGATCAGCTCGGCGGGATCGCCAGCACGGTAGCCTTTCTGCTCCATGTGGTTGAAGAAGCCCGGCTCGGCAATCTTCGCCATGTCGGCCTCGGCCTTGTCGCCGTACGGGTCGATGGAACCTTCCGGAGTCGTGCGGATGGGGAACTTGAAGCGCTTCATGGTGCCGTTGCGGAACTTGATGGTCCACATGATGGAGTCGGTACCACGCAGGGGCTGTACGGAACCGCCCATCGGCACGATGTCGGCGTAGGGGCGGGCTTCGATGGCCTGCTGAGGGCAGATCTTGATGCAGGAATAGCACTCCCAGCACTGATCCGGCTCCTGGTTGTAGGACTTCATGGCGTGGCCGGTCTCGGAACCGTCCTTGTCCAGCTTCATGAGGTCATGCGGGCAGATGTACATGCAAGCGGTCTTGTCCTGGCCTTTGCAGCCATCGCACTTTTCAGTACGCACAAATGTTGGCATGGTGGTCTTCTCCTAGTATGTCACTGCAGTGAGCGGTTCGCCCGTACGACGAACCCGAAAATCCCCGCCGGGAAGTCCGGCGGCAGAATTGTTATCGGTTGTTGGCTTCCCTGTCGCGAGCCCCAGGCCCGCGTCCCGCGATTCGGGATGGCGACTCCTTCACCAGTCTGGGCGCTAAACCATATAGATTCGCCACCCGGCGCGCCACTCAGTATTTTTGGCGGCGTCTATAAGCGGCTTTTATCCCCGCTTGCGAACGCCCCGCCCCAAGTCGCGCACGGCCCATCAATCCGGCAACGGTTTTGTTGCGATTCAGTCGCTTAGAGCCCAAGCTTCTGCTTGACGGCGTCCACCACCTCGTCGCTGGAGGTGCTGGTAACGGTGAACAACAGCCCTTCCTTGTCGTAGAAATCGACCAGCGGCGCGGTCTTTTCGTTGTAGACGTCGAGACGATTGGAGATCGCCTCTTCGGTCTCGTCATCACGCTGGACGACCTGGCCGCCGCACTTGTCGCAGACGCCTTCCACCTTGGGCGGCATGGATTTGACGTTGTAGATGGCGCCGCAGTCGACGCAGGTGCGACGGGTGGTGAGGCGGTCGAGGATCACGTCACGGGGCACGTCCAGGTTGATCGCGCCGCCGAGGGTGATGCCGAGTTTGGCCATTACGCCCTTGAGGGCCTCGGCCTGGGGGATGGTACGCGGAAAGCCGTCGAGCAGAAAGCCGGCCTTGCAATCGTCTTCCTGCAAACGCTCCTCCATGATGCCCATGATCAGGTCATCGGGTACCAGGTCGCCGGCATCCATGTATTCCTTGGCCTTCTTGCCCAGGTCGGTACCTTCCTTGACCGCGGCGCGCAGGATGTCGCCGGTGGAGATCTGCACGGATCCGTCGATGGCCATCAGCCGCTTCGCGACGGTGCCTTTGCCGGCGCCGGGGGCGCCCAGTAGAATCAGTTTCATGGGGTTGTTCCTCGTTTTGCAAGTTATCTACATCTGACAGGACGATGCCCTGGACTATCGTTGGTCTTTTTAGTCGGCCGCGCATTCTCGCCACTGGACTGGAAAAAATCAACTGCCTTGGCGAAATCGACGATCACGCGGGGGCGACGCGGGCCGTCACCCAGGCCAGACGCGTCGCTATTGTCGGGCGCGAGGAAGAGCGTCACCCCTGGAAGGGCTGGCGGCGCCGGCCGCGATGCATCTTGTTACAACGACCGTCACCAAAACGTCATTCCTCTGTCATACACTGAACCACTTTACGAGGGGAGGATCGGAATGTTCAGACGTTTCGCCGCGGCTCTGTTCCCGCTGCTACTGGCGACAACCGTCCTGGCGCAGCAGTCGATACAGATCAAGGGCTCGGACACCCTGGTCAACGTCGCCCAGGCGTGGGCGGCGGCCTACAGCGGGATGCGCGGTGGCCTCTCCATCGCCGTCAATGGCGGTGGCTCGGGCAACGGCATCGCCGCCATGCTCGACGGCAACGTGGATATCGCCAACGCCAGTCGCGCCATGCGCCAGGGCGAACTGGAGCTGGCGCGGCAACGGGGCCTGCATCCGCTGCGACATGTGGCGGGCTATGACGCGGTAGCGGTCTATCTGCATCCTGACAACCCCAATCGGCGACTGACCATGGACCAACTGCGTGAAATCTACATCCGCGACGGCGGCCTCCGCCGCTGGTCCCAGTTCGGCGATCCCGTGCCCGGCTGTCCCAGCGACGAGGTGGTCGTGGTGAGCCGCCAGAACAACTCCGGCACCTACGCCTATTTTCGCGGCGAGGTGCTGGGGCGCGGCAAATACCGTCAGGGCGCGCTGGAGATGCACGGCTCCCGCAATGTGGTCGACCTGGTGAGCAAGACCCCCTGCGCGATCGGCTACAGCGGCCTCGCCTACGCCAACGACCAGGTTCGCATGGCCTGCATCGCCGCGCCGGGCGAGGTTTGCGTCACCCCCGATATCGCCAGCGCCAGCACCGGCGGTTATCCGCTGTCGCGGCCGCTGCTGATGTACACCAACGGCGAACCGAGGGGGGAGATCAAGGCCTATATCGACTGGATCCGCGGCGACGCGGGTCAGTGCATCCTGTATGAAATGGGCTACGCGCCGATTCGTGAGGTACACTGTCACGATGACAAGGCGCGCCCCAACCACGGTTAGGAGAACCATGTCGCTCTACGAAAGACGTTTGCAACAGGACGCGGAGCAGCTTAAGGGACAGCTGCGGGTGCTGGGCGACATGGCGGAGCAGATGTTGCAGAACGCCCTCCACGCGCTGCTGACCGATGACGCCCGACTGGCCAACGAGACGGTGCTGGCGGATCATCCGGTCAACCGCCGCATGCGCGAGATCGACCGCCTGAGCCACGCCTTCATCGCCCGCCACCAGCCCAGCGCCGGCCACTTGCGCATGATCAGCGCAATCATGCGCATCAATCTGGCGCTGGAGCGCATCGGTGACTACGCGGTCACCATCGCCCGCGAGTCTCTGCAACTCAGCCAGCCCCTCTCCCGCGCCGCCGCCCAGGAGATCGAGACCATCGCCGGCGAGGTGCGCGACATGCTGCACCGCGCCCTCGCCGCCTTTTATGACGGCAACGAGACACTGGCACGCGCGGCGATGCCCCAACCGGCGCGGCTGGAGATTACCCTCAACGGCATCTACGCGCGCCTGATCGGCAACCGCTACACCGCCGAGGATCGGGACAAGTTCGCCATCTTCGCCATCCTCGCCCAACTGAAACGGGTCGCCGACCACGCCAAGAACATCTGCGAAGACAACCTCTTCGCCCTCACCGGCGAGACCAAGCCGGCCAAGGTCTACTCGCTGCTATTCATCGACCAGGACAACGCCTGCCTGAGCCTGATGGCCCAGGCGATCGCCGCCGCCAACCACCCCCGCGTGGGTCGCTACGCCAGCGCCGGCAGCCGCCCCGCCGAGCACGCCAATCCCGAGATGCTGCGCTTCATGGCGGGACTAGGCATCCCCCTGAAGGATGCTCGCCCCGCCCCCATCGACGCCTCCAGCCGCGAGCTGGCCCGTCACCACGTCATCGTCAGTCTGGAAGGGGATCCCCGCAAACATATCCACCCCATCCCCTTCCACACCGCCTTCATTGAGTGGGACCTGGGGCGGCCGCCGGCGCCGGACGACCCCGCGCCGGAGCAGCGGCTGGCCGAGATCCACCGCGAACTGACCTTTCGCATCGCCGAACTCATGAAGCTGCTGCGGGGCGACAATCCGACATGAGCGACCGGACCTCGCCCTTTGCCCGGGACACGACGCTTCACGGTGATTGCGACCGCCGCGACGCCGCCTGGTACATCGACAAGGGGGTGGAGTGGCTGCTGTTTCTCGGCGGCATCTCCGCCATCCTCTTCATCATCGGCATCTTCGCCTTCATCACCCACGAAGGGATGGGCTTCATCACCACCCGTTTCGACGCCGGCGAATTCTTCACCACCCAATACTGGACCCCCAGCGACGAATACGACCCGGAGTACGGCATCCTCGCCATGCTCGCCGGCACCGCCTCGGTCACCGGCCTGGCGATGCTCACCGCCATCCCCTTCTCCCTTGGCGCGGCGATCTACATCGGCGAATTCGCCGGCGAACGCGCCCGGGAGGCGCTGAAGATCCTGGTCGAACTGCTCGCCGCCATCCCCTCCGTAGTGTGGGGCTTCATCGGCCTGTCGGTGATGAACCCGCTGCTCATCGCCCTGTTCGACATCCCGGTGGGGCTCAACATCGTCAATGCCGGCATCCTGCTGGGACTGATGGCGACGCCGATCATGACCTCGATCGCCGAGGACGCCCTCAAGGCGGTGCCCGACCGCTATCGCGAGGCGGCGGAGGCGATGGGCGCGACCCGTTGGCAAGTCATCTACAAGGTGGTGCTGCCGGCGGCGCGCAACGGGCTGCTCGGCGCGGTGCTGCTGGGCGTGGGCCGCGCCTTCGGCGAGACCATGGTGGTGCTGATGGCCACCGGCCACGCCATCAACATCCCCGACAGCCCCTTCGACGCGGTGCGCGCCCTCACCGCCACCATCGCCGCCGAGCTGGGCGAGACCACCGCCGGCTCCGACCACTGGGGCGCCCTCTTCACCATCGGCATCCTGCTGTTCGTGATCACCTTTCTGATCAACCTCAGCGCCGACCTGATCGTGCGCGGCATCCGCGGGAAGTAGCGCCATGGAACGGTTCGCCACCACCCCCCTCAACCGTCGCAACCGGCGCATCCAGGCCCTGCTGCGCGGCCTCTTTCTGCTGATGACGCTGCTGCTGATCCTGCCGGTGGCGTTGATCCTGGCGACGCTAATCGTCAAGGGCGGTCCCGCCCTCACCTTCGACCTGCTGTTCAGCGATCCGCGCCTGGGGATGACCGCCGGCGGCATCCTGCCGGCGCTGCTCGGCACCGTCTGGCTGGTGAGTCTGGCGATGCTCGCCGCCGCGCCGCTGGGGGTCGCGGCGGCGATCTACCTCAACGAATACGCCGGCGACGGCTGGCTGACCCGTCTCATCAACCTCGCCATCATCAACCTCGCCGGCGTCCCCTCCATCGTCCACGCCCTGTTCGGGGTCGGCGCCTTCGTGCTCTTCTTCGGCCTGGGCGCCAGCATCCTGGCGGCGAGCCTGACGCTGGCGGTGATGTCGCTGCCGGTGATCATCGTCACCACCCGCGAGGCGCTGGCGGCGGTGCCGATGAGCTATCGCGAGGCCTGCTGGACGCTGGGCGCGACCCGCTGGCAGACGATTCGCCGGGTGGTGCTACCCAACGCCGTCCCCGGTATCCTCACCGGGGTGATCCTGGAGCTTTCGCGCAGCGCCGGCGAGACCGCGCCGATCATGTTCACCGGCGCGGCCTTCTTCCTGCCGCTGCTGCCCCAGGATGTCTTCGACCAGACCATGGCCCTGTCGCTGCACCTGTTCGTCATCTCGACCCAGGTCCCGGGCGTGCCCGAGCCCCTGCCCTATGCGGTGGCGCTGGTGCTGATCGGGCTGGTGCTGATGATGAACGCCCTCTCCATCGGCTTTCGCCTGTGGCTGCGCGGGAGCAGACGGTGGTAACGCAAGCACCCAAGATCCAGGTCGACAACCTGACCATTCGCCACGGCGAGCGGGTCGCGCTGCGGGACGTCTCGCTGGCCATCCGCCCGAACGAGGTCTTCGCCATCATCGGCCCCGCCAACGCCGGCAAGAGCAGCTTCCTCAAGGCCCTTAACCGCATGGACCTCTTCACGGACAAGATGGAGGTGGCGGGCAGGATTCTCTTCAACGGCCGCGACATCCGCACCCTGCGCAACCTCTACGCCCTGCGCCGGCGCATCGGCGTGGTCTTCCCCCTGCCCGTCGGCCTGCCCCTTACCATCTACGAAAACGTGGCGCTGGGACCCAAACTGGCGGGGGTTCGTGAGCGCGCCGAACTCGACGCCATCGTCGAGCGCTGCCTGCGCCTCGCCGCGCTGTGGGACGAGGTCAAGGACCGCCTGAACGACTATGGCTCGCTGCTCTCCGGCGGCCAGCAGCAGCGTCTCACCATCGCCCGCGCCCTCTCCCAGTCGCCGGAGGTGCTGATCCTCGACGAATTCTCGATCGCCATCGACCCCATCACCACCATGCGCATCGAGGATGTCCTGGAGCAACTGCGCAGCGAGCTCACCATCATCCTCGCCAGCACCTCGATCCAGCAGGCGCGGCGGCTCGCCGACCGCACCGCCTTCTTTCTCGACGGCCGCTGTATCGAGATCGGCGACACCGAGCCATTATTCGAGGGCGGCGCGCGGGATGCGCGTACCCGGCGCTATCTGGAGGGGCGGTTTGGATGAAGTTTGAAGCGGCAAGCTTGAAGGGTGAAAGGCGGGCATGGTCAAGATGATTAAAGGTTTCGGGGCTGAACAAGGTAGTGCCGTCATACGCTGACGTTGCATAGATTGGCACACCCCGCCGACAACCGGCCCCTGGCCGAGCGCAGCTCGGCGTCGCTTGATCGACCACGCGGGAGTGACAAACTGCGTTTGTCAGTTCTGTGCGGGGTAAGGGTTTGGTCGCAAGCGGCGAATCGCCTATACTTGCGCCTTGACCAACAACGCGCTGCCCCGCCCGAATTCATGAACCCCGATCTGGAAAAACTGCAACCCTACCCCTTCGAGAAACTGGCGAAGCTGAAAGCCGGCTGCCAACCGCCGGCGGAGCTGGCGCCTATCGCCCTCTCCATCGGCGAGCCCAAGCATCCGACGCCAGCGGTAGTGACCGATGGGGTGTTGAGCCACCTGCATCAGCTGTCGGTCTACCCCACCACCAAGGGTTCACCGGCGCTGCGGGAGGCGATCGCGGCGTGGTTGTTACGGCGCTTCGAGCTCGGAGAGGGCGGCGTGGATCCCGAGCGCCAGGTGCTGCCGGTCAACGGCACCCGCGAGGCGCTGTTCGCCTTCGCCCAGGCGGTGGTCGATCGATCAAAGGACCCGCTGGCGCTGATGCCCAACCCCTTCTATCAGATCTACGAGGGCGCGACGTTTCTCGCCGGGGCCGAGCCCCGCTTTCTCTCGGCCACCGCGGAGAGCGGCTACCTGCCCGATTTCGGCGCGGTGGACGAGGCAACCTGGCGGCGCTGCCAGATTCTATATATTTGCTCCCCCTCCAACCCAGCCGGACAAGTAATCGACCTGGCGACCCTGCAAGGGCTGATCGATAAGGCCCAGCGGTATGACTTCGTCATCGCCTCCGACGAGTGTTATTCCGAGATCTACGCCGACGAGGCCAACCCGCCGCCCGGACTATTGCAGGCGGCGAGGGCGATGGGCAACGACGCCTTCGAGCGCTGCGTGGTGTTCCACAGCCTGTCGAAACGCTCCAACGCGCCAGGCCTGCGCTCCGGCTTCGTCGCCGGCGACGCGCGGATCCTGGGCGAGTTCTTTCGCTACCGCACCTACCACGGCTGCGCCATGCCCGGCCAGCACCAGGCCGCCAGCATCGGCGCCTGGCGAGACGAGCGGCATGTGATCGCCAATCGCAAGATCTATCGCGAAAAGTTCGACGCGGTGCTGGAGATCCTCGACGGCGTGCTGGAGGTTACCAAACCGCCCGCGGGCTTTTATCTCTGGCCCCGCACCCCCATTGATGATGCCGAGTTCGCCCGCGGCCTGTTCGACACCCAGAACGTCACCGTACTGCCCGGCAGTTACCTCTCCCGGGAGGTGGACGGCATCAACCCCGGCCAAAATCATATCCGCATGGCCCTCGTCGCGCCGCTTGATGAATGTATCGACGCGGCTCGGCGTATTCGGGCGTTTGTGGCGGATCTTTAACTTTTTAATAGACAGGATTAACAGGATTTTTCAGGATTTACAGGATTTGCTGTTAAGCTTGGTCAACTGCATCGAACAAGCACCTGGGCCTTGACCACCGTTCCGGCCAGATCCGCCCAAAGGAGTGCAACGCCTTTGCACTCCGGACAAGCTTGACCGGAATAATGATCAAGGCCACCACCTGCAATTGAATGCCCGCCCCCCATGAAACCCCCTTGCGGGATGGGCGAAACCACGGCATTTGATACAATTAACTTTTTAATAGACAGGATTAACAGGATTTTTCAGGATTGACAGGATTTGCTGTTAAGCTTGGTCAACTGCATCGAACAAGCACCTGGGCCTTGACCACCGTTCCGGCCAGATCCGCCCATAAGGAGTGCAACGCCTTTGCACTCCGGACAAGCTTGACCGGAATAATGATCAAGGCCACCACCTGCAATTGAATGCCCGCCCCCCACGAAACCCCCTTGCGGGATGGGAGAAACCACGGCATTTGATACAATTAACAAAGTAATCCTGTAAATCCTGAGCAATCCTGTTAATCCTGTCTATTAATCCTCAAACCCGGAGAAACCCAAATGAGCGAATTGAAAAAACTGATCGAAGAGGCCTTCGAGGCCCGTGCCGATTTCACCCCCGCGTCTGCACCCGTGGATGTACGCAACGCGGTGAGCGAGGCGTTGGCGCTGTTGGATAGTGGCGAGGCGCGGGTGGCGGAGCGCAAGGGCGTGGGTCAGTGGGAGGTGAACCAGTGGTTGAAGAAGGCGGTGTTGCTGTCGTTTCGCCTGAATGACAACTACGTCCAGCCCGGCGGCTTTACCGATTACTACGACAAGGTGGCGTCCAAGTTCAGCGACATGAACTCCAAGGACTTCGCCGCCGCTGGCGTTCGGGTAGTACCGCCCGCCTCCGCCCGTCGCGGCGCCTACATCGCCCCCGGCACGGTGCTCATGCCCTCCTATGTGAACATCGGCGCCTATGTGGATAGCGGCACCATGGTAGACACCTGGGCGACGGTCGGCTCCTGCGCCCAGATCGGCAAAAACGTGCACCTCTCCGGCGGCGTCGGCATCGGCGGCGTGCTGGAGCCGCTCCAGGCCGGCCCCACCATCATCGAGGACAACTGCTTCATCGGCGCCCGCTCCGAGGTGGTGGAGGGCGTGATCGTGGAAGAGGGTTCGGTGATCTCCATGGGGGTCTACATCGGCCAATCCACCAAGATCTACAACCGCATGACCGGCGAGATCTCCTACGGTCGCGTGCCCGCCGGTTCGGTGGTGGTCTCCGGCAACCTGCCCGCCAAGGACGGCAGCCACAGCCTCTACTGCGCGGTCATCATCAAGCAGGTGGACGAGAAGACCCGCGGCAAGGTCGGTATCAACGAGCTGCTGCGGGACTGATCGAGAAGATAATTTAACCACAGAGGGCACAGAGAACACAGAGCGCTGAGGTGTGGCGAGTTAGGTGGGCGTGCTAAAAGCGGGAAAGCCCAGTCGCCACCTCGCCTCTACTCCCTCCGTGAACGCTGTGTTCTCTGTGGTGAGATACAATTTACAAGGAGTCGAACATGCCCCAGGATCACCATGGCGAGCGCATCGTGCTGGCCAGCAACAACGCAGGCAAGGTGCGCGAGATCAATCAGTTACTGGCGGAACAGGGCATCACCGTGGTGCCGCAGAAGGAGTACGAGATCCCGGAGGCGGACGAGACGGGACTGACCTTCGTCGAGAACGCCATCCTCAAGGCGCGCAACGCCGCCGCCCATAGCGGTTGCGCGGCAATCGCCGATGATTCGGGGCTGGAGGTGGACACCCTGCGCGGGGCGCCGGGGATCTATTCGGCGCGCTATGCCGGCCCGGGCTGCGCCGATGCGGACAACAACCAGAAACTGCTGGAGGCGCTGCAAGGCGTCCCCGAGGCCGAACGCACGGCCCGCTTTCAGTGCGTGGTGGTCTACATGCGCCATGCCGAGGATCCGACGCCGATCATCTGCCAGGGAACCTGGGAGGGGCGGATTCTGGAAGCGCCCCAAGGGGAGAATGGCTTCGGCTATGACCCGGTGTTTCTGGTGCCCGAGGAGGGATGCAGCTCGGCGGAGTTGCCGCCGGAGGTCAAGAACCGCCTCAGCCACCGTGGCCAGGCGCTGGGAAAGCTGGTGGCGGCGCTATCCTGATTCCGCCGCGGGACGGGGCTTGCGGGAGATTGCGTCAATCACGACCATTACCGGACAAAGGACAAGATGAAAAAATACTCGATCAATTTGGATGCGCTACTTGTCATTTCCCTGTTATTCCTGGTATCCGTGCTGGCGAATATCTACCTTGTTCTTGAAAACAGAGAGACAGGCAAAAATCTCCTGGATATGGAGATGGATCTCGTCTTGAACCAACTTGAGGCGGCATCAACGAAAGGGGAGTTGGCGAAGTGCACAAGGGAAAAGTCCCTCATGGAGACACGGAGCACACAGATAAACACCTCTCCGTGAAAGTATAATAAATCCAGCCGCCTCCGCGAAAGTATCCCCCCTGATCTGGAGCGCCGTCAAGACTCGGTTTGAGCCCTTCTGACCACCGGAGGGCGATGATGGAGAAGAAATTGGCCTGTCAGGAGGTATTTGAGGCGGTTGTCGCGGCAGGGAGAGGGAGGGAAAGAAGCAAGTTTCGCGTGAACGGCAACAGCCAGTCCCGCAGATCCTCGGCGGGCCGCTACCAGAACTCCCTTTGATCGTACTTGTACTCCGACTCGGGCGGCAGGCGATGGGGTCGCCCTGAAGGTAATGCTCGGCGTCGTTGGCCTCCTCCCCGGAGCCTTCGTACCACTCTGGCGGTCCCCGGGCGGAGGCGATCCAGGGCGGGGCGGCGGGCTCGCCGATGTGCTGTAGGATGGCCCGCACATCCACGGCCTCGGGGCAATGAAGGCGATGATCCGCATCTTGGCCCCGCACTGAGGGCAGGTCAAAGGAAAAATTCGCCGGGAGCGAATTTTCGCGCAAGCCCTCATGGACGAGGGTGAGCCCCAGGGAAGGGGCGAACAAACGCCTCGTAGATGCGGGCCAGCAGCATGACCCAGAGGTAGCGGGCGGGTGGGCGGCTGATAGCGGCTAGCTATCCCCGAGATCCGCGGCTGTGATGATTCGGGCTGAATTTCAACGAGTTATTCGTGACAAAGTAGAATTAATCGTGGTCTGTCCCCTGTTACTATTCTCCCATTTACACTGCTCCTTGTGGGCGCAGGGAGTAATTTGGCGATGCTACAATGCGAGACCTAACCCCTAGCTTCCCCCGAATTCTCCATACGGGCTACTGGCTGTGTTTCAGGACGCTTTGATACAACTCGGCGGCAACCCAGAAGCCTGCTTTGCTACGCAAATCATCCAGCAAAGGTTTGAGTTCTCCAACTAATTTCTTGTGGTGGGCTTCCAGCAACACGCCTAACGGTCATGGAGTGATGCACCACCCCGGGAAATGAATCAGCCCAAGGAGTGGCAGTCCTTTGAGGACTGCCACTCCTCGGTAGATTCACAGTAACACTCCCACCACGTTCAACCCTAATACCGTCGCCGCCCGATAACCGCGCCGCTCGTCCAGCAACAACAAATCGACTTGGGTCTCCATCGCGCAGGTAATGGCTTCCGCTTCGCCGTCGTCCAGGGTTAATTGCAGGGAACGGCATAGGCTATGATTTTGGATACTATGGCGGGGAAAATCTTGGGTGTTGCGTACTTCTCTAGCGCCGGGCTGCCCTGCGCCGAGCACGGCGATTTCGTGAAAAACCGCCTGCGGGATTCGGATAGGGCCGTACAGTTGAGACAGCAAATCAAGCTGTCCGATGGCAGCGAGGTTGATAATGGGCGAGGTATTGCTGACGACTTTCAAGAAATGCGCCCTAATTTCTTCAGCGTCGCCACGTCTTGTTCAAACTCAGGAATACCGTAGTGCGGCGAAATGCCCCGCCCCGCTAGTAGATGTTGAAAGCGCAGACGCGGCAAGCCGACAAACCGGGCAGCTTGGGCCAGGGTCAGGCGGTCTTTTTGGAACAGCAACACGGCGATCTCTTGTTTTAACTCTTCCACACTGATGTGTGCGGTTTCCAGGAAATCTTCGGAAATGACGAGACTCATTGAGGATTCTCCTATGGGATTTTAACCATCAGCGGGTAGGGCTTGCACCGTCGCTCGGATTTTACAAACGGGGCCGGAACAGTTTACCTCGCTTAGCGTTTTGGTGAAACAGGTGCCGGCAACAAACTAAAATGGTAAAACAGCAACTATAGGACACCCATATATTGAGGCTCCTATGTGCCTAGATACATGGGTGTCCCACGGTTCCCCGGTCAACGCCAAAAGTGGGGGGGGGTATGCGGCTAAAACTGAGCCTCCACATCCATGCTTTTGTGAAGTACGCG
>JAABSM010000091.1 GCA_011390365.1 Gammaproteobacteria bacterium
CCTGCTCCAGCCGATAGATGAAGAGCCGTTCGCCATCGAAACGCCAGAGTTCCGGCACCTGCAAGGCTTCATAAATCGATAGGTGGCTGTGGGAGCTAATATCGATTTCGATCGCAAGATCCGGCGGCGGGTCGATGTTCATGTCGAGCCTTTTCTTGCCGCGAATTTGCCCCTCGTGCTCGATGTAGAAACATTGGTCCGGCTCGATACCCCTGGCCATGCCTTCGTGACGGAAGGTGGTGGAGCCGCAACTGACGAAGTCGCGGTCTAGCTCTTCCAGCAAGATCTTGATGAAATCGCCCAGCAACTCCTTGTCGTCTTCCTGCTCCAGTAACGGGCTCTTGATCTCCAATGCACCCCGATCGTAGGCGAGGCGGCTGCCACGACCGTCGCCAAGCTCTTCCAGAATCTGTTCATATTTTGGCCAGTCGATGCCCTCCAGCCTTACATAGTGACCCGGTGATACGTCGATTTGCCGCAAGCCAATCTGCATGTTGATTTACTCCTGTGGTCAGGGACGCTATCTTCGCCACGAACCCAGCACTCAGCATCCTCTCGCCCCACTTCTCCAACGAATCCTTGTCAGCAGGCTCGATCCGCGCTCCGCGTCTGCGTGAGATTTTTGGGGTTTGCTACGCTGAAATATTGTATGCGTGTACACGCATCAATGATACTTCTCGGTAATGATCTGCCCTGGCGAGCTTTTGCGGTGCTTGCTGAAGCCCTTGTCGCCCAGTAGTGCGGTGACATCCCGAATCATGCCCATGTTGCCGCAGAGCATGACCCGATCCAGCTCGGGATCGAGGCGGGTCTTCAGGCGCTGTTCGAGGAGGCCGTTGTCGATGGCGTCGGTGACCCGGCCCGGCAGGGCGGAGTCGCTCTTCTCACGGCTCACCAGGGGCAGGAAGCGAAAGCGGTCGGGCTGGGCCGCCTGGGCCGTCGCGATCGCCTCGCCGTAGCTCAGGTGCCGTTCCAGTCTCACGCCATGAATCAGATAGACCTCGTCGAAGCGCTCCCACACCTTGCCCTCCTTGAGGCCCTCTTTGAGAATAGAAATGTAGGGGCCGATGGCGGTGCCGGTGGCGATCATCCACAGGCGGCGTCCGTCGGGGACCTGATCAAGGGTAAAGAAGCCGTTGGGGCGGGGATCCACCAACAGCGAATCGCCGGGCATCAAATCACCTAGTGGCGGTGACAGGGTCCCCTCGGAGACCACGTTGAAGTGGATCTCGTGACGATTATCGTGGGGCGGATTGACCAGCGAGTAGGGACGACCGATCTTCTCTCCATCCACTTCAAGGCCTACGCGCACGAACTGCCCGGCGGTGAAATCAGCCAACGGCGCATCGAACTCCAGGGAGAAGAGTCCCTCGCTCCACTCGCGCTTGGCGCGGATCGTGCCGGTAATCCATTCGGTCATGATTTCGTCCTCCATCGAGAGATATCGCTAAACTGCCTTATGACCGGCAGTTTGAGTCGGAACAGAAAAATACAAGAGTAGTTTACTCAAGTATTCGAATGGGTATCGGCGCGACACGAGCTGGAGGGGGCATTCCCGGTTTGTCTTGGCGGTCCCATTGATGCCTCATACTGTAAGGGCAAGGCGGCAGGGCGTCCAACTGGAGTGACAAACGCACGTTGTCACACCCCAATAACCTTTTCGTGTTCTTCGTGCCTTTCGTGGTCAAAGCCCCGCCCCAGGGGTTATGCCTCGGCAACGTCCCCTTGGTTAGATGCGCCATGGCGCAGCAGCAGGCGGATGGTCTGCTTGGCCAGCACCTTGCGGCGATTGGGGGTGAGCTTGCCGGAGTCGACGGCGTCCACGAACTTGACGGTGATCTTTTTCAGTTGTGCAATAGCAGTGGCGCTGGCGATGGGGAGTAGTGCGCCGGTGCTCATCCAGGTCTGTTCATCGTCGTCGATGGGGATCAGCATGCCGGCCATGCCGAGACGGCTGCCCGCGTACTGTGCAAGGTTGGCGTCATAGACGGTATAGGACTTGCCTGTGAGCATGTCGAGGAAGTTGAGGCTGCACAGCCCCAGGCTCTTCTCCAGCAGAAAGATGGAGTAGACCCCCTGGGTCATGCGGGTGAGGATGCGGTACTCGTCGGATTCGGGGGCGTAGCCGCCGTTGTCCCGTTCCAGCAGGATCGGCGGCTGCTTCTCCCGACAAAAGTGGAAGCAGTAATCAAATAGCACCGTCATCTCGGTTTCGTTTTCGAAGCGCAGGGTCTGGCCGTCAAGCATGCCCAGCTCCTTGGCGCCCTTTTGCACGGTCTTGCGACTCAGGTGTCGGATGATCCGCTGAGTGAGGTCGGTGCTGAGGTGACGGATCGCCTTGTACTCTTCGCAATTCATTTTACGCTTGCCCTGGTTGTGATGGCTGATATGGCGGTTGCCGGTGTCGTTGCATTTCCGTTTCGGGGTCACAAGATGTGAGCGAGCGCACGTTAACGGGCGGAATGGGTGAGTGGCGATGATAGCACGCCGCCTCGGGCGATATAATCCGCCCACCGCGACACCTCAACAAAGGGACAAACCATGGCCGACGATAGCAATACCCCCTCTCGCAACAAGGATGGCTGGGAGCATGATCTGATTCGCGAACTGGCGCTGGAGTCGGTGCGGGAGAAGCGCCGGGCGCGGCGCTGGGGCATCTTCTTCAAGCTGCTGCTGGCGGCCTATCTGCTGGCGCTGTTGTTCCTCGCCAATCCGGATCTGCAACGCAGTACCCACATGGATGCCGACGAATACACCGCGCTGATCGAGGTCAAGGGGGTGATCTCGGCCGACAGCGAGGCGCGCGCCGACTATGTGGTGACCGGCCTGCGCGAGGCCTATGAAGACGACAAGGTGAAGGGGATCATCGTGCGCATCAATAGCCCCGGCGGCAGTCCGGTGCAGTCCGGCTACATCTTTGATGAGATCCGCCGCCTGCGCGAAAAGCACGAGGATATCCCGGTCTATGCGGTGGTCACCGACATGTGCGCCTCCGGCGGCTATTACATCGCCGCCGCCGCCGATCAGATCTATGTCGACAAGGCCTCCATCGTCGGCTCCATCGGCGTACTCATGAACGGCTTCGGCTTCGAAGAGGCGATGGAGGAGCTGGGTATCGAGCGTCGCCTGATGACGGCGGGGGAGCACAAGGCGATCCTCGACCCCTTCTCGCCCCTTGAGGAGTTCGACAAGCAGCACATCCAGCAACTGCTGAACAAGATCCACCAGCAGTTCATCTCCGCCGTCAAAGAGGGAAGGGGCGATCGCCTCCAGCATAACGACAAGCTCTTCAGCGGCCTGTTCTGGACCGGCGAGGAGAGTGTCGAACTGGGCCTCGCCGACGGACTCGGCGGCAGCAGCTATGTGGCGAGGGAGCTGATCGGCGCCGAGGAGATCGTCGACTTCACCCGTAGCGAGGATGTGCTGGACCGCTTCATCAAGAAGCTGGGGGCGGGGGCTGCGTCGATGCTGATGGGGGGGGCGGGGCCGAGTCTGCGCTGAGGCGATTTCTGTCAATTGCCTTAGCGTATTTATTTCGTTAGGCCTTTTGTGTAGAATCCGTGCGTTACGTTTCGTTGACTTGCGCTTGCGCACCTGTACTACACCTAGGAAAACCGCCATGTCCCGCAAACAGCTGCTGCGCTGGAGTATCGCCCTCGCCCTGATGCCCCTTCCCCTCTTCGCCCAGCAGGATGGGGCGATGAGCCTCTCGGGGAGCGAAAACAACCTCAATCTCGACTATACCGGCGATCGCACCCGGATTGGCGTCAGCGTCGACGACGAGGGAGAGTTCAGCGGCGAGGTGCTCCAGGTCTTCGGCGAGGACGACGACTCGGCGCTCATCGCCGAGGGCTGGTTCGGCTCCGGGGCCGGAGGTCTCAAGCTCAACTACCACTGGCTGAGCGAAGACCAGGACAAGGTCTACAAGCTTTTCGGCGCGGTGGACCAGAACGACGAGGAGGATCGCAAGGCGACCCTCGGCGCGGGGCTGGAGCGAGAGAGCTATTTCGCCGGGGCCTATTACGCCCACGCCCTGAGCGACGAGCGGGAGGTCGGCGTGCGCAGCGACAGCACCCAGGAGATGCTGACGGGAACGGATGCCACCGGCTACTGGCGACAGAACCGGATCACCACCGTCACCACCCGCCGCTTCGCCCAGGCCTACGACCATGGCGTCGGCTTGCGCATCGGCCGCTTCTGGGATCAGACGCTGGTGCGGGCGCGCCTCGGTGCGGATTACGAGTGGGGCGATTACGACTCCGATCAGTGGACCTACAGCCTGGGGATCGAAAAATTCATCGAAGGCACCGGCCACAGCCTTGCCCTCAATGTCGAACATTCCGAGAAGTCCGGCGAGTTCGAAGATGACGGCAGCGACACCCGGGGCATGCTGACCTGGCGCTACGCCTTTGGCGACACCTATCGCAGTCGCACCCGCACCAACCGCCTTCCGGCGGCGAGCGTGGCGGCGGATGCGCCGGAGACCCCGTACAAACTGGTCAAGCACGAAGTGGAGATGCGCTCCGACGCCTACTTCGATCTCGATTCCGCCCGAATTCGCCCCGAGCACCGGGAAGATCTGCGCCAGATCGCGGAGATGATTCAGAAGACGGAGGTGGTCGGCAAGATCTCCCTGGTCGGCCACACCTGTGACCTTGGCACGGAGATCTACAATCAGGGCCTATCCGAACGTCGCGCCGATGCGGTCAGGGAGCAGCTCATCGCCTTCGGCGTACCCGCCGAGCACCTCCTTACCGAGGGCCGAGGCGAGAGTCAGCCGATGGCGGCCAATACCAGCGAGGCCAATCGCGGCAAGAACCGCCGGGTCGACATCCACTTCCTGAAGGTCGACGAAGAGAGACAGGCGCTCCCCGCCGTGCCCCGGGAGCGGGCCGAATGGCGCACCGAGACCGTGGAGCTGCCCAGCGCCTGGGCCAAGCGGGCGCTGGTCAACCCGATCGCCCACAAGCGCCGGGTGGACGTCTACCACTTCGAGAAGGAGGAGACCCGCGTCGAACTGGGCGAGGTGGAGTACGTCAATCGCCTGCCGGTGGCCCGCGACGACGCCGCCAGCCTGTCACGCAACAGCGGTACGGTGCTGCTTGACGTACTGGCCAACGACAGTGACGAGGACGGCGACGTCCTCACCATCACCGGCGTTACCCAGCCAAGCAGCGGCGGCACGGTGGAGAATTTCGGCGACCTGATCCGCTTCACCCCCCACACCGGCTTCAGCGGCGAGACCGAGTTCACCTACACCGTCAGTGACGGCCAGGGCGGTGAGGCCGAGGCGACGGTGCGGGTGACCGTAAGCAACGACGGCCCGACGGCCGCCGCCGACAGCGCCACCACCAGCATGGATGTCCCCGTGACCATCGATGTGCTGGCCAACGACAGCGACCCCAATGGCGACGCCATCGAACTGATCGGCGTTGGCACTCCGTCCAATGGCAGCGCCGTGATCGAAAGCGGTCGCGTCGTCTACCAGCCCGCCAGCGGCTTTTTCGGCAGCGACAGCTTCAGCTACACCATCCAGGACGAAGCCGGCGCCGCCGCCACGGGTACCGTGACGGTGACCGTGGAGGAGTTCGTCAACACGCCGCCGGTGGCGGTCAATGACCGCGTCATCACCCCCTATCTCCCGGCAATTACCGCCAATGTGCTGGCCAATGACCGGGATGAAGATGGTGACTCGCTCACCGTAACCGCGCTGGAAGGGCTTCCCGAGGCGGCGGTGGGACGCTATGAGATCAATGATAACAACACCATCACCTTCTACCCAGGGCCGGAGTGGGACCGACTCGCGATCACCGTCACCTATTTCATTGATGACGGGCGTGGCGGGACCGATTCGGCGATCCTTACCATCATCGATCCCTAGTACAGCCGCGCCAAAATATCGGAAATAACCTTTCAGGCACAGTCCGCCTAACGATCATGGCGTTGCGCCACCCCGAATGATGAAACATAGGTAGCGCAACGCCGTGATCGTTCCCTCACCCCGGCCCTCTCCCAGAGGGAGAGGGGGAATAAGGAATCGCTGCGCGATGTTTCACAGTAAAGGCTCGACCTCCAGGCGAGATATTGCAAACCATGGGATCGGGTGAATCACTGGCTTGGCGCCGCGGCCTCGCCATCCTGTTGCTCTTGCCGGCGCTGGTAGTGCCGCCGGCCTTGGCCGGGGAGCGCGCCCTCCACCTCCTCGCCATGAACGATGTCTACCGCATCGGCGGCGTGGAGCAGGGCAAGCGCGGCGGCATGGCGCGCCTGCGCACCCTGCGCCAACGTCTGGCGCAAGACCACCCGGATCTGCTGTTGTTGCATGCCGGCGACCTCCTCTACCCCTCGCTATTGAGCCGGCGCTACCATGGCGAGCAGATGATCGACCTGCTCAATCGTCTGGATGGCGAACCCGGCGAGTTCGACGGGCGACTTATCCTCACCTTCGGCAACCACGAATTCGACCAGGATCGCCTCCGGGACGCCCCGCGACTGCAAGCCCGCATCCGCCAATCCGAATTCAACTGGCTGGCGAGCAATATCCGCTTCACCGCCGATGAAGCCGGCGCGCCCCTGATCGCAGCCGACCAGTTGTTGCCTCATTGGCTGGAGAAGGTAAACGGTATTCGGGTGGGCATCTTCAGCATCACCAGTGATGTCAAACACCCGGCCTACATCGACGCCTTCGAAGGGCCTCTGGAGACCGCCCGAAGCCTTACCCGCGGGCTTCGAAAAGAGGGTGCCGAGCTGGTCATCGCCCTGACCCATCAGAACGCGGAAGCGGACGCCGCCGTGCTTCGGGCGTTGGGCCGCGAAGGGCCGGACCTGATCGTCGGCGGCCACGAACATCATCGCATGGCCGAAAGGATCGACGGGCGACTGCTGATCAAGGCGGATTCCGACCTGCGCAGCACCGCCCTGGTTCACGTCACCCTCGATGAACAAGGAGGGGTTCGCAGCGACTATCGCTTCATCGAGCTCGATGAAACAGTCCCCCCTGAGCCCGTCAGCGCCGAACGCATCGCCCATTGGCATATCCGTTTTGAACGGGAAATGTGCCAGGAGACGGGAAAGGGGGCGAAGTGCCTCTCTCAGGAGCTGAGTCGCCCCGCCATGCCCCTGATCGGTGAGGAGCTGGAGATCCGTCGCTTCGAGACCAATCTCGGCAACTGGGTGGTCGACCAGGCCCTGGAACACGTTCGTGAGCAGGGCGCGCGGATCGCCTTCATCAACGCCGGCGCGCTGCGACTCAATCAGGATATCGCGGCGGGCGAACCGATCACCGAACGCCATCTGGCGGAGCTCTTCGCCTACCCCATGCCTCTTTCACTCTTTCCCGTCAATGGGAGCGATCTGAAGCGGGCGCTGGGGCATGCCGTCTCCGACTGGCAAGGTAACGGCTGGTTCTTGCAGATCGCCGGTTTCGCCTACCGTTTCGACCCGGCCAGCGGCGCGGTCAGCGATCTCACCCTGCTCACGCCCGATGGCGGGCGCCCGATCACGGACGACGAGATCCTGCTGGCGGTCGCCAACGACTTTCTGCTCGAACCGGAAACCGGCCAGGACGGCTTCACCATGCTTCAGCCGGAGTGGCGACGCCCGGTTGAGGCGGACTTGCGCGCGCTGGTCAGAAGCGCCCTGAAAGAAGCGGGAGAATCGGGAATCGAACCGCGGTTAGAAGGTCGCATTTGCAACGCCAAGCGCCCCGGTCCCTGCCTTGCCATACGGCGGTGATGCACCAACCCCCAGAGTGACAAATGCAGTTTGTCACTGGCTAAGGCGCGACCAACGTCCGCTGAATCTCCTCAAACGTCCGCGGCCAGCCAGGATGGTTCCACGCCTCCAGCGGCAGTTGCGCGCGCGCCGCTTGCGCCTCCGCCAATGAGGCGTAGTCGCCGATGCTTACGCCGTGCCATACCACGCCGCGATTGTCCCAGGGGAAGAGGCCGACGATGGGGTAGCGCTTGGCGATATCTCGGGCGAAGGCCTCCGCCTCTTGCCGATCCTTGCTGCCAAAGACCTGGATGGTATAGCGGTCGGCGGGCTGCTGGCGGTACCAGCCCAGGCCCTGGATGGCGCTGGGCGCGCGCTCGGCTTGTCGCGGGGCCGGGCTTGTCGGCGGTGGCGTAGCGGGTTGGGCCTGCTGGCGCTGGGGCGGTGGCGTTTGCAGCGGCGGCTGAGGGGCTGGGGGCGTTGCGGCCGGGCGGTGCTCGGCGGCGCGGGGCGCGGGCATTTGCCTATCCGTCATCAGGGCATTGGGATGGTAGGTCCGCCTGGGGATCGCTTGAGTCGCCGCCGGCGGACCGGGGACGCTTTGTGAGACGCTTTCGGCGGCCTGATTGGTGGCGATGGCGCCGCCGCCAATGCCCGCGGAGCCGGCCAATGCGACGGACTCATCCGCCTCTTCGCTCTCCACGATATAGTCGCTATCGCCCAGAGTATCGATGGTTGGCGCGTTGGCTGGCGCCGTGGCGGGACGCGGCATTGCGGGGCTCGGGGCACTAGCGATGTTCGGCGAGCTCTCCGCCACCGCGGCACGGTTGCTGCTGGCCATGCTGCTGGTGCGCGGCTCTCCGCTGACGATCACCGCGGACGACGGGGAAGGAGACGCCTCCAAAGGCGTCTCTTGCATTGCAACATCGGCGTCGGCCGGGGCCGTGGCCTGGTCGTTGCCGCCGGCCGCGGCGTCATCATCAATCTCCCCATAGCTGACGCGTTGGGTGCTTTCGATCTCATCGAGAATGGTAGCGGCGGGTAGCGAGCCGCCGCTCGCCGCCTGGCGGAACCAGTGGGTCGCCTCGCCCACATCCCGCGGAACCCCGGCGCCGCGATAATAGGCGAAACCGAGATTGAACTGGGCCTCGACCATATCCTGCTCGGCGGCGCGCCGCCACCACATGATCGCGGCGGGGAAGTTCTGTTCCACGCCAGTGCCGTGAAAATAGGCATTGCCCAGGTTGAACTGGGCCGGGGGAAACCCGCCCGCGGCGGAGTCGCGCAACAACTCCGCGGCCTGCTGTTCATCCGCGGCGACCCCCTGCCCTCGCTGATAGGCGTTACTGAGGAGGAACTCGGCGCGGTGGTCCCCCTTTGCCGCCGCCTGTCGCCAATGGTGGACTGCCCTGCCGTGATCCCCGGCGCGCCAGGCGACGCTGCCCAGATCCTCCTCCGCCCCATGGGCGGATCCCGCGACGAAAAGCAGGGTTGTCAAAAGGGCGGCGAACGCCAGCAGCGGACGAATTTTCCAGGTATCGATGCGATTTTCCATTTTAGGCCCCTTGGTTCGGTGTCAGTTTCGCATCCATGCGTAAATCAGGTGCAAGGCGCCCCAGCTGCACAGGATCAGCCCGGCGGCGAGGACGAAACGGCCCGGCAGCATCACACTGGGGCCGAGGGTGATCAGCAGTGAGCCGGAGATCAGCATCGCCGCGCCGCTGACGGTGATGACCGTGGTCCTGCGCCCCCTTTCCATATCCATGCGCAGCCTCTCCAACTCCAGCGCTTGGCGCTGCAACTCCTGACGTGACGCGGAGCTGTCCACCACTGCCTTGTGCAGCAGCAGCGGCATGTCGGCGGCATGTTCGGAGATCATCGGCAGGTTGCGCCTGAGCTTGCGCAGAAAGGCCTTGGGGCCGACCTGCTCCTTCATCCAGCGCTCCATGAAGGGCTTGGCGGTCTGCCACAGGTCCAGCTCCGGGTAGAGCTGGCGACCCAGCCCCTCGATATAGAGCAGGGTCTTTTGCAGCAGTACCAGTTGCGGCTGCACCTCCATGTTGAAGCGGCGCGCGGTCTGAAACAGGTTGATCAGAAAATGGCCGAAGGAGATCTCCGCCAGCGGCTTGTTGAAGATCGGCTCGCACACCGAGCGGATCGCCGCCTCGAATTCGTCGATGCGGGTATCCTTGGGCACCCACTCCGACTCCACGTGCAGCTCCGCCACCCGGTAGTAGTCGCGATTGAAGAAGGCGAGCAGGTTCTCCGCCAGATAGCGCTGATCCTCGGTGGTGAGGGAGCCGACGATGCCGAAGTCGACGGCGATATAGCGCCCCGTGTCCGGCTCGACGAAGATGTTGCCCGGGTGCATGTCGGCGTGAAAGAAGTTGTCGCGAAAGACCTGGGTGAAGAAGATCTCGACACCCTGTTCGCCCAGCTTGCGCATGCTCACGCCCTGGGCCTTGAGCTCCGCCACATGCCCCACCGGGATGCCGGAGATGCGCTCCAGCACCAGCACATCCTTGCGGGTGTAATCCCAGTACACCTCGGGGATGTAGAGCATCGGGCTGCCCTCCCAGTTACGCCGCAACTGGGAGGCGTTGGCCGCCTCGCGCTGGAGGTCCAGCTCATCCATGATGGTGCGTTCGTAGTCTCGCACCACCTCGACGGGGCGCATGCGTCGCCCCTCCCGCCAGTAGCGGTTGGCAAGACGGGCGATGATGTACAACAGCCCGACATCGCGACGAATGGTGCGCTCGATGCCCGGTCGCAGCACCTTCACCACCACCTTCTTGCCGTCCTTCAGGGTCGCGGCATGGACCTGGGCAATGGAGGCGGAGGCCATGGGCGAGGCCTCGAAGTCGTCGAACTGCTCCTCGATCGGTCGGCCGTAGGCGCGCTCGATGATGCGCCGCGCCACCTCGTTGGGGAAGGGGGGCACCCGATCCTGCAAACGCGCCAGCTCTTCGGCGATATCATGGGGCAGCAGGTCGCGGCGGGTGGAGAGGATCTGACCGAACTTGACGAAGATCGGCCCCAGCTCCTCCAGGGCGAGACGGATGCGCACCGGATAGGCGGGCAGCCTGTTGCGGCGCGCCCAGTAGAAGGGGGAGAAGAAGATCAGGAAGCGTACCGGCCGAAACAGATGGGTGGCGAGCAGAACCTCGTCCAGGCCATGCTTTACCAGCACCCAGCTGATGTGGGCCAGCCGCAATCCTTCGGAGAAACCGATCAAGAATCGGCTCCTTCGGCCAGGCGGCGTTCCAGACGCCGAATGCGCGCCTCCAGCCGCTCGCCATCATCCCGTACCTTATCCACCGCTTCGAGAAACTCCTCAACTTCAAAGCGATTGGGCAGGATGCGGATCTCCTCTTGCAGATACTCCTGCACATCCATGCCCAGATTGCTGGCGGTCTGGCGACCCCAGCCGAGCAGATCGCGAACGAACTCCCCCGCGCCGTGGGCGACGCCGTCCCCCGCCACCTTCGCCAGCTGCTCCTCCCAGTCTACATCCATGTCGGCGAGGATGCCGCCGAAACGGTGGGCCAGCTCGGTATCGCCGCTGATCGTCACGTCGCCGGAGAAGAGCTGCTCCGAATTACGTTGATGGTTGGCCATGCGCGCCAACGCCAGCGGCGCGCCGCGGAGACGGCAATCCGCCTCGCCCTGGTAACCGCCGCTGACCATCAACCGCCCCGGCGCCGGGATCAGGAACAGGGTCAGTCCGATCCCCTTCACCTCGATGGCGATCACCCTGCCGTGCAGGCGATCCAGCCGCTCCCGGGCGACTGGGTCGAGATCAAGATAGCGATTGAGGGCCGATTCGATGCCGGCGTAAAAAAACTCGCTGGTGCTCATGGCTAACCTCTGCTGTAAACCCCTAGCCTCGCGAGGGGCGGATCTGGGCGCGGAAACTACCGGGATTATAACGCATCGCGGCGATGGCAAAAGCGCGGATGGCAATCGTCGGCATGGCGGGCGCTCATCCCCGCCTGGCCTCCCTGGTCGCCTCGTCCCCTCGAAAAGAGGGAATCTCGATCAATCCCGCAACCGCCACACGGTCACCTCGCTGAGGGTGTGCTGGTGCTTGTGGCGGGTTTCGCGGATGACGAAGGGGATCTTTTCCGGGGCTTTGGCGAGTTCGAAGCGCTGGCCAAGGATCTCCTTGAGCGTGTCGAGGGTATGGACCGGGCCGTTTTCGCCGATGTGGCCCCCGAGCCAGTTTTCCCGCTCGGTGTACTCTTCCAGCCAGGTGTAGGGGCTGGCGAGGATGAGGGTACCGCCGGGATTGAGGCGTTGGTGGATGTTTTCCAGGAACCGCCGAGGTTCGTAGAGGCGGTCGATGAGGTTGGCGGCGAGGATCAGGTCGAAGCCGGTGAACTGGGGTTTGAGGTTGTGGGCGTCGCCCTGCCAGAAGGTGACCTTGGTCTCCAGGCCGAGGAAGCCGAGTTGGCCCAGGCTCTTTTCGCAGGGGGTGGTGATGTCGCCCTCTTCGACCCGGTTGTAGCTGACCACTCCGTTCTCTTGCAGCGAGATGGCCTGACGGATGAAACGGGCGGAGAAGTCGATGCCGATCACTTCGTCGAAGCTCCTGGCCAGTTCGAAGGTGGAGCGGCCCACCGCGCAGCCCAGGTCGAGGGCCTTCTTCATCGCCCCTTCATGGGCGTCGGCGGCGTAGTCGGCGAGGGTCTTGGGGAAGTTGGGGACGCCGAAGCATTCCTCGCCATAGTGGAATTCGCAATATTCCGCCACCGCCTTGTCGGTTTCGTAGTCTTCGTTCGGCAGTTCGGCCAGGGGCGGCAGTTCGCCCGCTTCGACGTAGCGAAAGCCGGCGTGCTGGAAGAAGTGGCGGCGAAAGGCGTAGCGTGAGTCGCGGGTCGCCTCGTTGCCGGTGGAGATCCAGCTGCCGCCCTTGATCAGGTTGTGCTTGTTGTCGAAGGTGGGGGTGGAGAAGTCGTCGTAGATGGGGTGGATCTCGAAGCCTTCGAAGCCGTGGATGGGGGTCTCGGTCCACTGCCAGACGTTGCCCATCACATCAAAGAAGCCATCCTTGCCGAAGCGGTCCACCGGCACGCTGGAGGCGAAGTGCTCCAGGTTGATGTTCCAGGGCGCGGGGCGGGGCCACTCCGGTTCGTCGGGCAGCTCCAGCCAGTCGCGCAGGCGGTACCATTCATCTTCGGTGGGGAGGCGGATCGATTGTCCGCTCTGTTCCGCCTTCCAGTTGCAGAAGGCCTTGGCCTCCAGATAATTGACCTCCACCGGCCAGTTCCAGGGCATGGGGATCTCTTCGAGCAGGGTGCGCAGGCGATAGCCCTCGCCATCCACGACCCAGAAGACGGGGTGGACGCGGCGGGTGTAGGCGAGCCAGTTGGCGCCCTCTTCGGTCCACCAGCGGGCATCCTGGTAGCCGCCGTCGTGCATGAACTGGAGGTACTCGGCGTTGGAAACCAGGTACTGGGAGGCCTGAAAGCCTGCAATCTGGGCGCGATGTTCGCCGAATTCGTTGTCCCAGCCGTAGAGACGGGCGCTGTCCCGCGACTTGCCTAGCACCACCTCGCCGCCGGGCACGGGCTTGAGCTGGTTGGTGGGGGCGTTGCCGTGGTCGGGGCAGATCGGCCACTGGGGGTCGGGGCGGACCCATTGCTTGTCGAGCTGGCGGATGAGCACCGATGAGGTCTCCAGGTGGATGCGTTCGTGTTCTATGCCCATCAGCACCGCCCAGGCCGGGTGGTCGTCCCAGGCGATGGGCAGGCGCGGGTCGAGCCGGTCGATGACGCCGTCCACCAGTTGCCGCACCTGGCGGCGGTACTCCCGCACCTCGGCGACGGGCGGCCAGTCGTAGTTGTCGTCGCTGAGGTCGTCCCAGCTCATCTCGTCGACGCCGATGGCGAACATCGCCTCGAAGCGGGGGTTGATGCGCTGGGGGATCGCCTTGGCCAGGATCAGCTTGTTGACGAAGAAGGTGGCGGTGTGGCCAAAGTAGAAGACGAGGGGGTGACGCAGGGGTTCGGGACGCTGGTAGAAGGCGTCGTCCGAGACCAGCACCTCGAACAGCCTATCGTAGATGTCGCAGGTGCGGTGAAAATAGGCACGCAGTTCGTCGCGTTTCCGGTCCGGATCGGTCCCGGTGAGCAGCACGCTTCGGCTGTGCAGGGATTGCATGGCGTTACCTCTTTGTCGATTCGTTGCGGTGAAACAGTTGATGATTGATGCGGAAGAGGCCGCTTTCAGCTACGAGTCGCTCGCGGCTAGAGGCTTAATCAACAATACCCGTTAAGGATCTCACGAAACTCTTCCAGAATGCTGTCGACGCTCATCTCGGTCAGGGTGGAGATGGAGATGAACTGTTGAATGGCGTTGATGTTGGCGTCCTCCTTGGAGGCCTGGCGCAGGCGCATCATCAGGTGCTTGTTGACCACCCCCAGCTCGCGGTAGTAGTCGCCAAGCCCGCTCAGCTCCCAGTCCGGGGTCTCGCCGTGCTTCATGCTCAGGTACTGCTTGATCAGATAGGTGCCGACGATGCGGAAGATGCTCTCCTCCAGGGTGCTGAAGGGGAGGTGAAAGATCGCCATGGCGCGCATCCGCGACAGCACCGGGCAGCCGCTGGTGGCCATGATCAGGCCGAACAGGGAGCGCAGGCAGGTTTGCAGGTCGGTGTTGCGGGTATAGGTGCGGTTGACCGTCTCGACCCACACGTCGACGCGGGTGATGGAGAGGTCCTGCTGGAAGCGAGCGGCGATCTCGTGGATCGACAGCGCCGCCGGGCAGTACTGGCGCTCCCGGTCATCCAGCGGGCAGTTGGCGCACTTGTTGTTGTCAAGGCGGGTCCAGTGGGGTGCGTCCCTGGCCGCCTCTTCCAGGTCGTCGCTATCCGCCAGAATCTGCTTGGGACTCAAGTGGACGGGAAAGACGTACTCCACGCCTTGCGGGTTGATGATCCGGTAGGTAATCACATCCATCGACAGCTTCCTGGTTCTGACAGGGTCCCGTAAATCGCCACCCGTAACCCCGCGGCATCCTCCACTCAAGCGAGCTCCGCCAAACCTTTTGCCTAGCGAGGCAAGGGGAACCGTGAATCGCGTGGTTCCTCCGTTTCTTGTTCCGGGCGTAGAGCGAGAATCCCGGCGACCACCGGATTTTACCGCATTGGGAATATTTTTCTACCAAGCGTCGGGAGCAGAGGCGAGAAAAGGTGTAACAGGCCGGTCACCCGGGGGATATTGACGCGCCTTCCGGCCGGATTACCTACCCGTGACCGCGCGATTACCCCTCACACGCCAGCGCGGGTCCGTCACCCCTCAAGCCAGCTCGCTAACCGCGGCTGTTGGCGATCATGCAGGGCACATGAGATGATCGGATTCGAGGCATGCGGCATCCGCTCGCTGGCCGCGACCTCAGCGACGCCCGCCTTGGCGCTTTGCCCTTCATCACTGGCTGGCGCCGAAACCCTAAGGAAAAGTTAAAAATGAAGCCTTCAGATACCCCCCTGGTCCCGGAAAACAAGCAGTCGGCCGATCTGACGTCGATACAGCACCTGATTCTCCACGGCCTGCGCCGCTTGAATCAATTCGATCAGCCATCGGTCATCGATCTGCTGGCCACCCCCTTCGGCCTGGGGGAGCGGGAGGCGTTGATCGAGACCCTGGGGGTGGGAGAGGTGGATGCCAGGATCGAGACCGAGGGAACCAGCCGGGTCTATGAGACCACATACCGTGGCGTCTGGGTGGTGGATCATGGAACCGCCGAAGGCGAGCGCCTGGCCTACCAGATCGAGATCACCCAGGTACCGGACATCCTCTTGACCCAACCGGAGGATCTGGAGGAGTCGGCGTCACGTCTGGCGGAACGGCTTGGGGACGGCATAGGGGTGGAGGCGGGAGAATCTGGCGAAGCGATATCCTTTAACATGCCTGTTTTGGGCTTTGCGGCCTATAGCGGCGCCGGCAAGACCACCCTGCTGAAAAGACTGATCCCCATGCTCCGCGAGCAGGGCTTGCGCATTGGTCTGGTGAAACATGCCCATCACGACTTCGACCTGGATATTCCGGGCAAGGACAGCTACGAACTGCGCAAGGCGGGGGCCAGCCAGGTCGTCGTGGCGTCATCCTTGCGCTGGGCGCTGGTGCACGAAAATGAAGAACCCTCTGAACCGAAACTGGCGGACGCGCTGCGGCGGTTCGATCCGGACGAATTCGACCTGATCCTGGTGGAAGGCTTCAAACACGTTCGCTTTGCCAAGATCGAACTCTACCGGCCATCCATGGGGGTAACGCCGATCCATCCCCAGGACCCAAGCGTGATCGCCGTGGCCACCGATGGCGAACCGCCCGAGGAGATCGCCCTCCCAGTCCTCGATCTCAATGATCTGCGGGGGATCCAGGGTTTTCTGATGGAGTGGTTGGAAGGATGACGGGATTAGGCGGGTCTGAAACTGAATCCTGGCCGCGGCCAAGCCCTGAGCTAACCACGAAACACACGAAAACCACGAAAAGCCTGAAGATGCGTAACGCCGCTGGAGCGGCGTTACGAAAAATAAGGTTGCCAAGGCGAGAAACAGGACAGGTCTTTCCCAGCGCGAATTCGCCCAAGTGCTGAACATCTCACCGCGCACCCTGCGGGAGTGGCAACAGGGACGGCGCAAGCCCTCCAGCCTCGTGCATGCCATCATCGGGATCGCGTTTCGCCATCCGGAAGTCATCCGGGACGATCTCGAAGCGCAACGACGAATGGGGTGATTGTTCAAGGGATAATAACAAACCATTGTTCGTGTTTTTCGTGCATTTCGTGGTTCCTCAACGTGAGGCATTGGAAAACGCGGAGTCCTGACATAGGATGTGCCGAGGAACGAGGCGCATCACTCCGCTAGAGCCGACGCGCCGCCCCCACCGGAGCCACAGAGCCGCCATGCCCCAAACCGCTACCCGTAAAAAGCTGCCCATCGGCATCCAGGCCTTCCGCAAGATCCGCGAGGAGGGTTGTTACTACGTCGACAAGACAGAGCACCTGCTCCAGCTGATCGAGGACGGCACCCACTATTTCCTCTCCCGCCCCCGCCGCTTCGGCAAGTCGCTGCTGGTGGATACCCTGGCGGAGCTTTTCGCCGGCAACGAGGGGCTATTTGAGGGACTCTACATCCATCCCCATTGGAACTGGTCGATCCGCTATCCGGTGCTGAAATTCAGCTTTGGGGACGGGCTGCTACGCTCCCCTGAAGGCTTGAAACGGCATATCAACAAGCAATTACGCAGCCATCAGAAGGCCCTTGGACTCAGTTGCGAAGAGGGGTGGGAGATCGATCCAGCCCTCTGCCTCGGCGAACTGCTGGAGTTGGCCCATGAAAAGTTCGGCCAGCGAGCAGCGGTGCTGGTGGATGAGTACGACAAGCCGATTCTCGATAACCTGGGCGACCGGGAACTGGCGCGGCAGATGCGGGATGGGCTGCGGGATCTCTATTCGGTGATCAAGGGGCAGGATGCCCATATCCAGTTCTCCCTCATCACTGGGGTGAGCAAGTTCTCCAAGGTTTCCCTGTTCAGTGGGCTGAACAACCTTGAAGACATTACCCTGAACGCAAAATTTTCCGCGCTGTGCGGTTATACCGAAGAGGATCTGGATGGGGTATTTGCAGCGGAAATGGAGGATCTGGAGCGCGACAAGCTCAGGCGCTGGTACAACGGTTACAACTGGCTGGGCGAGGCGGTCTACAACCCCTTTGACCTGTTGCTGCTGTTCAAGAACCGCCAGTTCCGCCCCTGGTGGTTCGAGACCGGCTC
>JAABSM010000092.1 GCA_011390365.1 Gammaproteobacteria bacterium
GAGGATCACCTGGCGGAATTCGGGCGGGATCAGCTGCGCCTCGTCCATCACCACTACGCTATCGACGATGTTGTGCAGCTTGCGGCAGCGGCTGGAGCGGGCGGCGAACAGGGATTCGAGAAATTGCACGCTGGTGGTGACAATCAGCGGCGCGTCCCAGTTCTCGCAGGCGAGGCGGGTGTTGCGGTCCTCCTGGCTGGGGTCGGCCTCGGCGCTGGAGTGGTGCTCCACCACCGCGTGGGCGAGATCGCCGAAGGCCTCGCGGAAGACATCGGCGGTCTGTTCGATGATGCTGGTGTAGGGGATCACATAGATCACCCGGCGCTTGCCGTGATGTTGGGCATGGCGCAGGGCGAAGGCCATGGAGGAGAGGGTCTTGCCGCCGCCGGTGGGCACGGTGAGGGAGAAGACGCCGGGCTTGGCCTCGGCCATTTCGCAACAGCGGCGGTAGACCTGGTTGCGCACCTGATTGACCGGCGTCGGGCACTTGCCGGTCACCAGTGAACTCATGTGGCGATTGAAGCGCAACAACAGCTGGTCGATGCCTGGAAAACCACCGCGCTGTTCGGGCCTGTGCGGCTGCATGAAGGACTCGGTGTCGAGGAAATCGGCGTCCACCAGGCAGGAGTAGAGCATGCGCAGCCAGAGGTGGAGCCCCTTCGATGCGTCTTTGCGGTCCTCGGCCGGGGGTTGGCCTTGGGGGGCGAACCTGCCGAGCAGGGGTTCGGGAATGGAGACCTCTTTAAGATAGTTCAGCAGTTCGGCCTCTTCCGCCCGCTGGAGCCGCGTCTCCAGGCCGCGGTTGCCCACTTCGGCGGAGAACCAATCGGTGAGGCCCGCGTGGTGCCCCGCGATCAGGTAGGCCAGCAGCCGCCCCGCGCCGCCCAAGGACTGGGCCGCGTAGAACGCGCCGGGGGTGGAGTGGTCCACCCGCCCCGGCGCACCCTCGACATGGGCGTTCTCCGCTTCGATATCGGCCTTGGCCCGAATGTAGCGCTGGAACGCGGGCTGGTACTTGCCGAGGTCGTGCCACAGCCCGGCCAGCGCGGCCCAGTCGGCGCAGCCGAAGGGTTCGGCGAAGGCGGCGGCGCGGCGGGCGGTGTTTTTCAGGTGGGCGCTCAGGGGGTGGATGTGGCGGGCGCCGTCGGCGTCGTAGCGGATGTGGGCCACGGGTTCCGGGTCGGCGGGTTCGGCGATGAGGTCGTCGAACCCGGCCATCTCGGGCTCTTGCCCCAAGCCTTTCAGCAGCTCGCTCTGTCTGTTTCCGTTTTCACTCATGCGTTTCGAACTTTTCTGTTTTGGGCCATTTCGTTCATTCCAGCCGGGATTCTACTCGCCCCACAATGACACCAGCTGTCATTGTGGAAAAATTTTTTCAATCTCGCGCATACTGCCGAGCGGCCTCCTTGAGGGCCTGGGCGACGGCTTGGCGCAGCTCGGGCGGGTCGAGGACTTCGACCTGGCTGCCGTGTTTCATGATCTCCATGATCAATTCGGTGGGGTTGGCGTAGGGGACGCTGAGGTGGTAGCGGCCATCTTGCCAGTGGCCGGCCTGCTCAGGGTGCCAGGTTTCGTCGGCGCGAAACCAGAAGCCGGGGAGTTCGAAGCTCTCCTGCTCGGGGTCATAGCGATAGCCCTGCTGTTTGCGGTCATAGACGATGGGTGCGTTGAGACGGTCGCGCAAGGTATCGAAGTCGCGGGCGATGGTGCGTTGGCTGACCTCCAGTTCGGCGGCCAGGCGCTGCTTGGGGATGGCGGTGACGGTCTCTTGCAGTCGCCGGTGAATGTGGTAGATGCGTTCGGTGTCGTTCATTAAGGCCTATGCCTTGGCATTTGATTAGTTTTATTGTTGCGCGCTTATTCTAAAAAAGGTGCTGGGGTTTTTCAACGATTTTATCGGTTTTTTGTTCTCGGTTTGCCGGGCGCGCCTTGGCGCTTCGAATTGCGGTATGATGGGCAGCCATTTTGACGTGCGATTGGTTGAGGATGTTTATGAGCGAGCTTCCCGGAAGCGGTAGTCTGGTGCTATACAAGGGCGGTCCGGCGCGGGTCGAGGGGGTGGGCGAGAAGATCGAGATCGCCCTGCCTGGCGGCAAGAGCAAGCGGGTGCGGCCGAAGGATGTGCGGTTGCTGCATCCGGGGCCTGCATCCCGACTGGATGGGCTGGGGGAGCTGGAGGGTAACCTGGAGGAGGCGTGGCAGCTGCTGGAGGGCGAGTCGGCGACACTGGAGGAGCTGGCGGAGCTGGTGTTCGGCGAGTTCTCCCCGGCCAGCGCCTGGGCGAGCTGGCTGCTGCTGGAGGATGGCCTGTGGTTCGTAGGGGAGCTGGAGGCGATCCAGGCCCGCCCGGCGGATGAGGTACAGGCGGAGCGGGAGCGGCGCGAGAGCAAGGCGGCGGAGAAGGCGGCGTGGGAGGGTTTTCTGGAGCGTTTGGCGAAGAAGGCGCTGCTCGAAGAGGATCGCCACCAGCTCGGCGAGGTGGAGCAGTTGGCCCTCAATCGCAGCGAGCGCAGCCGCATCTTTCAGGCGCTCGCCAAGCAGGAGCGGCCGGAGACGGCCCATCGCTTTCTGCTGGATGTGGGCTATTGGAGCGAGGAGCACAACCCGCACCCGACGCGGCTCGCCTTGCAGGGGGTGGATCCGGAGCTGGAGATTCCCGCGCTGGCGGATGAGGAGCGGGTGGATCTGACCCATCTGGCCGCCTACGCCATCGATGACGAGGGCAGCGAGGATCCGGACGACGCCATCAGCCTCGACGGCGAGCGCATCTGGGTGCATGTGGCGGACGCGGCGGCGCTGATCCCCCCCGATTCGCCCCTGGACCTGGAGGCGCGCAACCGCGCCGCCAACCTCTATCTGCCAGATCGTATCGTCCACATGCTGCCGCCGGCGATCACCCATCAACTGGCGCTGGGGCTGCAAGCGGTCTCCCCCGCCCTGTCGTTCGGCTTTCGGGTGGATGACGGCGGCGAGGTGCGCGATCTGGAGATCCACCGCAGTCTGGTACGGGTGAGCCGTCACAGCTACGCCGAGATCGACCGGCGCATGGACGAGTCGCCCTTCGCCGAGCTGAACCAGACGGCGCGGCGTTTTCGCCAGCGGCGGCTGGCCAATGGCGCGGCACAGCTGGATCTGCCCGAGGTGCGGATTCGGGTGAAGGATGGGGAGATCGATATCCGCCCCCTGGAGCGGCTGGATAGCCGCGAGATGGTCACCGACCTGATGCTGATGGCGGGCGAGGCGGCGGCGGCCTTCGCCCTGGAGCAAGAGATCGCCATGCCGTTCGCCATCCAGCCGGCGCCGGAGAGCCCCTGGACACCGGGGACGCTGGCCGAGAACTTCGCCTTTCGGCGTCTGCTCAAGCCGAGTCGCCACGATACCCTGGAGGATCGCCACGCCGGCCTGGGGCTGGATCGCTACGTGCGCGCCACCAGCCCGCTGCGCCGCTATTTCGATCTGGTGGTCCACCAGCAGCTGCGCGCCCATCTGCGCGGCGAAGCGCCGCTAACGGTGGCGGAGATCTCGGAGCGCATCGCCGCCGCCGGCATGGGCGGGGCGATGATCCGCAAGGGCGAGCGCCTCTCCAACACCCACTGGAAGCTGCTCTACCTGGCGCGCAATCCGGATTGGAAGGGCAGCGGCATCGTCGTCGAGGTAGAGGAGCAGCGCGCCACCCTGCTGATCCCCTCGCTGGCGATGGAGACCCGCATGCGTTTCAACAAGCCGCCGCCCCTCAACGCCAAGCTGCAACTGGGGGTGCGAGATGTTGACCTGACGGAGCTGGCGGCCTGGTTTCGTCAGATTTGAGGGGTCAAGCGGAACGCCTTCTCGTTACCCCCTAACCGGGGGTCGATTTTTTTTGGCCGCCTCACTATACTGATGGGGTGTTTCACAACTGGCCCGGCACAAGATCATGAGCAATACCAAAGATCAGAACAAATTGCCCCAAGCCCGCATGCAGCGGGCCATCGAAGGGTTCGAGAGCTTTTGCGAAGAGAACCTCGAATGGCGTAGAAACTCCGGCGAGCCGTTTGACGAGGCCGCCTTCAACGATGCCCGAGATCTGGTCATGCGCAAGATCGAGGCCATGAAGGAGGATGCCCAATGATCATTACGCGCGTCGCGGCGACTAACGCCTTCAAGTACGGCAAACTGGAAATCAATGACATCCCCGCCCGCGGCGTCATCGCCGTCAGCGGCGATAACGAGAGCGGCAAGAGCTCGCTGGGCGAGGTCATCTGCTTCGCCCTCTTCGGCAAGACCTTCTCCCTCGACGAAGGCGACCTGGAGAAGGCGATCCGCTGGGGCGAGCACAACTGCGCCCTCACCGTCGGTTTCGCGGTGGAAGAGGATGAGTACGAGGTCTTTCGCTTCCTCGATGAAGAGCGCAAGCTGGGGGCGCGGCTGACCCGCAAGGGCGAAGAAGAGCCGCTGGTTACCGGCATGCAGCAGGTCACCGACAAGGTGGTCGAGCTGGTCGGCTTCGACTTCGAGGAGTTCCTGGAGACCTTCTACCTGGCCCAGCGCGAGATCATCAAGCCCCACCCCCACAGTGACGCGCTGAAATCCATCGCCGGGTTGTCGGTGCTGGAGCGGGTCGGCGAAGATCTGGAGAACGAGAACGACGACGAAGGGGCGGATGCGGAGGAGTTGCAGCAACGCATCTCCGAGATCGGCGCCGAACTGGCGGAGCTAAACATCGAAGATGGCTTTCTCGGTCAGCTCGAAGGCGAGTTGAGCAATCGCGAGCAGGGCGTGGACAAGGTGGAGAGCGCCAGGCGTAACCTGGAGTCGGCCGCCGATGATTACCGCGAGGCCCTGGAAGAGGGCGGCGGCGGCGGCGGCTTCACCACCTTTCTCAAACTGTTGATGCTGCTGCTGGCCATCGCCGCGGGCGTCGCCTGGTTCCTGGCCACCCAGCAAGGGGCGAGCGGGCCTGGCCAGCAAATCGCCTCATTGCTGCAAGAAAAGGGCATCGAGGCGCACATGCTGCTACTCGCCGCCGGCGGCGCGGGTGTGCTGTTCGTGATCTTCTGGCTGCTGGGCAACAGCGCCAAGGCGCGCGCCGCCAAACACAAGCCGCTGGCGGACGCCCTGGCCGGGCGTGTGCGCAAGGCGCGGGAGATCGGCGACGCCGCCGAGGGCGACAACGGCGAGCGGCTGGAGCGCTTCGCCGAGCGACTGGGGGCGGGGCTGGCGACCATGGAGGAGGTGGACGAGGTGGTCGAGGCGGAGCAAAAGCGCCTCGCCGAAGAGGTCGAAAGGGAGAAGGAGAAGCTCGCCAACCTGCAACAGGCCCAGAAGGACGAAAAGGCGCGCATCGCCCAGGCCGACACCCTCAAACAGGAGAAGCAGGGGCTGGACGCCAAGATCGCCGAGATCGCCCACAACGCCAAGGTGCGGGAGGCCTCGCGCATGCTGCTCAAGGGCGCCAGCGAGCATGTGGTGAAGCGTTTCAACGGCGACCTGCGCGAGTTCGCGGCACGCACCCTGCCGCTGTTCACCGGCAATCGCTATGAGCATCTGCGCATCGAGGAGGACCTCAACGTGCGGGTCTTCTCCAACAAGAAGCGGGATTTCATGGACCTGGCGGAGATCTCCGCCGGCACCCAGCGTCAGATCATGCTCGCCCTGCGGCTGGCCCTCTCTCGCGAGTTGGCGGCCACCGCGGTCAAGGGCAGGCAGTTCATGTTTCTCGATGAGCCCTTCGCCTTCTTCGACCAGACCCGCACCCGCGACACCCTCAAGGTGCTGCTGGACATCAGCGACAAGGTGACCCAGATCTGGGTGGTAAATCAGGAGTTCCCGTCCGATCAGGAGTTCGCCCTTCACTTGGTGTGCGAGGATGAGGACAGCGAACTGGTCTATCCGGCGGGTGGAGCGACGGAGAGTGCGTAGCACAGCCGCGCATTAGCTTTCAACACCTTATCAAACCCGCGAAAACGCTCACAGAGGCGCGGAGCACACGGAGAAATCCTCCTCCGTGATCTCTGTGTCTCAGTGAGAGATTCTTGGATGGATCGACCCTAGCACAGCCGGTCCTTGCAAGGGCAGGCAGTGGTCCGGCGTTCACCAGCGCGCCAGCGTTTCCGATCAACCTCATCGAGGCCATAGCATGCATCGCCTGTTCTTTCTGCTACCCAACCCGGAACGCTGCAAGGCGGTCATCGAAGAGCTCAAGGCCTGGGGCGTGCCGCAGCGCCACCTGCATGTCATCGCCAGCATCTCCCAACCGCTGGAGGATCTGCCCGAGGCGGGAGTCTGGCAGAAGTCGGAGATGGTCCACGGACTGGAGTGGGGAACCGGGCTGGGCGGTGTCGCGGGCCTGCTCGGCGGTCTGCTGGCGGTCGCCTTCCCGCCGGCGGGCCTGGTCATCGGCGGCGGCGCCCTGCTCGCCGGGGCGGCGGCCGGGGCCGGCTTCGGTGCGGCGGTATCGGCGCTGATGAAGAGCCATGAACCCAACCATGACCTGGAGCGCTACCGCGAAGAGCTGGCCCGCGGCGAGATCCTGTTGCTGGTGGATGTCCACAAGGAGTCGCTGGAGAAGGCCTCGGAGCTGATCCTCAAGCATCACCCCGAGGCGCGCATCAAGGTCGCCGCCCCCCTGACCTAGTGCAGCACCCGGTAAATAAGCAATAACACTATTTATATAAAAATCAAATCCCTATGCCCCGCATTATTCATAGTCACTTGGCGGGTGCTGCACTAGAAGGACGGCCGCGAAGCCATGCTGGAGCCCGCGCACCTCAACAAGCTGGCGAGCTGGAAGATGCCGTTCGGCAAATACAAGGGGCGCAAGCTGATCGACCTGCCCGAGCCCTATCTGGTATGGTTCTCCCGCGAGGGATTCCCGTCAGGGGAGCTGGGGCTGTTGCTCGCCCTGGCCCTGGAGGTGAAGACCAACGGGCTGGAAGCGCTGGTGCGGGGGATACCGGATAAAGGCAAGTAAATTGGCGCGGCTTTGCCCCCATGATCAATCAATGCTCCAGGCTCGCCCAAGTTTTCCCGCTGCGACCGCGGGACGGGTGTTGTACACCCGCCCCACCGTTACCTGTTTTCCCCGCTGCAACCGCATTGCTCGCGGATAACGGTGCGGACGGGGCTGCAAGCCCCGTCCGGCAAGTGGCCGACACGATGACCAAGGCCCCGGGCTATCACCCCTAACCAACCCAGCTTCACCCAACACCAGACAGTCATCGCCACAGACGCACAGAGATCACGGAGACCCATACCATGTCCGTACTACTTGAGTTCAGCATGTTCCCCACCGACAAGGGGGAGAGCGTCAGCGCCTATGTCAGTCAGGTGATCAAGATGATTCGCGAGAGCGGGGTCGCCTACCAGCTTACCCCCATGGGCACCATCATCGAGACCGATGACCTGGAGACTGCGCTGGGGGTCGTCAGCCGCGCCCAGCAGGTGCTGGATGAGGCCGGCTGCGGGCGCATCTATTCGTCCCTGAAGCTGGACATTCGCAAGGGGCGGGATAGACGTCTCGCGGGCAAGATCGCCTCCATCGAGGAGAAGATCGGCGAGGTATCGAAGTGATCGAACAGCAGCAGTTCAGTATCTCGACCCGGGGACGGGGGACCTACGACATCACTCGTGAGGTGCAGAAGATCGCCCAGCAATCGGGGATCCAGACCGGTCTGTGCCATGTCTTCACCCACCACACCAGCGCATCCCTGATTCTGTGCGAGAACGCCGACCCGACGGTGCGCGGCGACCTGGAGCGCTTCATGGCCCGCATCGCCCCGGATGGGGATCCGTTGTTCCAGCATGCCGATGAGGGGCCGGACGACATGCCGGCGCATATCCGTTCGATTCTCACCAACATGGATCTGACGGTTCCCGTCACCAGCGGGCGTTGCGCCCTGGGGACCTGGCAGGGGATCTACCTGTGGGAACACCGCGCCCACGGCCATAGTCGGCGGGTGACGGTGACGATTCAGGGCGAGTAGTACAGCTGCGCATAAGTCCTCGCGACACAGCTCTTTGTTCTACCCGCGCCTCGCCTACGGTATCGGCGAAGGTTGACCGGGAGGTTAACGCTCCCGGCCCACTTCACCCTTCAAACTTAACCCTTCAAACTTAAAACCTTCTTAACTCCTGCGCGCCTCGAAGATCTCCCGCGCAATGGCGTTGAGGTCGGCGTGGCGGACGTCGCGACCGGTAACCAGGAAGATGACGTAGCCGGCGATGTTCTTGCCGTGGCCGCCGATGCGTTCCAGGGCGCGCAGGGCGAGGACGATCTCGACCATGTGTCCGACGCTGCGGGCGTCCTCCATGATGAAGGTGGAGAGGTGGCGCAGGGCGGACTTGAACTCGTCGCGGAGCTCGAAATCCCGCCTGATCACATCCACCGCCCTCTCCAGGTCCCGGTCCTTGAAACAGGCCATGGCGTCGGCGACCATCTTCTGGCCCATTTCGGCCATACGCGGGATATCCCGCAGCATCTGGCTGTTGGGTGAGCTGCCGTGGTTGTCGTAGAGATGGATGGTCAGGCGGGCGATCTTGCGCGCCTCGTCCCCGACCCGCTCCAGGTCGGTGACGATCTTGCCGACGGTCATGATGTCGCGCAGATCCTTGGCCACCGGCTGGCGCTTGGCGATGAGGCGAATCAGTTCGTCGTCCGCCTCCACGTCCAGATCGTTGATCTCTTCGTCGCGGTTGATCACCGCGCGGGCGGCGTCCGCGTCCTCGTTGCGCAGGGTGTCGACCGCGTCCATCAGTTGTCGCCGAACCTTGTCGTCGATCAGTGCGGTGAGTCGATGCAGCTCCTCCATCTCGGCATCGAAACGCTGCATGGTATGGCCTTGGGGCTTCTTCTCTTCGCTCATGTGTTTATCCTGTTGTTACGCTGAATCACCGGCAACCGGGGAGTGCCAGTTGTACACGGACTGGCGCTCCTGAGCAGGGTGCATGTTTCCCAGTCACATCATTGGGCCCACGCCCATCAGCCAAAACGCCCGGTGATATAGTCTTCCGTCAGCTTGTGGACCGGGTTGGTAAAGATCTCGTCGGTAGGACCTACTTCCACCAGCCGCCCCAGGTGGAAATAGGCGGTACGTTGCGAGACGCGCGCCGCCTGCTGCATGGAGTGGGTAACGATGGCGATGGTAAAGTGCTGACGCAGCTCGTCGATCAGCTCTTCCACCACCGCCGTGGCGATGGGGTCCAGCGCCGAGCAGGGCTCATCCATCAGGATCACCTCCGGCGATACCGAGATGGTGCGGGCGATGCACAGGCGTTGCTGCTGACCGCCGGAGAGGCCGGTCCCCGCCTCATCGAGACGGTCCTTCACCTCCTCCCATAAACCGGCCCGGCGCAACGACACCTCGACGATCTCGTCCATCTCGTCCTTGGTGCGGGCCAGGCCGTGGATACGCGGGCCGTAGGCGATATTCTCGTAGATCGACTTGGGGAAGGGGTTGGGCTTCTGGAACACCATCCCGACCTGGGCGCGCAGCGGCACCACGTCCATCTTCTTGTCATAGATATCCTGGTCGTCGAGCTTGATCTCGCCGGTGACGCGACACACATCGATGGTGTCGTTCATGCGGTTGAGACAACGCAGAAAGGTGGACTTGCCGCAGCCGGAGGGGCCGATCAGGGAGATCACCTGGTTTTCGGCGATATCCAGATTCACGTCCATGATGGCGCGCTTGTCCTCGTAGTAGACATTGACGCCGCGGGCGGTCATGCGCGGTTTGTCGACGGTGTAGTCACCGACGGTCGCGCCGATCTCATCCGCGCGCGCGCCGAGGTCCGCTCCGCCTACTCCCTCTTTGCTTTCGATTTCTTCGGCCATCAGGACCTCTTCATCAACGGTTGTACTTGACATAGTGTACTCCAAAGCGAAATTTTTTTGCTATTCAGATCGCTGCGCGAAAACGCGGTTTTACAGAGTCCATCCATGGACTCTGCCCTTACAGGGTTTGCATAAAGATTCGCTCCAGGCGAATCTTTCGCTTGCGACAAAGGGGGAGAGTGCCAGCTTCTCCCCCTTTGAAACCCCCAATCGGTTGGGTAACGATTCAGCAATCCCGCTGGCGCGGGATATGCTGAATCGTTACATTTTTCACCAGCGGCGCTCGAACTTCTTGCGCAGGATAACCGCGAGCAGGTTCATGGTCAGAAGGAAGGCGAGCAGCACCAGGATCGCCGCCGAGGTGCGCTCGACGAAGGCCCGCTCCGGGCTATCCGCCCACAGGTAGATCTGCACCGGCAGTACCGTGGAGGGGTCAAAGGCGCCCTGGGGAATGTCGACGATGAAGGCGACCATGCCGATCATCAGCAGCGGCGCGCTCTCGCCGAGCGCCTGGGCCATGCCGATGATGGTGCCGGTGAGCATGCCCGGCAACGCCAGCGGCACTACGTGGTGGGTGGTCGCCTGCATCTTGGAGGCGCCGACGCCGAGGGCCGCCTCGCGAATCGAAGGGGGTACCGACTTGAGCGCCGCGCGACTGGCGATGATGATGGTGGGCAGGGTCATCAGGGTGAGCACCAGGCCGCCGACAATGGGCGCCGAACGGGGCAGCTCGAAGAAGTTGATGAACACCGCCAGCCCCAGCAGCCCGAAGACGATGGAGGGCACCGCCGCCAGGTTGTTGATGTTGACCTCGATGATGTCGGTCCACTTGTTCTTGGGCGCGAACTCCTCCAGATAGACCGCCGATGCCACGCCGATGGGAAACGACAGCAGCAGGGTCACGATCAGGGTATAGAACGACCCCATCACCGCGCCGGCGATACCCGCCTGCTCTGGATCCCGGGAGTCGCCATGGCTGAAGAAGTTGATGTTGAAGCTGCTGCCCAGCGCGCCATCCGCCTCCAGGGCGTCGACCCAGGCGATGACCTTGTCATTGACCCGGCGCTCCGACTCATCCCGCTCGCGATCGATGTGGCCCTTGACCAGCATGTCGATGTCGTCGTCGGCGGTCAGCCACAGCGTCTGGGTGGTGCCGATGACGGCGGGATCCGCCATCACTATCTCGCGCAGTTGCAGCGACGCACCGGTGCTGACCAGCCCGAACAGGTCGCGCCGGTCGCCGCGCTTGCGCACGTCCGGAAAGCGCTCCATTAACGCCGTCTTCACCAGTATGTTGTAATCGGCGAAGCCAAGCACCTCGGGGTCCCGCTCGCCGCTGGGATCAATCATCTGCTCATCGAAGGTGATCCGCAACTGGATTTCGGTCTGCCAGAAGGCGGTATAGCCCTTGGCGAAGATGCTGATGAAAAGGAACGAGACGAACAGCAGGCCGGCGGTGATGGCCGCCAGGCCAAGCCGGCGAAAACGTCTCTCGCGGGCGTAGCGTCTGGCCAGCGACTGGTTGACCAGATCGATGGTACGCGGCTTGTTGGTATCTGGATTATTCATACTGCTCCCGGTACTTGCGTACGACGTGAAGGGCGATGACGTTAAGGATCAGGGTAACCACGAAGAGCATCAGGCCCAGGGCGAAGGCGGCCAGGGTCTTGGCGCTGTCGAACTCCTGGTCGCCGACCAGCAGGGTGACGATCTGCACCGTGACGGTGGTGACGCTCTCCAGCGGGTTGGCGGTCAGATTGGCCGACAGGCCCGCCGCCATCACCACGATCATGGTCTCGCCGATGGCGCGGGAGACCGCCAGCAAGATGCCGCCGACGATACCCGGCAGTGCCGCCGGAAAGATCACCCGGGTGATGGTCTCGGAGCGGGTCGCGCCGACGCCGTAGGAGGCGTCGCGCATCGACTGAGGCACCGCGTTGATGACATCATCCGACAACGACGAGACGAAGGGGATGATCATGATCCCCATCACCAGCCCCGCCGCCAGGGCACTCTCGGAGGAGACCTCAAGCCCCATCGATTCGCCGACATTCCTGACAAAAGGGGCGACGGTGAGGGCGGCGAAGAAGCCGTAGACCACGGTCGGGATGCCGGCGAGCACCTCCAGCGCCGGCTTGGCGTAGGCGCGCATCCGCGACGAGGCGTACTCCGACAGGTAGATGGCGGACATCAGGCCGATGGGCACCGCCACCGTCATGGCGATCAGCGAGATCAGCATGGTGCCCGCGAACAGCGGGATCATGCCGAAGGCCCCGGAGGAGCCGACCTGATCGGAGCGGATCGCGGTCTGGGGGCTCCACTCGGTACCGAAGAAGAACTCCATGAAGGGGACCATGTTGAAGAAGCGAATCGCCTCGAACAGCACCGACAGGACGATGCCCAGGGTGGTGACGATGGCGATCGAGGAGCAGAAGATGAGCAGCACCTTGACCACGCCTTCTACACGGTTGCGGGCGCGCAACTTGGGGGAGATCAGCTTCATGGCGAAGCTGACGCCGGCGACGGCGATCACCAGCACCACCACGGCCATGGCGGCGGCGGCGGTCTGTTGCAGGCTGAGATAGTGATCGGCGCCTGCGCGCAAGGCCGGCGAGACCTCGCCGGAGACGATATTGCCCTCGGCCAGATTCTTGAGGTCGTTGAGCCACAGGCCCAGCCGCTCAGGCGGCAATGAGCGAACATCCGGCGGCAGATCGGCGATCACCAGATCGATGATGAAATTGCCCTGCATCGCGGCCCACAGGCCGACCACGATCAGCGCCGGCAGGCCGGCCCAGATGGCGGTGTAGTAACCGTAGTAGTTGGGTCGTGAATGAAGGGATCGAAGGTTCTTCGGACCGCCGGCGACGGCGACGGAACGACGCATGCCGAACTGATAGGCGATCGCCATCAGGATCAGCAGCAGGATGACCAGGGTCGTGGGCTGCATGGAGATATATTCCGACTTCGCTGGTTAAGGAAACGCCCCGCCAATGGATTCGCGGGACGACATGAATCTGGAGGTTTGGATGCCGTCCAGCGGCAACCTCGCGGGGGGCTTTACCGCCTTGTTCCGGTGACGTCGAACCGGCCCATGAATCGCCGAGCTGCGTTCGCCCAAACCCGCTCAGGGTTGGCGAGGGGCCGCCGAGCGCAGCTCGGCGATCCATGACGGTCGCGTCACTTCAAAGAGGTAATGCCCCGTCGCGAGAGAGGTCCAGGACCCCTCTCGCGCGATGGGACGGCTTAGGCTTATTTACTCATGGGATTGAGATTCATCGCGTCTTCGCGAAACTTCATCCGCTCGGTCTTGGGCATCGGGATCAGCCCGCGGTCGGTGAGGTAACCCATGTCGCCCCAGGCCTTCTCGCTGGAGAACTCATTGAGGTACTCCTGGATGCCAGGAATGGTGCCGACGTGGGCCTTCTTGACGTAGAAATAGAGCGAGCGAGAAACGGGATAGGAACCATCGGCGATGGCGTCAAAGGTGGGCTCCGTGTCGTTGATGTGGGAGCCCTGGACCTTGTCGGAGTTCTGATCCAGGAAGCTGAAGCCGAAGATGCCCAGCGCCGCCGGATTCTTCTCCAGCTTCTGCACGATCAGGTTGTCGTTCTCGCCGGCTTCGATGTAGTAGCCGTCTTCACGCACGCCGTGGGCGACAACCTTGAAGATATCCTTGCCGCTGGGGGCCTTGCCCTTCTTCTCTTCATAGGCGGTCCAGATGCTCATGGGAATGCCCAGCTTCTTCATCATCGCCTTGAGCTCATCGGAGCCGCGCTCGAGGCCGCGCAGGGTCTTGAGATCGGGGAAGGCCTTGGCGCCGCCTTCCATCGCCAGCTCCACGAAGGCGTCACGGGTGCCGGAGGTCGGCGGCGGACCCAATACCTCGATGGTGGCGTTCTGAAGCTCGGGATTGACATCCTTCCAGGTCTTGTTGGGGTTATCGATCAGCTTGCCATCGGGGCCGGGGACCATCTTGGCCAGGGCCAGGAAGATATCCTTGGTGGTAAGGCTGTAGGGCTCGGCGGAGGAAGAGTTGGCCATGACGATGCCGTCGTAGCCGATCTTCATCTCGACGATCTCCTTGACGCCGTTCTTGGCGCAGCTCTCGACCTCGGAGCTCTTGATGGCGCGGGAGGCGTTGGTGATATCCGGATGTTCGACGCCGACGCCGGCGCAGAACAGCTTGAGCCCGCCGCCGGAGCCGGTCGACTCCACCTTGGGGGTGTTGAACTTGGTGGTCTTGCCGAAGTTCTCGGCGACCACGGTGGCAAAGGGATAGACGGTGGACGAACCGACGATGGAGATGTAGTCACGGGTGGCGGCGGCCTGGGCGGTAAGACCGGCCATGCCAAGGGCGACGGCGAGGGCGATTTGCTTGCGGATCACGAGAACCTCCTGGTTGGGTTTCTTTGGTAATGAATTCCAGGGGCGATTATCGCGACGCTTTATTACACCGCCATGTAAGCAATGTGACAGATTAGTGACATTCCCCTATACTACGCGCCCTTCTTCACTCGCCCCTTGTAATACCACCCGGGGCGCGTTACTTTAGATAGGATCTACACAGCGGATCAGCCATGGCGAAAGTTCTCGTACGCCCATCTCCCGGCAAGGAGCCGGTACCATTCTTACGCGGCATCTTGACACGTTCGTTACAGGACGCGGGGATGCCGTTCGATGATGCCTATCGCCTCGCCAACGCCATTCGCAACCAGCTCTCCAAGGGCAAGGACGACAAGGAGGTAAGCGGCAAGGAGATACGCGCGATCACGGAATCGCTGCTCGCCAAGGGCTACGATCAGGAGATCCTCACCCATTACAGGGAAAAGTTCGTGGTACGCGAGGTGGTGCTGGTCAAGCGCGACGACGACCACATCGTCCCCTTCTCCCGCGGCATCCATCGCAAGCGACTGGAGCCCTGCGGCCTCGACGCAGAGACCATCGCCGAGATCACCGACGAGGTCTACGAACAACTGATCACCAAGGGCAGGGGGACCTACACCTCCGATCAGGTGCGCCAGATCACCGAGGAGCGGCTCAAGAAGCACGCCGGCGAGGATGCCGCCCAGCGCTACCGGCACTGGAGCCGCTTCATTCGCAGTGGTCGTCCGCTGATCATCCTCATCGGCGGCGCGCCGGGCTGCGGCAAGAGCACCATCTCGGCCTCGCTGGCGGCGCGTCTCGATATCGTTCGCACCCAGTCCACCGACATGCTGCGCGAGGTGATGCGGATGATGATCCCGGAGCGGCTGCTGCCGGCGCTGCACACCTCCACCTTCGAGGCCTGGCGCAAGCTGCCGCTGGAGCGGGACTCCCATCAACGGGTCGAGGCACTGGTGGACGGCTATCTGACCCAGGCGGAACTGCTCTCGGTGGCGCTGGAGGCGGCGATTCAAAGGGCCTTTCGGGAACGGGTCTCGATGATTCTCGAAGGCGTCCACATCAATCCGGAACTGGCGAGCAAGATCGCCGCCCCCGACGATGCCATCATCGTCCCGGTGATGATCGGCGTGCTCAGCGACGACGAACTGCGCAGCCGCTTCAAGGGACGGGGCAAGCAGGCCCCGGACCGGCGCAGCAAACGCTACCTGGAGCAGTTCGACGCCATCTGGGACCTGCAAAGCTATCTGTTGTCGGAAGCGGACCGGGCCGGCGTACCGATCGTGCGCAACGACGACAAGGAGGAGGCGTTACGCCAGGTGATGCGTGTTATCATCGACCAAATCGTCGCCGATAATCGAAATGATACCGACAAGAGAAAACGGAACTAAGGGGATCGTCATCATCCTGGACGGGCTGGGGGATCGACCAATCCCCGGTCTGGATCGACGTACGCCGCTGGAGGCGGCGCGCACCCCGGCGCTGGACCTGCTCGTCCAGCGCGGCATGTGCGGCATGAGCGACCCGCTGATCCCCGGCCTGCCGGTGGGTACCCATACCGGCGCCGCGGTACTGCTGGGCATCCCGCCTGGGGCCGCCGCCCGCCTCAATCGCGGCCCGGTGGAGGCGGCGGGCATCAACATCCCGCTGTTGCCCGGCGACATCACCCTGCGCGCCAACTTCGCCACCCTCGCCAGTGAGGGGGGAAAACTGGCCATTCTCGATCGCCGCGCCGGACGCATCGCGCGGGATACCGACGCCCTCGCCGACGCCCTGCGCGACATCGACCTGGGTGACGACATCACCGGCAACCTCTACGCCGCCACCCAGCACCGCGCGGTGCTGCATCTGCGCGGCGCCGCCCTCTCCGCCGGCATTACCGATACCGATCCCGGCGACGGCAATATCCATCTGGGGGTGCTGGAGGCGTTGCCCAACGAATCCAGCGAGGGGGCGCTGGTCACCGCGGCGGCGCTCAATCGCTTCATCGAGATCGCCCACCGACGCCTCTCCGCCCATCCGGTCAACCGCCACCGACAGGCGCAAGGGTCGCCCCCGGGCAACGGCATCATCACCCGCGGCGCGGGACTGCTGGAACCCTTGAGCAGCAGCATCTCCCACAACCGGTTGCGTGCCGCCCTGATCAGCGGCGAATCGACGGTGCTGGGCCTGGGCCGACTGCTCGGCTACAGCGTCATCACCTCCCCCGCCTTCACCGCGCTGGAGGACACCGACATCCGCGGCAAGCTGACGGCGGCGATCAAGGCCCTGGAGAGCCACGACATCGTCTTCATCCACCTCAAGGCCCCAGACATCGCCTCCCACGACCGCGCACCGCTGAAGAAGAAGGCCTTTATCGAGCGTTTCGACCAGGAACTGGGACGCCTCGACCTCGCCCCCCACACGGTACTGGTGAGCGGCGACCACTCCACCGACTCCATCGCCGGCAGCCACAGCGGCGACCCGGTTCCTTCCATTCTCTACTCCCCAGGCGGGCGCTCGGACGGCTGTCGAAGATTCGGCGAGATCGACTGCATGAACGGCGGCCTCGGCCGCCTCAGCGCCAGCGCCCTGCTCTGCTCCGCCCTGGACGCCATGGGCGCGATCGGGCAGTACCGGACCAGTGACGCGGAGTTGTTCGGACTTTGAATAAAGTCAGGATTGCTTGGTTTTCGGAACACTCTGAATTTTTTGCTGGCTGTGACATTTGGTTGATTCATGATTTGCTCGGGAGGTTTTAATGGACAGGATTAACCGGATTTCTCAGGATTAACAGGATTGCTTGGTTTTCGGAACACTCTGAATTTCTTGCGGACCGTGACACTTTTTGCGAAATTGATCAGCAGGCCTGTATCAAAGCCTGT
>JAABSM010000093.1 GCA_011390365.1 Gammaproteobacteria bacterium
GCCGTTGAGCACCATGTCGTAGGCGCGGGAGTGGCAGGCGTGGGGGGCCTGCTCCAGCAGCTCGACGTGCTCCTCCTTGGGCGCGGTGAAGGGGTGGTGCAGGGCGTACCAGCGGTCGCTCTGCTCGTCGTGCTCGAACATCGGGAAGTCGATCACCCATAGTGGACGCCAGCCGGCTGCCATCAGGTCGCGGTCCTGACCCAGCTTGACCCGCAGCGCGCCCAGCGCCTCGTTGACGATGCCGGCCTTGTCGGCGCCGAAGAAAACCAGGTCGCCGTCCTGGGCCTCGGTGCGGGCCATGATGGTCATCACCGTCTCGTCGGGCAGGAACTTGAGGATCGGCGATTGCAGCCCCTCCTTGCCCTTGTCCAGTTCGTTGACCTTGATGTAGGCCAGACCCTTGGCCCCGTAGATACCGACGAACTTGGTGTAGTCGTCGATCTCCTTGCGGGTCAGTTCGCCGCCCTTGGGCAGGCGCAGGGCGGCGACGCGGCCGTTGGGATCCTTGGCCGGGCCGGAGAAGACCTTGAATTCGACTTCCGCCATCAGGTCGCCCACGTCCACCAGCTCCAGCGGGCAGCGCAGGTCGGGGCGGTCGGAGCCGAAGCGGCGCATCGCCTCTTCGTAGGTCATGCGCGGGAAGGGGTTGGGCAGTTCCAGGCCGTGTACATCCTTCACCACGTTGACGATCATCCCCTCCATCAGCTCCATGAAGCTGTTTTCGTCCATGAACGAGGTCTCGATATCCAGCTGGGTGAACTCGGGCTGGCGGTCGGCGCGCAGGTCCTCGTCGCGGAAGCAGCGCACCACCTGATAGTAGCGGTCCATGCCCGACATCATCAGCAACTGCTTGAACAGCTGGGGCGACTGCGGCAGGGCGAAGAAATGGCCGGGGTGGGTGCGGGACGGCACCAGATAGTCGCGGGCGCCCTCCGGGGTCGCCTTGGTCAGCATCGGCGTCTCGATGTCGAGGAAGCCGTGGTCATCCAGGTAGTTGCGCAGGGCGCGCACGATCGCCGCGCGCAGCTTGATGCGCCCCAGCATCTCCGGCCGACGCAGATCGACATAGCGGTACTTGAGGCGGATATCCTCGGAGACCTTTTCGTGCTCGTCGAGCTGGAAGGGCGGGGTGTCGGCGCGGTTGAGGATCTCCAGCTCCTTGCCGAGGATCTCGATCTCGCCGGTGGAGAGGTCGGGGTTGACGGTTCCTTCGGGGCGCGCCCGAACAATCCCCTTGATGCGCAGCACGAACTCGTTGCGTACCTGCTCGGCGGTGGCGAAGACCTCCGGCAGGTCCGGGTCATAGACCACCTGGGCCAGCCCCTCCCGATCCCGCAGGTCGATGAAGATCACCCCGCCGTGGTCGCGGCGGCGATGATTCCAGCCATAGAGTTCCACTTCCTGACCGATATGAGAGCTGTTGAGTTGTCCGCAATAGTGGGTGCGCATCTGCCTGATTCCGTTACCTGATTTTCGTGTGTGTGCGTGGTTTCCCCGAAGCTCGGGTAAAGAGCGGGAATGTTACGGGGTGCCATGCCGTAACGCAAGCGCGAATGGCATGTGTCTCCGCTGAAACGGGACGTTGCCGGTTCGCCGATGATACCAAACCGCCGTTTCCGTTTGGCGCAGTGATGACCCATCCGAACCTTCCGCCTGGCCATCTTCAACGATCCGGGCTATCGCGACCGCATCATCGAGGCGCTGGAGAGAGACGCCGCCAGGCCGCCGTTGAGCATCGGCGGTACGGTGGCCTGACCGATGAGAAGAATAAACTGCTGCCGGGTTGGCGAGAGGTCAATCCTGGTGTTGTTTCGTTTTCCGGGGTGCTGGATCACGCCATGACCGTTAGCCGCGGGAGGAAAAGTCGATCACCCGGCTTTGCGGGCTGAGGTTGATCTCGTCGATGGTCGCGCCCGGGCGGGCGTCGAGCATCAGCATCACCGCCCGGGCGATGTCCTCGGGGAGCAGGTGTTGGTGGGGGGCGTCGCCGGGGCGGAAATCCAGATCTTCAAAGAAATCGGTCTTTACCATGCCGGGGTTGATCAGCCCCACCCGCACGCCGTTGCCGGCGGCCTCTTCACGTAGGGATTGGGCCAGCCCGCGCAGGCCGAACTTGGCGGCGCAGTAGAGCGCGCCTTTCTGTCCGCCGCGCAGGGCGGCCTCGGAGCCCATGAAGATCAACGAGCCCTGGCGGCGGCGCTTGAGCAAGGGCAGGAAGTGGCGGGCCAGCAGGATGTGGCTGGTGAGGTTGAGGTCGATCTGGTCGCGGATCTCGCTTGCACCGAATTGTTCCAGCTTGGCGAAACGGCCCTGGCCGGCGTTTGAGAGGACCGCTTCGATCTCCGGAAATGTCTTGCTTACCCCCTTTAGCAGTGTGTCGAGCTGGTCGAGGCGGGAGAGGTCGCCTTCGACGGCGTGCAGGCCCGGGGTCTGGCGCAGGGGTTGGTCGAAGCGGCGGGCGATGCCGACAACCCGCCAGCCGTTGTTCAGGGCAAGCATGGCCGTCGCGCGGCCGATGCCGCGGGATGCGCCGGTGATGAGCAGGGTTCGTTGTGGGGTGTTCATGTGCTTTTGCGTGGCGGGGGCCAGGAGTGGCAGTCCTTGAAGGATCGCCTCTCCTTCGTCGCCATAGCCTCCAGTGCTGGAAGTAGGGCGGTCATCCAGGCGGAGACCTGTTTGGCGTTGATGGCCGCACCCTGGCTTTGGGTGTTGTCCGAGATCACCTTGAGGCAGCGGAAGCGGGGGTGGGGGATCTGCTTCGATAATTCCCGGTAGAGATAGGCGGCCTCCATGTCGACGCATGTTGGTTCGGCATAGCTGAATTCCGCCTGGGGGTGGCTGATGAGGGGGAGTCTGGGCAGCTCCATATCCGTGGTTTCCAGCGGGGTGTAGTCGGGTTCGTCGGCGCTGCGCAGGCGGTCGATGGCGACGGCGGCGCCCAGGGGGCGGTCGGGATGGCCGGCGATGCCGCAGTTGATCCAGTGGCATTGGGGGTCGCGGGGGAGTTGCTGGATCAGCGTGGCGATGGCCTGTTTCGCGGCCTGGGGGCCGGCGCCGGTAATGACGAGGGCCAGGGCGGCGTTGCGATAGAGGGGCAGGGCGGTGAAGCGGTTGTCGCGGATGAGGCCGAGGGCGTGGCGCAGCGGTTTGGCCTCGGCGGGCAGGGCGGTGAGAAAGATCGTGGAGACGCAGGCTTGGCGGCGTTTGTCGTCGCGGGCTTTGCGGGGATAGGTTGTATTCCGGGCGGTGAAGGCGTCCCTGCTGCTGGATGCCGACCGAGAGGATGTCGCAAAAGTTGGCGCGGGTGTGCTGAGAGATTCTAACAATGCTGTATTTTCGAGCATTTGCGCCCTCACTCCACCCCCCTCTCCCGTGGCGAGAGGGGGCGGGGCGACTCTCAGAAAGGAAAGCGCCCGCCGCCGCCACCCATGCCCGGGGGCATGCCGCCGCCGGGGCCGCCGATTCCCCCCATGCCGCCGGGACCGCCCATGCCCTTGAGCATCTTGGCCATGCCTTGGCCCTTCATCTTCTTCATCATCTTCTGCATTTGGGTGAATTGCTTGAGCAGCTTGTTGACGTCCTGGACCTGGGTGCCGGAGCCGGCGGCGATGCGGCGCTTGCGGGAGCCCTTGATGACCGCCGGGAAGCGGCGTTCGTGGGGGGTCATGGAGTTGATGATGGCGATCAGCCGGTTGAACTCCTTGTCGTTGATCTGGTTCTTGACCGAGTCGGGGATCTTGCCCATGCCCGGCAGTTTGTCCATCATCGAGCCGACGCCGCCCATGTTGGCCATCTGCTCCATCTGGTCCTTGAAGTCGGCGAGGTCGAAGCCCTTGCCCTTCTGCATCTTCTTGGCGAATTTCTCCGCCTTTTCGTGATCGACCTTGGACTGCATCTCTTCGACCAAGGAGAGTACGTCGCCCATGCCGAGGATGCGCGAGGCCATGCGCTCCGGGTGGAAGGGGTCGAGGGCGGTGGTCTTTTCGCCGACGCCGATGAATTTGATCGGCTTGCCGGTGATGTGGCGAATCGACAGCGCCGCGCCGCCGCGGGAGTCGCCATCCGCCTTGGTGAGGATGATGCCGGTGAGGGGCAGGGCCTCGTCGAAGGCCTTGGCGGTGTTGGCGGCGTCCTGGCCGGTCATGCTGTCGACCACGAACAGGGTCTCGGTGGGGGAGGTGGCCTTGTGCAGGGCCTTGATCTCGCCCATCATCTCCTCGTCGACGTGGAGCCGACCGGCGGTGTCGACGATGAGCACGTCGCAGAAGCGCCTCTTGGCCTCCTTGAGGGCGGCATTGGCGATCTTCTCCGGCTTCTGGTCGGTGGTGCTGGGGAAGAACTCCGCCTCTACCTCGCTGGCAAGGGTCCGGAGCTGGTCGATGGCGGCGGGGCGGTAGACGTCGCAGCTGACCACCATCACCTTCTTCTTGTGGCGCTCCTTGAGGAAGCGGGCGAGCTTGGCGACGCTGGTGGTCTTGCCCGAGCCTTGCAGGCCGGCCATCATCACCACCACCGGTGGTTGCGCCGAGAGGTTGAGTCCCTCGTTGGACTCGCCCATGATGCGCACCAGCTCGTCGTTGACGATTTTAACCAGCACCTGACCCGGGGTGAGGCTGCGCATCACCTCTTCGCCCAGGGCCTGTTCGCGCACCTGGTCGACGAACTCCTTCACCACCGGCAGGGCGACGTCCGCCTCCAGCAGCGCTCGGCGCACCTCGCGCATGGTATCCTTGATGTTTTCTTCGGTGAGGCGGCCCTGGCCGCGCAGTTTGTCGAGCACGCCGCCAAGGCGATCGGTAAGGTTTTCGAACATGCTGGATCCGTTCTCCCAATTCTCGGTTCGCGACCGGCGGCAAAATAATCGCCGACGGTCGTTTATTCGCGGTAGTCAAACGCGCTATTATACGTTGTTTCGATCGGCGCGTCTTTGCCGCGCAAGGCAGTTCAAACTAAGGTCGCAGCATGAACAGCTTGATATTCGTCATTCCGGCGGTTCTGGCCTATCTGGCCGGCGCCGGCGTGCTCATCTATCGCCTGATAAACCGCAACCCGGCCAGCCCGCCGCGGCTGGCGGGGATCGGCCTGTGTCTGGTCGGCCTGCTCTTCCACGCGGTGGTGCTGTGGGTGGATGGCTATGCCGACCATGGCGTCAATCTGGGTTTTTTCAACGCCGTTTCGCTGGTCGCCTGGACGGTGCTGCTGATGTTGATGATCTCTTCCATCAACAAGCCGGTGGAGGTGCTGGGGATCCCGTTACTGCCGCTGGCGGCGCTGACGGTGGTGCTGGAGACCGTCTATCCCGCCAGCCATCTGCTCGCCCACGATACCCACTGGGGGCTGGTGGTGCATGTCACCATCTCGATTCTCGCCTACAGCATGCTGGCGCTGGCCAGCGTTCATGCGTTGGCGCTGGCGATTCAGGATCACCAGTTGCACAACCGCCACCCCGGCGGCCTCATCCGCGTGCTGCCGCCGCTTCAGACCATGGAGACGCTGCTGTTCGAGATGATCGGCATCGGCTTTCTGTTGCTGACGGCGGCGCTGGCGAGCGGTTTCGCCTTTCTGGAGAACATGTTCGAGCAGCACCTGGCGCACAAGACGATCCTCTCGATCATCGCCTGGGTGGTGTTCGGGGTCCTGCTGATGGGGCGCTTTCGCTATGGCTGGCGGGGCAAGACCGCCATCATCTGGACCCTGTCCGGGTTTGTGGTGCTGATGCTGGCCTACTTTGGCAGCAAGTTCGTGTTGGAGTTGATTCAGCCGGGGTAGATTGCGCGGAGCGCGCGGTTTGACGCGCGAATGGTTCATGCATGGGCGCGTCAAAGCCGCGCGCTCCGCGGATCAGGCTTGGTTGCCGGTGTTCTAGAACCCTCTACAACCGATGCCAAACCCGGGTCAGCCCCGGATCATCCGGGATGTGTTCGATGTGAAAGTCGAGGCTGCGCATCAGGTTGAGCATCTTGGTGTTGTTGGATAGCACCTCCCCCTCCATGATGATCAGGCCGCGGTTGCGGGCGATCTCCATCAGGTGGTACATCAGGCGGTGGCCTATGCCCTGGCCCTGCCAGCGGTCGGAGACGACCAGCGCGAATTCGCAACTGCGCTTGTCCGGGTTGGTGACGTAACGCGCGACCCCGAGTTCTATCTCCTTGCCGGTCTCCTTGGTCACCGCGATCAGCGCCATCTCGCCGTCGTAGTCGATCTGGGTGAAGCGGATCAGCATCTCTGGCGAGAGTTCGTTGAGGGAGCGCATGAAGCGGAAGTATTTGGCCTCTTCCGAGAGGTCGCGAATGAACTCCTGTTCGATCTCGGAATCTTCCGGGCGGATGGGACGAATCTCGATATCCCGACCGTTGGGCAGCTGGATGCGGCTCACCAGGTGGGCGGGGTAGGGGTGGATCGCCATGTGGGCGTAGCGGTCGGTGGAGGGGCGGGGGTAGTTGACGCGAATGCGGGCGTCGACGGCGATCGCCCCGGTCTCGTCGAGCATCAGCGGGTTGATGTCCATCTCCTGGATCCAGGGCAGCTCGCAGGCCATGCTGGAGACCCGTTGCAGCACCCGTACCAGTTCGTCGCGATTGGCGGGGGGCATGTGGCGAAAGGCGCCGAGCATCTTGCGCGCCCGGGTGCGGTTGATCAGTTCGTCGGCGAGACGGGCGTTCAGCGGCGGCAGCGAGACGGCGGCGTCGCCCATCACCTCGACCATGGTGCCGCCAGCGCCGAAGCTGATCATGGGGCCGAAGACGGGGTCGGTGGAGATGCCGATCATCAGCTCGCGGCCATTGTGGCCGCGGTACATCTTCTCTACCGTTACCCCTTCGATGCGCGCCTCGGGGCGATTGCGGCGCACCTGTTCAATCAGCTCCAGGTAGTTGCTGCGCACCGCCTGGGCGGTGGTGATGTTGAGGCGCACGCCGCCGGCGTCGGATTTGTGGGAGATGTCCGGGGAGTGGATCTTCATCGCCACCGGAAAGCCGATGGAGGAGGCGAGCACCAGCGCCTCATTGGCGGAGCGGGCGATGCCGTTGCGCACGCAGGGGATGTGAAAGGCCCCCAGCAGCGCCATGGATTCGATCTCGGAGAGTACCTTGCGCCCCTCCGCCAGCGCGCTCTCGATGATCATGCGCGCGCCGTCCACATCCGGCACCTCGAGGCTGCGGGAGGTGTTGGAGGGGGTCTCCAGCAGCAGTTCCTGGTTGCTATGGTAGGCGTTGAGAAAGCTGATGGCGTCTACCGCCGCCTCCGGCGTCCTGAAGTGGGGCAGGCCGGCGGCGGCGAAGATCTGGCGCGCCGGCGCGGTCTGCTGGCCACCCAGCCAGGCGGTGAGGATGGGCTTGGCGTGGTCGGCGGAGAGTTCGGTGATCGCCTCCGCCACCTCCTTGGGGTAGGTCATCGCCTGGGGCGTGAGCAGCACCAGTACCCCGTCGACGTTTTCGTCATCCAGACACAGCCGCACCGCGTTCTGATAGCGTTCCGGCGAGGCGTCGCCGATGATGTCCACCGGATTGGCGTGGGACCAGGTCTTGGGCAGCAGTTTGTTCAATTCGGCGATGGTCTTCGCAGCGAGCTCCGCCAGGCTCAGATGCAGATCGGCGGCGCGGTCGGCGGCCATCACCCCCGGTCCGCCGCCATTGGTGACGATGGCGATGCGATTGCCGCAGCCCTGGTAACGGGAAGAGAGGGTCTGGGCCGCGGCGAACATCTGGCCGATGGTCTTCACCCGCACCACGCCGGAGCGGGAGAGGGCGGCGGAGAAGGCGTCGTCGCCTCCCACCAGGGCGCCGGTGTGGGACATGGAGGCGGCCGCCCCTTCGTTGTGGCGCCCCACCTTGAGGGCGATCACCGGTTTGACCCGGGAGACGCGGCGCAGGGCGCTCATGAAGCGGCGGGAGTCGTGCAGCCCTTCGATGTAGAGCAGGATGCTCTTCGTCTTGGGGTCTTCCACCAGATAGTCGAGGATATGGCCGAAGTCGAGGTCGGCGGAGATGCCGGTGGAGACTACCGCCGAGAAGCCGATCTCGTTCATCTCCGCCCAGTCGAGGATGGCGGTGCAGATCGCCCCAGATTGGGAGATGAGGGCGATGTTGCCCGGCCTGGCGTCGTTGTTGCCGAAGCTGGCGTTGAGGCCGCTGGCTGGACGCAGCAGCCCCAGGCAGTTGGGGCCGAGGATGCGAATGCCGTGGGCGCGGGCCATCTCCAGCATCTTCTCTTCCAGCCGGCGACCGGCGGGGCCGGTCTCCCGAAAGCCGGCGGAGAGCACGACCATCGCCTTGACGCCATGGTTGCCGCAGGCCTCGACGATGCCCGGCAGGGTCGCGGCCGGGGTCGCGATGACGGCGAGATCGACTGGTTTACCGAGGGTTTCGAGGTCTGGCCAGGCCTTTTTGCCCTGGATCTGCTCGTGGTTGAGGTTGAGCGGATAGATGGGTCCGGTAAAGCCGCCCTGAATCAGGTTGCGAAACACCACCTGACCTACGGAGTCGGGTTTGTCACTGGCCCCGAACATGGCGATCGAGGCGGGGGCGAAGAGGGACTTGAGGTAGTGTTCTTGCATGGGGATCTTGATCTACTATTGATGGCTTTGGGGGGTACGATTAATGAGTATTGGAACACACTCCCCCATCCATCACAAAGATCTGCATCACAAAGATCTCCATCACGGCTCACAGCCAGGGATCCTTGGGCGGCATTTGCAGGTAGAAGCCTTGTTCCTCCAGGGCGGTGAGCACCGTGGCGGCATCGGCATTGGCGAGCTTGCGCTCGGGGTGCAGCTCCAGCTCCATGGCGAACTCCGGCTCGCCGAAGCGCTTGCGCAGCGGCGCGGGCAGATCCTCGAAGGCCTCCTTCTCCTTGAGGTAGAGGTACATCAGGTCCTTGATGGGGCTGCGGTAGATGTAACAGGTGGTGGTTTCGTTCATGGGGGCTCCCGCGGCGGACTGGTGTTTGCAAGATAGTGCAGCACCCGCCAATATAAGCAATAACACTATTGATGTAAAAATCAATACCCTGTGCCCCGCGTTATTCATGGTCACTTGGCGGGTGCTGCGCTAGCATCCCTATTTTACTCGGAAATCGGCGACTCCTTATGGCATAATCATGGGGATATCAACCCGACACCCGCCCTCGGAGGCCCTATGCCCGCTCTCGGTCTGGATAACAACTGGCGAATCCTGAAAACCGTGCTCGATGCCTATGCCGATCTTGTCGCCATCGAGTTCACCTTGCGCCGGGAGGGAGACGACGCCGCCGCGGATCAACTGTCGGGCAGGATCCGCAAGCTGGAGAAGAGGATCCGCAAGCTCAGGGCCGCCATGGTCGATGACTGGTCGGAAAAGGCCCCCGAACTCAGGGGTGACGTGCGCGCGATCGCCGGAGATGCGCGGGCCGCCGCGGAGGATGTCGAGGACGACGTCGATCGCTCGCAAAAGATCGCCGCCGCCGCCCGTTATCTCGAAGACCTGCTGGGGCTCCTCGACAACGTCCTGAAGGGGTGAAGCGAGACCCGGGGGAACGTCCCAGGGCGCCCGCGCCAGCCCAGCCTATCTGATTGCAACCTTTCGCCGAACCCCATGAAGCGCATTATTCTATCCTTTCTCCTGTTTGCGCAACTCTCGTTGCCCGCCTTTGCCCTGTCGCAACACGCTTCCGCGCTGCTCCAGCAACCCCCATCGGTGAAGCGGGTGGTGGATCGCTACTACGACAAAGTCGAAAGCCGTCTCGAACCCCGCTTTCGCTTCGCCGATGTGGCGTGGCCGCCGAAACGGGTCTCCCTGGTCGCCTTCAAGGAGCCGGCGCGGCTGGAGGTATGGGCGGAGAAGGATGGCGAGTGGGTGCATGTCCACGACTACCCGATTCGCGCCCTGAGCGGCGGCGCCGGTCCCAAGCTGCGCCAGGGGGACTTGCAGGTGCCGGAGGGGTTCTATCGCATCACCTGGCTGAACCCCTACAGCAGCTTTCACCTCTCCCTCAAGCTCGATTACCCCAATGTGTATGACCAGGAGCAGGCGCGCAACGAGGGGCGCAGCGGGCTCGGCGGCGACATCTTCATCCACGGCGAGGCGGCCTCGAAGGGGTGCCTGGCGATGGGCAACAACACCATCGAGGACCTGTTTGTCCTCACGGCCTTGGTGGGCAAGGAGAATGTCTCGGTGCTGATCGCGGCCAAGGATTTTCGTGTCGAGCCGTTGGGGGCCGCCGCGGGAAGGCAGGGCCAGCCGGAGTGGGTGGCTATCCTCAATCGGGATATCGCCGCCGAGTTGCGGGAAAAGTTTCCCCTGGAACGCAAGTAATGGCCGCCAACGGCATGGCCGGCGAGCGCCTGGAACAGGGGGCGGCGGGGCTCTTCTCCCGTCGTCGCCACTGGGCCAGCCGTTTTGGCGTCGCCCCCTTTCTACCCATGTCCCGCCAGGAGATGGATGAGCTGGGCTGGGACTCCTGCGACGTCATCCTCGTCACCGGCGACGCCTATGTGGATCACCCCAGCTTCGGCATGGCCCTGATCGGGCGTCTGTTGGAAGAACGGGGGTTTCGGGTCGGCATCATCTCCCAGCCCGATTGGCGGGATGCGACGGATTTTCAGCGTCTTGGTCGCCCCAATCTCTTCTTCGGCGTCACCTCGGGCAACATGGATTCGATGGTGAATCGCTATACCGCCGATCGCAAGGTGCGCTCCGACGATGCCTATACCGCCGGCGGTGAAGGAGGCAGGCGTCCCGACCGCTCGGTGGTGGTCTACGCCCAGCGCGCCCGGGAGGCCTTCAAGGGCATACCGGTGGTGATCGGCGGCATCGAGGCGAGCCTGCGTCGCATCGCCCACTACGACTACTGGTCGGACAAGGTGCGCCGCTCGATCCTGCCGGACTCCAAGGCGGATCTGCTGCTCTACGGCAACGCCGAGCGGGCGGTGGTGGAGCTGGCCTATCGTCTCGCCGATGGGGAACCGATCGGCGAGATCGACGACATTCGCGGCACCGCGCTGATGCGCACCGCGTTGCCCGAGGGGTGGGTCGAGATCGATGCCGCCCGGCTTGACGAGGAAAGGCCAGCGACGAGCCAGGTCGTTACCTTCCATGCTCGCGCCAGAGGGGAGGATCGCGGGCGCGAGTGGGTGAGACTGCCCGGCTATGACGAGGTGCTCAACGACCCGGTGCTCTATGCCCATGCCTCGCGGGTCTTTCATCTGGAGACCAACCCCGGCAATGCCCGGGTACTGGTGCAGCGTCACGGCAAGCGAGACGCGTGGATCAATCCGCCGCCGCTGCCGCTGACCACGGAAGAGCTGGATCGGGTCTACGAGTTGCCCTACAGTCGCGGGCCCCATCCCGGTTACGGCGAGCGCAAGATTCCCGCCTGGGAGATGATCCGTTTTTCGATCAATATCATGCGCGGCTGCTTCGGTGGCTGCACCTTTTGCTCGATCACCGAACACGAGGGGCGCATCATCCAGAGTCGTTCCGAGGCCTCGGTGCTGCGCGAGATGGAGGCGGTAAGGGATCGCACCGCGGGCTTTACCGGCATCGTCTCGGACCTGGGCGGCCCTACCGCCAATATGTATCACATGCGTTGCAAGGACCCGAAGATCGAAGCGGCCTGCCGGCGTCTCTCCTGCGTCTTTCCCGACATCTGCCCGTGGATGGAGACCAGCCATCGCCCCCTGACCCGGCTCTATCGCGCCGCGCGCAAGGTGCGGGGCGTCAAGCGGGTCTTCGTCGCCTCCGGGCTGCGTTACGATCTGGCGGTGCGCGATCCGGAGTATATCCGGGAACTGGTGACCCATCATGTGGGCGGCTATCTCAAGATTGCCCCGGAGCATACCGAGGAGCGCCCGCTGGCGATGATGATGAAGCCGGGGATCGGCAGCTATTACCGCTTCAAGAAGCTCTTTGATCGCTATTCCAAGGAGGCGGGCAAGGAGCAGTACCTGATTCCCTACTTTATCGCCGCCCATCCCGGCACCGATGATCAGGATATGGTCAATCTGGCGCTATGGCTCAAGGAGAATGGATTTCGTCCCGATCAGGTGCAGGCCTTTCTGCCCACGCCGCTGGCGATCGCCTCGGCGATGTACCACACCCGTCGCAATCCGCTGCGCAAGATCCATCGTGCGGCGCAAGCGTTGCCGGTCGCCTCCGGGCTTAACCAGCGTCGACTGCACAAGGCGTTGTTGCGCTATCACGACCCCAAAAACCATGAGCTGCTGCGCAAGGCCCTGCGCGCCATGGGGCGGGCGGATCTGATCGGCAAGGGGCCGAAGTGTCTGGTGCCGGAGGCGCCCAGATCGGGTTTGCCCAGGCGTGACGTAAAGAGGGTTTGCCCGCTCAAGGCGAGCGGCAAGAAGCCCCGCGTCAAGGCGGGGAAGGGAGGACGTGGAATCTGACGCAATACGGCGGAGCGCGCGGCTTGACGCGCCAATGTGAACTCGCTAGCGAGTCAAGCCTCGCGCTCCGTAGTGGCGAGTCAAGCCTCGCGCTCCGTAGTGGCGAGTCAAGCCTCGCGCTCCGTAGTGGCGAGTCAAGCCTCGCGCCCCGGTGTGACCGCAGCCTCGCTCAGGGCTCGTGCAAACCGGGCGCGCAACAAAAAGGGGCGCGGAGATGGCTCTCCGCGCCCCTTGGTCGCCCTGGTAAGCGTTATCAGGCGTCGATCACTTGCCCAGGCCTTCCAGGTAGGCGGAGACGGCGTCGGCTTCTTCGTCGGTCATGCCGGCGACGATGCCCTTCATGACCGCGGCCATGGCGTTGGTGCGCTTGCCGTCGCGGATGTCCTTGATCTGCTGTGCGGCGTAAGCGGCGTTTTGACCCGCGATGTTCGGGTAGGTCGGCATGATGGCGGTATTGCCATCCTGGCCGTGGCAGGAGAAGCAGGCCTTGGACTGGTAGATGGCTGCGCCGTCAGCGGCGGCGGCGGTACCAGCGATGCCGACGGAGATCAGGGCGGTTGCGGCGATGGCGGTAGCTTTCAGGTTCATTGGGTCGATCCTCTTCTTCGTTGGGTTGGATAAAGCCGCCCCGAAGGACCTGCATCGGGAGCGTATAAGAAAATCATGATGTGCGATAATACGCAATCTTTACCCTTTGCTCAACGAAAAATGTCAATCGGCTTACACGGACGCGACGGGACCGAGTTCGGATCTTGCGGCGGAAAGCGGGTTGACCCGTTGCGGACGCACCACTTGCAGGGGTCTGGAGCAGCGATTGACCACCCGCTGCGCCATGTTGCGGTAAAGCAGGCCGCGCTGGGGCGCGGCGTTGAATACTACCGTATCCACCCCTTCTCGCTCGGCGATTTCGGCGATGCGGGTGGCGGGAATCCCTTCGATCAACAGGACCCGCGTGTCGCTGGGGGGCTTAGGTGCATCGGCCCTGGCCCATACCCTCTCCAGGAATCGATCCATCATCTCGTGGGCGCGGTCGCGAATGGGGTAACTGGGCAGGTAACGGCGCTTGTGGTAAAAACCGGGTTGGTCGGAGCGGTCGTGGATGACGTGGAGGACGATCAGGGGTCTGGCGCCCTCTTGCGCCATCTCGGCGGCGAAAATCACGTTCTCCGCGGCGCTTGGGGAAAAGTCGACGGGAACCAGTATCGGGCCTTGGGGGGTGTCGCTGTTGGCCATGGGCGTTACTCCTGCGGTTTCGTCTATCGTCTATCTTCACCTGGAATGGTAGCGGTTACTTGTGACAAAACGGTGACGAGGCGTAGCTTCCCGTTGCGAAATGTGGACCGGTCGCGGTTGCCATCCAGGCCGAGAGCTTTTCAACTCTCCAGCCAGAAGGTCACCGGGCCGTCGTTGACCAGTGAGACCTGCATGTCCGCGCCGAAGACGCCGGCCGCAACCGGGTGGTGAGATTGCCGTGCCAGCCCCAGCAGGTGTTCGAACAATCGCCGCCCTTCGTCCGGCGGCGCGGCGGTGGAGAAGCCGGCGCGGGTCCCCTTGCGGGTATCGGCGGCCAGGGTGAACTGGGGAACCAGCAGCAATCCGCCGTGCAGGTCGCGGAGAGTGCGATTCATGCGTCCCCTCTCATCGGGAAAGACGCGGTAGCCCAGCACGCGCTCCAGCAGTCGCGCCGCGCTGGCTTCGTCATCTCCTTGCTGGACCCCTACCAATACCAGCAGGCCCTGGTCGATGGCGCCGGTGGTCTCTCCGTCAACACGGACATGGGCGGTGTTGACGCGTTGCAGTAATCCGATCATCTTATCCTCTGATATGTTATGCTCTTGATGTCGTTACCCGAATACGGGCTATCTTGATCATTTTGACAGGCTGATTCAAACCGAGACGCGGCGCTGAGCGCAAGATTGCAAGATGAATGAGTCCATCGTTTCCGACCTGGCGGGCAAGCGGGTACTGCTATTGGCTGACGCCGCCTTCGAGCGGATGTTTATCCGGGAGCTGCTCGATCAGGTCGATATACAAGTCATCGAGCCGCCCGCGGCGGGAACGCCCGACGCCGATTATGATGGCATACTCGCCGACTTTACACATCTCCCCGACATTGACCTCTCCCTGCTTTATCGCCACCGTAAACCGGTTATCGCCGTCGGCAACGCGCCTGATGGTCTGCGCACGGTCGCGGTGATCGGCAAGCCCATCGAACCTCAGGCCTTTTATCGAACGCTGGCGGAGGCCCTTGCGGGCAGGAAAAAGCCTCCCCCTCGCGTCGCCGTCGATGGCAAGGCGGCGCGGGGGCCCATGGTCGATTTCAGGGAGGGTGAGAGGCGTCTTGGGGGCAACCGGCAGGCCTATTTTCGGGTGCTGCGGCTGTTTCTGGAGAATCAGACGGACGCCCCGGGGGAGATCCGGCTGGCGATCGGTAATAATGACCTGGAGACGGCGGTGCGAGCCGCCCACAGCGTCAAGGGCGTGGCCGGCAACGTCGGCGCGAAGAGCGTTCAGGAGGCGGCCTTGCCGCTGGAGCAGGCGCTGAAACGCGAGGATCTCGACGAGGCGCGGGTGCTGCTGCGGGAGCTGGAGAAGCGGCTGGAGCGGGCCAAGGCGGCGATTCGCGAATATCTCTCGCAGCAGGACGCGGCGACCGAGAGGAGAGAGGGCGAAACGCCTCGTCCGCAAAAACCGGATGAAACGCCGCAATGGCCGAAGGTTCTGATGTTGCTGGAGGGGCTGCTGCGGGCCGCCGATCTGCGTCGCCCGGTAGCCTGCGAGGAGGTCATGGAGCAGCTGACGCCGCTCCCCTGGCCCGACGGGCTAGCGGCGCAATTCCAGCAGGTCGCGGCAGATATCGGGCGGTATCGCTACCCGGCGGCGGAGGGATCGATTCGGCGACTGCGGGACATGATCAGCGAAATGGAGCAGTAAGCGATGAGCGAACGACCCGTCGTCTATATCCTTGATGACGAGCCCGCCAATATCGATGTGCTGGTGGAGACCCTGCGGGGTGACTACACCATCGCCGTCGGCATAGACTCCCAGCAGGCGCTGGAGGATATCCCCAGGCTCACACCGGACCTGATCCTGCTGGATGTGTTGATGCCCGTCCTTGATGGTTTCGAGCTCTGCAAACGGCTGAAGGAGCAGCCGGAGGTGCAGGATATCCCGGTCATCTTCATCACCGCCAAGAACGAGGTGGAGGATGAGATGCAGGGCTTTCAGCTCGGCGCGGTCGACTTCATCCCAAAGCCCATCAGTCCCCCGCTGGTGCGGGCGCGGGTGCGCACCCACCTGGATCTGCTGCTGTCCCGACGCAAGCTGCGGGGGCTGTCGGAGAAGCTCTCCCGCTACCTCTCGCCCCAGATCTATCAATCGATCTTCGAAGGGCGGCGGGATGTGCAACTGGAGACCACACGCAAGAAGCTGACCATCTTCTTCTCCGATATCGTCGGCTTCACCTCCAGTACCGAACAGATGGAGCCGGAAGACCTCAATTACATTCTCAACGGCTACCTGGAGCGCATGTCCCGCATCGTGCTCAAGCATGGCGGCGTGCTCGACAAGTTTATCGGCGACGCCATCCTGGTCTTCTTCGGCGACCCCGAGAGCCGGGGCGTCAAGCAGGACGCCGTCGCCTGCGTACGCATGGCGATCGAGATGCAAGCTGCGATTCGGGACCTGCGCGCCCAGTGGTCGAAGGAGGGGATCGAGATCCCCTTCAGCGTGCGCATGGGCATCGCCTCCGGCTACACCACGGTGGGCAATTTTGGCTGCTCCGACCGCATGGACTATACCGTCATCGGCGCCCAGGTCAATCTCGCGAGCCGCCTGGAGTCGGAGGCCGAGCCGGGCAGGATCATGATCTCCCACGATACCTGGTCGCTGATCAAGGATGCGGTGCTGTGTGAAAAGAAAGGAGAGATCACCGTGCGCGGCCTCGCCCGCCCCTTTCCCGTCTTCGAAGTGATTGATCTCCACGAAAACCGAAAACACAACGGCGAAAAATTGCACCTGGAGACCGAAGGATTCACCCTCACCATGGATCCTCGCAGTATCCCGGACGAGGAGAAGAAAAGGCTCTTCAACCAGTTGCAGCTGGCGATTGCCTATCTGGATCAGTAGCCTGACAGATCCGTCGCGTCGCTATAGACCTCGATCTTCAACCTCTCCGCCACCTGCATCGCCTTGGCGTCGGTCATGGGCGAGATGACGATCAGGCGGTCGGCGGAGCGTTGGTGGCGTTTTTCGTAAAAGCGCGCCAGAAGAAGACCCCGCCTGGCTGCTAGTGGCTAGTGGCTAGTGGCTAGTGGCTAGTGGCTAGTGGCTAGTGGCTCAAACCTTTGCGAAGCTACGCGCTAGTGCAGCACCCGGCAAATACCCAACAGTGCCATTTCTCCTAAAAACAATGGCG
>JAABSM010000094.1 GCA_011390365.1 Gammaproteobacteria bacterium
ATCCGCTGAGGGAAGTAGTCGGCAGTGGTAGCTGTTGGACGCGAAGGTCAAATCGGCCTGCAACTCAGATGTTGCCTTCAGACCGAAGTGGAGCAGGGCGTTCGCCCCCCCTTTTTGCGCGACATGAAGCTGCAAGTCTTTTTGCGCCAGCTTGTTCATGAAGCGGAAGAAGGCGATCAGATTGGACTTTCCCGCGCCGTTTTGGCCGATCATTACATTCAGCTGTCCCAACTTCAGGTCCATCGACTTGATCGAGAGGAAGCCTTGCAGCTTGATTTGGTTTAGTCTGCCCAAGGTGTTCATCAAGAACCCTCTCCGTCCTGCCGGCGCAGCAGCTCCAGGAAGGCCGCCTCCTCCATGGGGCGGTGAAACAGGAAGCCCTGCAGGGCGTCGGCGCCGAGTTCCCGCAGGCGCGTCCATTGGGTTTCGGTCTCCACGCCCTCGGCCACGGTGCGCAGCTCCAGGGCCTCGGCCATGCGCAGTACGGCGGAGACGATGGCCTCGCTATCACGGCGCTGCCCCAGGCCGTGAACGAAGACCTGGTCGATCTTGATGGTGTTTACCGGCATGCGCAGCAGCTGGGCGAGGGAGGAGTAGCCGGTGCCGAAGTCGTCCACCGCCACATGCAGGCCGATCTCGGCCAGTTGCCGCAGCATCTCCAGGTTGTTTTCCGCGTCCGCCATCAGCGCGGTTTCGGTGATCTCCAGCAGCAGCCGGTCCGGACGGGCGCCGGTGCGTTGCACCGTGTCGCGGAACGACTGCACCAGATCGTCCTCGCCGAACTGGCGAGCGGAGAGGTTCACCGAGATGTAGGGGGCATGTTCGGCGCCTACCAGATCGCGGCAGCGGGCCTCGCAGCGGCAGGCCTGTTCGAACACCCACAGGCCCAGCTCGTGGATGGCGCCGGTGGTTTCGGCGATGGGGATGAAGACGCCGGGGGAGATCTCGCCGTCGGGGGAGATCCAGCGCAGCAGCATCTCGGCGCCCAGGATGCGCCCGCCATCGCGGTCCATGATGGGTTGCAGGCGCACCTGCATCTCCTCCCGTTTCAGCGCGCTGCGCAGGCCGGTGATGACGGCGAGACGCTGGCGGGCCTCGGCGTGGAGGTCGTCGTTGAAGATCCGCCAGCCGTCGCGGCCCTCCTCCTTGGCCAGGTACATGGCGGTGTCGGCGTTGCGCAACAGGTCTTCGGCGGTGTGGGTGGCGCCGGCGCCGTAGGCAAGGCCGATGCTGGCGGTGGTGATCAGCTCCTCCGCCGCCAGTTCGATGGGGCGGCGCAGGGCCTCCATGATGCGGTCGGGCAGGGCGGAGACGTCGGCGGGGTCGCGCACGTTTTCGCACAACACCACGAATTCGTCGCCGCCGAAGCGGGCCACGGTATCGCCGGGGCGCACGGCGTTGACGAGGCGGTTGCTCACGGTCAGCAGCAGGCGGTCGCCGGCGTCGTGGCCGTGGCTGTCGTTGACCAGCTTGAAGTTGTCCAGGTCCACGAACAGCAGGGCGACGCCGCCGCCATAGCGCTGGGAGCGGGCCAGGGCGTTGTCCAGCCGGTCGCGGATGAGGCCGCGGTTGGGCAGGTTGGTGAGTGGATCGTGGGTGGCCTTCCAGGTGAGGGCCTCTTCCACCCGCTTGCGCTCGCTGATGTCGTGGAGGCTGGCCACCAGCACCCAGCCGTCGGGGCCCTCGAACTTGGAGATGCTGGCCTCGGCGGGGAACTGGGAGCCGTCCTTGCGGTAGCCCACAATCTCGCCGCGATGCCCCATGCGGATCTCGGTCTCCGGCGCGGTGAGGAAGTGCGCGATGTGGCGGGCATGGGCCTTGCGGTACTGGGGCGGCAGTAGCAGATGCACGGAGAGGCCCGGCAGCTCCTCGGCCGGGTAGCCGAACAGCTCGGTGGCGTGGTGGTTGGCCTGGAGGATGCGTCCATTGGCGTCGGCGGCGATGACCGCGATATCCGCCACCGAGAGGATCTGGCGGGAGGTCTCCAGGCGCCAGTCATCGGTGGCGGGCGCCTCGTCCGGGGCGGCGCAGGAGAGCACGAAGCCCTGGTCGGCATCGTACTGCACCGGCAGGGGGGCCATGGTGACCTCCAGGCCCTTGTGCTCGCCAGTGCCGGTGCGAAAGCTCAGCGGCCCCCTCCATTCGCCGTAGCGACGGGCCAGGCGCAGCGCGGCGGCCAGCTCCTGAGCGTCGCCAAACAGGGGGCGGTCGGGGTCCAGGTCGCCGACCTGGCGACCGAGTATGCGGCCGAGCGACGGGTTGCAGTAGAGGGGGCGGGCCTGACGATCGACAACGGCGATACCCATCGGCAGGCGCTTCCGCGGCGGCGGGCTGACGGCGGCGGAGGCAGGCAGCGGGGCGTGACGGGAGCGGGTCTCCTGCGGGTTGCGATAGCGCTCGGGGATGCGCGGTGCGATGCGGCCGAAGGATTCGATGATCTCGAAGCGGCCGTCGGCCTGGCACTGGGCAAGATGGGTGTTCACCGCCGCGTGCTGGGTGTCGGGGTCCATGATCACCCGGCCCTGGGGGCCGGTCACCTCCACCCGACACAGGGCCCGGCGCAGGGCCTCGGGATCGTCCACATCCCCCGCGGCCTCGGCCGCCGCGGCGAAGGCCTGGACGCACAGGTGGGCGCCTTCGCCGAAGTTGGTGAGCACGCCGTTGCCGCGGGGCCAGATGCCGGTGACCTCGGGCTGTTCGGCCAGGCGCCGCAGGTAGTCGTGATTCTCCGGGGTATCCAGGGACATGAAGTAGGTGTTGCTGGAGAAGAGGCCTTCGCGCACCGGGGGGCGCAGGTTCCTGACCATGGCCTCGTCGTAGTGGCCCATCACCACCGCCATGCGTCCCTTCAGCCCCCGTTCGGCGAAGCGGGTGAGGAAGCGGATCTGGTCCGCGCCGGCGAAGTAGGGCACCAGCACGTCGGCCCCGGAGCGGGCGATATCGTCCAGCAGGTGGTCGATCCGCTCCTCGCCGATCTCCAGATACGCCTCGCCCACGGTGTCGCCGCCGCGATCGGCCAGCGCCCGCTTGGCGGCATCGATGGAGCCCAGCGGCCACTCGTAGTTGCTGCCGGCGAAGTACATCTTGGGCCCGAAGCGGCGGGCCATGTAGGGGATCATGCGGTCGATCTGCTGATTGGGCAGGGCGGCGAAGTGGAAGAACCAGCGGCTGTCGATGCTGCCTTCGTAGAAGGAGAAGTTGAGGTAGGGCACGCCCAGCGGGTCCGCCACCCGGTCCGCCACCGCGATGCGCGAGTTGGAGAGCAGGTTGCCGATCAGGCCGCGACAGCCGAACTCCCGCACCAGGGCGTCCGCCGCCGGCACCGCGGTATCGGGCAGACTGCCGTCGTCGAGGGTGATCAGCTCCAGCGGCCGGCCGGCGATGCCGCCCGCGGCGTTGATGCGCTCGCAGGCGATGCGCCCGGCCAGCGAGATCTCGATGCCGTACATGCGCACCAGACCGGTGAGGGGGGCCATCAGGCCGAGTCGAATGGGTTCAGGGTGCGGATTCTGGGGGTGTCCCATGGGGCGATTCACTCTGGCGTCGAACGGGTTACGGCAAACGTGTAGCCTGCCCCAGAGTTAACCCGATTGCAACGGATCGCGCAACTATCCTGAAGCGGCGGTGGCGTCGCCGCAACGCCATGATCGTTAGATGGAAAACACCGCATCACCGCTCTTTTCGATCAACTGCCCGTCGTCCAGGTGCAGGATGCGGTCGCAACGCCGCGCCATGGCCTCGTCGTGGGTGGCCATTACCAGCGTCGCGCCGGCCTCGGCGTGTAGACTGAAGAGCATGTCGCTCACCCTTTCGCCGGTATGCTTGTCCAGGTTGCCGGTGGGTTCGTCGGCCAGCACCAGCGACGGCGCGTGGACCAGGGCGCGGGCGATGGCCACCCGCTGCTGTTCGCCGCCGGAGAGCTGGGCCGGGTAGTGGTGCTCCCGGTGGCCCAGGCCCACGCACTCCAGCATGCCTTTTGCACGGGCCTCGGCGTCCGGGTTGCCGGCGATCTCCAGCGGCAGGGCCACGTTGTCCAGCGCGGTGAGGCTGGCCACCAGGTGGAAGGACTGAAAGACGATGCCCATGCGGTCGCGCCGCCAGTCCGCCAGTTCGTCGGCGGAGAGGCGGGAGAGGTCGGTGTCGTCCAGGGATATGCTGCCGCCATCCGGGTGTTCCAGCCCCGCCAGTAATAGCAGCAGGGTAGTCTTGCCCGAGCCGGAGGGGCCGACCACCGCCACGCTTTCCCGATCCGCCAGGGTCAGGTCGACGCCGCTCAGCACCTCCACCCGCTGCTGCTCCAGGCGGTAACTCATGCGCAGGTTCTTCAGTTCGATCATGGGGATCCTTGCGATAGTGGCGTTACGGGTTACCGGGGTTAAGGCGATTTCCAGAAACGGCTGTACCCAAAATTTTGGGCAGCATAGGAAAAGACGGGTGTGGCTGCAAGTGTGATCGGATCCCGATGCGACGGCGTTTGGGTTTGCCGTCGCCAAAACCTTGGCGTGAAGTGGTTTGGATGGCTTGCTTGTTGCTTGACGCCGGGGTTGTCCGAAAAAACCACCCATTGGAGCAAACATGACAAACACCACCGAAAGCTATTTTCTCTCCTACTCCGGCGTCCGTCTGCCCCTCAAACTCACCAGTCCCATCGAGGCGGAAGAGCTGGACAATCGCAACACCTACATCGTCGCAAGACACGATGATAAGGGCCGGCTGGTACGGGTCACTCGCATGGTCTATGGTGATACGGAGCTGGAGCACAACTACCAGTACCACGACAATGGCGCCCTGAGGCAGGCGGAGATCACCATGGGCGGCGAGACCCGGGTTCTCGCCTTTGATGAGGCGGGCAAGCCAGCCTGACGATCTTCATGACTATAACTCCCGTGACATCCGCGCTAGAATGGCGCCAGACCAATAACGTGGAGCAGGCAGGCAAGTGGCCGTCGATTACGGGGAAGAGTATCTCGAACAGGAGGCCCGGGTGCAGCGGGCGGTATCCGAACTGGCCGGGGAGAACCGCCTGTTGCGGGAGACCATCGCCAGTCTGCGGGATGCGCTGGAGCATGCCCAGGTAGGTGAGGAGGAGCGCCGCCAGCGGGCGATCTCCGATCTCGCCGCCGAGAATCGTGAACTCAAGCACACCATCGGCGGCCTGCGCGACGAACTGGAGCGGGTCCAGCAGGGCGAGGAGGAGCGCAAGCAACTGGCGGTGGCGGAGTTGGCCGCCGAGAATCGTGAACTCAAGAGCGCGGTAGCGAGCCTGCGCGATGAGCTGGAAGGGGTTCGCGTCGGCGAGGAGGAGCGCGTCCAGCGCGCCCTGGCCGGCTACAATGCCCACGAGAAGGAGCTCAAGGCGACCATCGCCCAGTTGCGGGAGCGGTTGGAGGCGGAGCGGGTCGGCGAGGAGGAGCGCCAGCAATTGGCGCTGTCGGTGCTGGCCACCGAGAATCGCCAGCTCAAACAGACGGTGGCGAGCCTGCGCGATGAACTGGAGCGAAACAAGTTCCAGGAAGAGGAGCGCATTCAGCGCGAGCTGGCGGGGGTGACCGAAGAGGCCCGGGAGCTTCGCGACACGGTGATCCGCCTGCGTGACGAACTGGAGGACGGATCCGCGCCATCACAACGGGCGGAACGGGATCAGTGAAGGTGAGGAATCATGGCGACCAGTGAAAACAACACCCCATCCAGCCGTGCGACCCGCAAGAAGACGGCCAAGGCCCGCAACCGGGTGGTGCCCAGCGGCGCGCGGCTGCAACGCACCCTGCTGGAGATCACCAATCAGCTGGCCCAGTCCGCCTCCCTCGACGAGGCGCTGGAGAAGTTCATCGACATCCTCAGCGAGCAGCTGCACGCCGAGCGCAGTACGGTCTTCCTCAACGACCCGCGCACCGGCGAGCTCTACTCCCGAGTCGCCCAGGGGGATCTGCGGCGGCGCATTCGGATCCTCAACAATCACGGCGTTGCCGGCTGGTGTTTCACCAGCGGCGAAAGCCTGCGCATCCCAGACGCGTACGCGGACGAACGATTCTCCAACGAGTTCGATGTGCGTACCGGCTTCGAGACCCGCGAGATCATCTCCACGCCGCTTAGAGATCTCTCCGGCGAGATCATCGGCGTCTCCCAGGTGCTCAATCGCATCGACGGCCATTTCGACGACCTTGATCTGAACTATCTGGAGCGCATCAGCGCCCAGGCCACCATCGGCCTGCAACCCCATGTGGTGCTGGAGCAGATCGAGGCCTCGCGCCGTCAGGAGGCGGAGTTCCTGCAAGTGGTCTCCAGCGTCTCCTCCGAGATCAACCTCGGGCCGCTGCTGAACAAGATCATCTCGGCGATCACCAACATGCTCGACGCCGAACGCTCCACCCTCTTCATCAACGACGAGAAGACCAGCGAACTCTATACCGAATTCGGCGAGGGGATCGGCAAGACCCAGCTGCGCATCCCCAACCACGCGGGCATCGCCGGCTACGTCTTCCAGACCGGCGAGGCGATCAACATCCCCTACGCCTATGCCGACCTGCGCTTCAATCCCTCCTTCGACAAGCAGACCGGCTTCTTCACCCGCTCCATTCTGTGCATGCCGGTGATCAACAAGGCGGGCAAGATCATCGGCGTCACCCAGGTCCTCAACAAGCGCGGCGGGGCCTTCACCAACAAGGATGAACAGCGCCTCAGCGCCTTCACCTCGCAGATCTCCATCGGCATCGAAAACGCCAAGCTCTTCAACGACGTTCACAACATGAAGAACTACAACGAGAGCGTCCTCGAATCCATGTCCAACGCCGTGCTCACCACCGACCAGGATGGGGTGATCGTCACCTGCAATGCGGCGGGTACCAGCATGCTGGGGATCGAAGAGGTCGATATCGTCGGCAAGCGCACCAGCGAGTTTTTTGTCGGCGATAACGCCTGGGTTCACGAAACACTCCAGACGGTCGGCGACAGCGGCGAGGAGGAGAGCCTGCCGGATACCGAGATGAACCGCAAGGACGGCTCGGTGCTATCGGTCAACCTTACCGCGCTGCCGTTGGTGGATGTCGAAGACAAGAAGTTGGGCACCATGCTGATGCTGGAGGATATCTCCGGCGAGAAACGCATGCGATCGACCATGGCCCGCTACATGGACCCCAATATCGCCAACCAGCTGCTGGAGTCTGGAGACCTCAGCGGTACCAGCAGTGTCTCCACCGTCCTCTTTTCCGATATCCGCAACTTCACCACCCTTACCGAGGAGCTGGGGCCGCAGGGCACGGTCAGCCTGCTCAACGATTACTTCGCCGAGATGGTGGAGTGCATCACCAATGAAGGGGGGATGCTCGACAAGTTCATCGGCGACGCCATCATGGCGATCTTCGGCGTGCCTGAGCCCCATGACGACGATCCCGACCGCGCCATGCGCGCCGCCATCAGGATGATGGCCGAGCTGAATGCGTTCAATGTCCGAAGGATCGCGGACGGCAAGCTCCCCATCGATCATGGCATCGGCATCAATACCGACAACGTGGTATCCGGTAACATCGGCTCTCCCAAACGCTACGACTACACGGTCATCGGCGATGGGGTGAACCTGGCGTCACGCCTGGAGAGCGCCTGCAAGCAATACGGCGCCCATATCCTCGCCAGTGAACTGACGGTAAAGAAACTTCGCGGTACCTACCGGATGCGCGAGATCGACCGCTCCGTGGTCAAGGGCAAGACCGCGCCGGTGGCCGTCTACGAGATCCTCGACTATCACACCGACGAGACCTTTCCCAACATGATCGAGGTGGTAGGACACTTCAACGATGGTTTCTCGTTCTATCAGAAAGGCAAATGGGATAATGCGATCAAGTGCTTTAACGAAGCCTTGGAACTGCACCCTGGCGATATCGCCTCGAAAGAGTACATCACGCGATGCGAACAGCTCAAGGCCGACAAGCCCGCCGACTGGACCGGCGTCTGGGTCATGAAGACCAAGTAAGCCGCTTGTGAACCGAACTCGAATGGAGGCGGCCATTTCCGCGGGTTCTTGGCAGCTCTGGCTGCGCGGCGAAACAGCAAGCTGGAGCTTGCAAGACTTGCGTTCCCAAGGAGACCTTGGGAACGGTGCGCCTGAAAACCAGGTTCGGGCTCGATGGATATTCGGATCGTTGAAGGGAAGTATGCCCCGGAACCCGTTCCCCCACTTTCGCAAAGGGGGGGCGGGGGGATTTCCGGGGCTTGGCGCAGGCGTAAAGTCATGGGTGCGGGAGAGGGGGCGGTGTGAAGGATCCAATGTCTGATAAGGTGAAAAGCCAGCAATCTACCCCCAACGCCGCCGCCTTGTTCGTGAGCCTCGTCCAATGGGCCAGGGCATTCGCTACCGGCCCCTGGGGCGCACCGCTGGCGCTGCTGTTGATCATCCTGCTCGGGTTGTGGCTGCGCTATGACGACGTGCTGATCTGGGAGGCCCACCCCAGCAGCGCCATCGCCCCCGACGGCGGCTACTACACCACCACCTACGACGGCTACTACTACCTGCTGCACGCCCGTGATCTCGCCGACAACGCAGGCCTGACCACCAACGAACTGCGCGCCCAGGGGGCGGTCGCCGGCCGCGAAGGGGTGGTGCCGCTGCTGGGCTACACCATCGGCGGCCTCGCCCGCATCACCGGCATGGCCGAGCACACCCTGGCGGCGCTACTCATGCCGCTGCTGGCGATGGCCACCGCGCTGGCCGTCTATGAACTGGGCAAGCTCTTCGGCGGGCGCGGCACGGGCCTCGCCGCCGCGCTATTTACCGTCTGCGCCCCCTATTACGCCTATCGCAGCAACGTCGGCTGGATCGACACCGACGGCCTCAACGTCTTCTTCACCGTGCTCTTGGCCCTGCTCATGGCCCGTTTCGCCCTCACCGAGGGGCGTGATCGTTACCGCTATTACTTTTATGCACTACTGATCTATCCCATCTTCCTGTGGTGGTGGGAGATGTCGCCGGGAGCGGTCACCGCCTCCATCGGCCTGCCTTGGCTGGCGGCGATGATCTTCTACTTTCGCGCCAAGGGGGATGAGCTGCGCTACTTCGTCATCGTCCATGGCGTGTTACTGGCGCTGGCGCTGATCCTCTTCGGCGACCGGATCTGGCACGAGGCCGGGCGTGCCCTCGGCCAGCTCAGTTACCTCTCCGGGGGTAGCGGCAGCGGCAGCGCCGAATTTCCTGGTATCGGCGTGAGTATCTCCGAGCAGGATCTACCGCCATTCAGCAGGCTCGCCGGCATGCTCAGCGGCCAGGCCTGGGCCATGGGATTCGTCATCGTCGGGCTGATCTGGCTCGCCATCGAGCACTTCAAACGGCTCTTCCTGCTCGGCGCGCTGTTGCTGCTGGGGTCGTTCGCCTTCATCTTCGCCCAGCGCTTCATGATCTTCGCCGTACCCCTGGCCGGCCTGGGTCTCGGCTACCTGGTGCAGCGGCTGTGGGACCTGCGGCTCAAGCATATCGGCTTCGCGGTCGCCTCCCTCGCCTCCCTGAGCCTGGTCGCCGTCGCCCAGATCGCCAATACCGCGCAACAGGTCTATCCCCCCAAACCCAAGCCGCCATTCGTGGAGAGTATCGTCAAGCTGCGCCAGACCACCCCCGAAGACGCGGTGATCTGGACCTGGTGGGACTACGCCTACCCCATCATGTACTGGGGTCAACGGGCCACCCTGGCGGACGGTGCCTACCACGGCGGCGAATTGCTGACCTATCTCGGCCGCCCCATGAGCGTCTCCGACAGCCGCCTGGCCGCCAACTACATGGAGTTCTTCGCGGTACGCCAGCGCGCCGGCATGCGTACCCTCTACCGCGGCTTCGGCAACGACAAACCCGCCGCCCGCGCCTTTCTGGAACAGGTCATGGCGAGCGGCCCCGAAGGCCTGGACCAGGCCCTGGAGAGCGCCGCCGGCATGGTCGAACCCCGCTCCCGCGAAGAGTGGCTCGACTTCCTCTTCCCGCCGGCAGGCGAACGTCGGCCGGTCTATCTGATGTTCGATGCCGACATGATCGCCAAGGCCTACTGGTGGTACTGGTTTGGCACCTGGGACGCCGACAAGGGCGAAGGCGTGCATGCCCGCGTGCCCCACCGTATTCAAGGCGTCCGTCGTGACGCCATGCAGCTCAAGGGCCGCGACTTCAGCTTCGACATCCAGAGTGGGCGCGGAACCATCGGCACGCGCACCTTCGCCGTACGCCAGTCCCTGATGATCGGCGCCCGAGGCGGCTTCACCAAGCCCTATGACGAGATCCCCAAGCGCTACCCCTCGCTGCTCTATTACCAACAGATCGGGCGCGTCATGCTGATTGGCCAACCCCTCGCCGACTCCCTCTTCGGTCGCCTCTACTTCGGCTTCCGGCCCGACAACGAACGCTTCCAGCCCATCTTCGGACGCCATGGGGGCACCAAGGTGTGGCGGGTGGTGGGGGATCGACGGGAGTGAATCGTCACCATTCTGACCGAATCGGATAGTAAAATCGCGCGAGGCGAACCTTTGGTGAGTTAAACGGGGTATCCAAATGGACGATTACACGATCCTGCTTCCCATTTTCATGTTCGGCGCCATTATCCTCTATGTCATCTTCTTCGGTTTCGGCATTGACGCCAGCGCCCCGGACAAGGCGCGAGCGGAGCGGGAAAGCTACCTGAAGAACAGCGGCTTCCATCCATGTGACGATACTCAAGCGGGAGCGGACGCGGTGGCGCTGGTGCAGCGGCAGCTGACATCCTGCACGCTGGCTGTTCAGGAGTGTTACCGGAGCAGCGAAGACCCAGCCGTTCAAGCATTGTGGGCGGAGGTACAGAGCAAGAATAGCGATAGCGACGCACCGGAGATGTTCTTCGTTGTCCGCCTGAATGCAATACTTCCCGAAAGCTTCGTGCTGCGCGCCAAGGCGCTGAACGGCTTCGCGGGAAAGATGCTCGGATTCGTGATCGGGACCCTGCAAATGTCCCACCTGCAAGCGCTGGAGCTGGAGGGCGAATCACTCAAGGAGCACTACAAGATTCATACCGCCGATCCTGAGGCGTTTCGCAACTGGGTGACGCCGGAACGGCTCGAAGGCTTCGAGGCGTGCGGCGCCTTCGAGCTGCACATATCCGGTAACCTGTGCGTTATTCGCCTGATGCATTTGATGGAGAGCGGCACCCTGCAACGGGACTTCACCCGTCTACGCAAGATCGGGGCGGCAATCCGCGCAACCTGACCCTTATGAATATTGCTGGCCATCCAGGCGGATGAGGTAAAATTTGCCGCAGGAGCGGCCCACGGCCGCGACAATGTCGCTTTCCGTGTCGGAGCAGATTCTGGCCCTTTGGGTCTCCTTCTTCGAAGCTTCAGGAGGTGTGGCCTGGTTTTCGGCGCGGCGATTCTCTCCGCCCAAACTTCCGCACGCCCCCCCATCCACATTGCCGCCCAAGGTGCTACAATCTCCGCCATTTGCGCAGCCCGAGCCACCATGTTCCTCAAACGCTTCCTCTTCATCAACTGGGGCAACATCCCCACCCTCGATTTCGAGTTCGGCCCGGTCAATCTCTTCTCCGGCGGCAATGGTTCGGGCAAGACCACCGCCGCGGATGCGATCCAGACGGTGATGACCGCGGCCCATGAGAACCTGTTCCAGTACAACCCCGGCCAGGATGAGACCACCCAGCGCGGGCGCGGCGGCAAGCGGGTGCGCACCCCGGCCTCTTATGTACTGGGCTGCGACGACGGCAGCTATGCCCGGCTCGCCCCCACCGACGGCTATCTGGCGGCGATCTTCCACCCTACCACCGATGAGACGGCGGAGCCCTTTACCGCCCTCATCGGCGTGCGCGCCTGGCTGGATGCGACGGGCGGTTCGTCGGTGGCGCGCCAGGACGGGGCGCTGTTTCTGATCCTGCCGGGTCAGGAGCTGGCGATGGAGGATCTGGTGCGGGAGGAGGGCGTCGATCAGCCGAAAAAGGTCGCCTCCCTGGATCGCCTCACCGCCGATCTCACCAAACGCCTGGGGCGCAGCGGCGTCGAGCGCTACGACACCAAGCGCGGCTACCTGCGCCGTCTCTACGGCGCGCTGCGCGGGCGTGACGACGCGGTGCCCGAGGCGGAGGCGATAGCCGCCGCCCGCGCCTTCTCCCGCTTCATGGCCTACAAGCCGGTGCAGGGGATCGACCGCTTCGTTGCCGACGAGATCCTGGAGCGCCGCGACCTGGGCGAGGCGATTCGTTCCGTCTCCAGCCAGCTCAAGACCATTCACGCCATGGAGGCGGATGCCGCCCGCCTCGGCGCGTCGATCGAGATCCTCGCCCAGGCCCGGGATCAGTCCCGCATCTATATCGACAACTGGATCGACGGCAACCTGCTCGACTATACCGCCGCCCAGCACGAGTACGCCCTGCGCCAGAAGGAGTATCTCGACAGCCGACGCAGACAGGAGGAGCAGAAGCAACGACGCGCGACCCTGGAAGAGGAGCTGGCGGCGGTGCGCCAGCGCGGCGAACAGCTCCACGAACGGCTGGTCGCCCTGGAGGCGCAACGGCTGGGGATCGCCGAGCTGCAACAGCGGGACCGCCTGGAGAAGGAACGGCGCACCCTGGATCAGGGGCTGGTGGAACAGGCCAAACGGCTCCTCGATCAGCTCGACGGTTTGCGGCGCAACCTCGACGCCAGCCACCACCTGGTCAACGCCCTCGGCGAAGCGGAGCTGATCGCCGAACTGCCCGGCATCGACCTGGAGACCCTCGCCCTGGGCAGCAAGCTGCTGGAGCAGGGCGGCGGCGACCTGGCGATCCACGACCTGCTGCAACGGGACCTCACCGGCGACCTCGCGCCGCTGGAGAAGCAGCTCGACAAGGCGCGTAAGCAACAGGGGTTGCACAACCGCTGGCATGGTCACTGGCATGGCGGAGATGAAGAAAGCCCCTCTCCCCGAGGGAGAGGGGTTGGGGTGAGGGCTCAAGCGTCCGAGGGCGGAGAGCCGCCAGAATCCGCCGCCACCTCCCCAAGCCCTCCCCCCGGCCCCCTCCCACGGGGAGGGGGAGAGGAGGGCGCGCCCCGCGACACCCTTGCCAAACTCCTCCAACAACGCGAATCGCGACGCGACCAACTCGCCGCCCAGCAGGCCGCCAAGCGCAAGGAGATCGAACGCCTCGAAGCCCGTCGCGTCAACTATCCCCCCCATGTGGAGCGGGCGCTGGAGGCGATTCGCGGTCAGTGCCCCCAGGCCGACCCCCGGGTCCTGTGCGACCATGTGGAGGTCACCGACGAACGCTGGCAGGCGGCCATCGAGGGCTACCTGGGCGGGGTGCGCTTCGCCATCCTGGTCGAGGCCCAATACGAGGCGGAGGCGATTCGCATCGTGCGCGCCCTCGCCGGGCGCGACAACCGCGCGCGGGTGGTGCAGGGCGACAAGGCGGCGCGGGACGCCGAACGCATCCGCCCGGAGGCCGACTCCCTGATCGAGGTGCTCAGCTTCGACCACGCCGTCGCCAGGGCCTACCTCAGCGCCAGCTACGGCAACGTGGTGCGGGTGGAGAGCGCCGAACAACTGCGCAACACCCGCCGCGGCCTCACCGCCGACGGCATGGCCTCCGGCGGCTACAGCATGTGGCGCTGCGACATCGGCGACGGTGAGCTGGTGTTCGGCGCCGGCGCCCGCCAACGCGCCCTCGCCGCCAAACAGCAAGAGCTGGCGCGCATCGAGGCGGAGTGGCAGGCGGCCCACGACAAGGCCGAATCGATCAAGACGCTGCTGGCGGCGGTGGACGCCCTGCGCCCCCTGGAACACGGCTCGGTGCTCGCCGAACTCCTCGCCATGCATCGCGAAATCGGCAAGCTCGACGCCCTCATCCAACGCCTGGATCTTGGCGAACACCTGCACTTCGAAGAAGAACTGGCGGAACTGCGGGAGCAAGAGCGGGGCTACAAGCGGCAAGAGGGCGACCTCAACCAGCAACTCGGCAAGCTCGACAAGATGAGCGGCGACCTGCAACGGCAGGCCCGCCAGCTGAGCGACCTGCAGGAGGGCAATCGCGAACGGGTCGAGCAGGTCGAGGCGGCGCTGCGCGAGATCGCCGTCATCTGGCCCGACTTCCCGGTAGACGAACGGCTGCAACAAGCTGACCGCGAGGCGGCGGATGCCAATCCCGAACAGCTGCATCTGACCAAGGGCGAGGCGGCGCGCCGCATGCACGCCGCCGAACGGCGCATGGGCGACCTGCTGCAACAACATAACCAGCACTGCCGCCCCGCCGACGCCATCCCCTACGCCGGTTACGACGGCGAATACGACAGCCGGCTGTTTCGCGCCATCTGCGCCCTGCAAGGGGATATCGACCGGGTCTTCAACATCCTCAAGAACAACATCCTGGTCGAGAAGCACCAGCAACTGCGACGCCTCAAGGCCAGCTTCAACAACGCCTTCGTCTCCCACCTCTGCCACGCCATCTACCAGGCGATCCAGGACGGCAAACGCCAGATCGAACAGCTCAACCGGGAACTGCAACACCACGCCTTCGGCAGCGACCGCGAGACCTTCCGCTTCGCCGGCGACTGGGTGCCCGAATACCGGGAATACGCCCGCTTCTTCGAAGAGGTGGTCAAGAACCCGGTCTTCGACGAAGAGGCGGGCCTGTTCGACGCCGAACTCTCCCGCCGCTCCGCCACCGTGCGCGACCGTCTCATGGATATGCTGCTGGACGAAGACAGCGACCGCGCCCTGCGCGAACTGGAACGCATCGCCGACTACCGCAACTACCACCGCTACGAAATCTACAAAGAGGTCGAAGGCAAGGAACCCATCCCCCTCTCCGAATACGGCACCGGCAGCGGCGGCCAGCTCGAAACCCCCGCCTACATCATCCGCTCCGCCGCCGTCACCTCCGCGTTTCGATTCGCCGAAGGCCGCAACCACCTACGCATGGTGCTGGTCGACGAAGCCTTCTCCAAGATGGACGAAGCCCGCTCCCGCGAGGTCATCCGCTATCTTACTGAATCCCTCGGCCTGCAACTCATGTTCATCATGCCCACCAACAAATGCGGCCCCTTCATGGACCTGATCAGCAACGAATTCGTCTTCGCCAAGATCCCCGCCGAACAACCCCGCGGTCAACTCACCACCCGCGTCCTCGTCGACCGCCGTCAATGCAATCAGGAGAAGATCAAGGACCTCTGGGCCCAACACCGGCGCGCGGTGCGGGAACAGGCGGAGTTTGACTTCATGGAGGAGGTGTTGGGGGCCTCCGAAAAAGCCCCTCTCCCCGCGGGAGAGGGGTTGGGGTGAGGGCAAGGCCTTGCAAAGCCGAGCCGCTAGAATTGCCCACCGCGCCCTTTATTTACAGGAGGCGAAATGGGCGGAAGAGTTGTTCGCGGAAGCTGAATGCCGCTGAAAGCATCCGGGACGATTGCAGCGGCCGCCGGGAACGTCGACCTCCCGGTCGACCCCAGCGAAGCGAAGCGAGTACAGGCCGATTCAATGACAGAAAACCCGGAAAGGCTCGACATGCGCCACGTTTCCTGATATAAAAGCGGAACAAACAAGGTTGGGGCGCAAAAGGCGCCACAAGAGGTCCTCGTACCTGCCATCGATAAGGTGTCAGAGTGCATGAAGGAATCCGCCATCATCATATTGCACCGCGCCGGCGATCTCGCGAGGAACGTCTGATGGGACTGGTCTATACGGATATCGTACTGGAAAGTACGTTCCGCAATCGAAAAATCGATGCTCGTGTTCTGGTGGATACTGGTGCGGTATTCATGGTGATCCCGGAGCATATCGCTCTCCAACTTGGTTTCGACATCGAGGAGTTGAGCACCCGAGAGGTCGTGCTGGCGGATGGGGCGAGAAAAAAGGTACCGATGGTCGGACCGCTAAGGGTCCACTTTGGTGATCGCTTCTGCGACCTGTCCGCCCTGGTGTTTGGCAACGAACCCCTGATGGGTGCGGTACCCATGGAGATGATGGACCTGGTGGTTAACCCCGCATCTCAGAACGTTACCGTGAACCCAGAGAGCCCCTATATTCCAACGGCGTTGGCGAAGTAAATGGGGGAAGTTACCGTACAAGCCCAATTCCGGAACATCGTGGACGTCGGCGCGATCCTGCGCGGGTATATCACCAAGGAAGAGATCCTGGTTTCCACGAGAAGCTGCCTGGTCGATACAGGTGCGGTAATGGTCCGGTTACCCGAGGATGAGGCGGACAAGCTCAACCTCATGCGTGGCGATAAAGTGAACTTTACCTACGCCGATGAGCGCAAGGAGGAGTTACCGACGGGACTGGGGCTGGAAGTAACGATTGGGAAGCGCACGGTAGTTACCGACTGCGTGATCGGTCCGCCGCTTTGCGAACCCATGATTGGGCAGTTGGTATTGGAAGAGATGGACCTGGTCGTGGATTGCGCCGGAAGAACCTTGACCCCCAGGCCTGAATCGCCGAATCGGCCATTGTTGAAGTTGAAATGAATATTGGTGGTCTGTCCCCTGCCTTCTGATTCTTTAAGGGTACTGACCCCTTTTCCCGTTGCAATTTACCAAATTTCGTGCCATACCTCTCGCCCAACTAAGCGTTCCGTGAGGTTGGCCACAAATTAACACCGAGAATTGACGGGCTGTCGGCTTT
>JAABSM010000095.1 GCA_011390365.1 Gammaproteobacteria bacterium
CCTACCTCGCCGATCAACTGCTGCTGCCCATCGCCCTCGCGGGCGGCGGATTCACCACCGAAAAGCCGACCAGCCATACGTTGACCAATCTGGCGGTGATCGAGCGCTTCATGCCGGGGCGGTTGGTGCTCAGGCGGCTGGAGGGGGATCTGGTGTCGATCGAAGGCGTTGGGGCGCGCGCAATGCCATCAAGTTGACGCCCCGTCCCGTCTTTGACGACGCTCTGGGCGCTATTCAGGCTCTTCGTATGGCTCGATCGTCTGCGCCTGGATACGGTAGCCCGAGTCGCCCAGGTCGTTTCTGGTGCGCTCGATCGCCACCAGCCCGCTCACCACCACCATGTCAGTGAATATCACCTGCATGCGCTGGGTGGCCGGGAAGGCGTCGAACAGGGCGATGCGCACCTCTTGCAGCGCCTTCGGTTCGGCACAGGCGAAGCGGTACTCCGCCTCGATGTCGGCATGCCTGGAGTCGCCCTCGTCGTGGCCCTGTTCCTCGCGACCATGCTCGTCATGCCCTTGGGCCTCGGAATCCGCGAACAGATCGCTCTGCACCCGCGCCTCGCTCAGGCGGTGCTTTGCCTCGGGGTGGATCACGAACAATGTTTCGCCTTGCTGCAGGGTCTTTCGGCCCTGTTCGACCTGCTCGCGCTCGGCGGCATCATGGTGGCGAAGATCTTGGAATATGGCATCGGACGGTTCCTCGTAAAACCGGCAAGTTCAGCGAGCTTTGACACGCCGGACGGGGACAGGTCCCGGATCTGGTACGGGTGATGGAGCTGGCGCAGTGCCAGCGATTGGGATGGTCTTCAGAAGGCGCGGATCCGCGGCGAGTCTGTTAGACTGGGGACTCGTTAACCGATTTCTGGTCTGCAAATGCTCAAGTTTCAGCAACCCCCGAAGGCGCAGGCCGATGTCTTTCTCGAAGACACGGACCGCCCCTTGCCCGAGGTGCTCAACCCCAATACCCGCTATATGTTGCTTGGCGAAATCGCCAAGGGGGGCAAGTCGGTCATCATGTCCTGCAAGGATCTGCATCTGTCCCGGATCATCGCCTACAAGACGTTGCGTCCGGAGTTCATCGACGATGAGATCGAGAATACCCGGCTACTGCGCGAGGCGCGGGTCTCCGCCATGCTGCAACATCCCTATACGCTGCCCATCTACGAGGTCGGTCGGGATCGTCGCGGAAACTACTATTTCACGATGAAGTGGGTCCATGGCTATACGCTTCGTGAAATCATGGATTTTCGAGAGCGCTACGACCTGACCCAGCTGGTGGATGTCATCGAAAAGGTCGCTCAGGCCCTCGGTTACGCCCATACCCACGGCGTCGCCCATCGCGACATCAAGCCGGAGAATATCCTGGTCGGCCCCTACGGCGAGGTCCTGTTGATGGATTGGGGACTCGCCAAGGTGTGGAGCAAGGATGGCCGGACGAGCGACGACGACGGCGCGGAGGGCAAGACGCTGCTCGATAGCGATAAATCGATGACCGGGCACGGCAAGTTGCAAGGCACCCTCTGTTACATGTCGCCGGAGCAGATCCGCCGCGACCCCAATATCGGCTACAGTACAGATACCTACAGCCTGGGTTCGGTGCTCTACGAACTATTGTCCGGCCAAACGCCGTTCGATAGCGACAAGACCTATGAAATCCTGGATATGGTGGAAAACGAGAAACCGCCAACGCCATCCGAAATCGGCAAATATCCTGTGCCAGAGACCCTGGAAAGCCTTTGCATGCGATGTCTCAACAAGGATCCCGAGGCACGCCCGGCATCGATGGACGAATTCATTCGCGTGCTGCGGCAGGATTGGGGAGCCGAGTTGCTTAAGCCCAGCCGCTGAGCCGCAAAAAAACCGGGGGGAGTCACCTCCGCCCCGGTTCTGGCTTGTCATGCCAAGGGAGCGCATCAGGTCAGCGCGGCCTTGGTGATCTTGACGATGATCGAGGCTACCTTGTAGGGGTCGGCGTTGGAAGCGGGACGACGATCCTCCAGGCGACCCTTCCAGCCATCTTCAACGGTCGCGATCGGAATACGAATCGACGCGCCGCGGTCGGATACGCCGTAGCTGTATTGATTGATCGACTGGGTTTCGTGCTTGCCGGTCAGACGCTGCTCGTTGTGGGCGCCGTAGACGGCGATGCAGGCGCCGACATTCTTGCCGAACTCTTCGCAAACCTTGGTAAAGATCGCCTCGTCGCCGGCATCGCGCATGGCGCCGTTGGAGAAGTTGGCGTGCATGCCAGAACCGTTCCAGTCGGTGTCGCCAAGGGGCTTGGGATGCCAGTCCACCGCCAGGTCGTACTTCTCGGCGGTGCGCTCAAGCAGGTAGCGGGCCAGCCAGATCTCGTCGCCGGCGCGGGCCGCGCTCTTGGCGAAGATCTGGAATTCCCATTGGCCGGCGGCGACTTCGGCGTTGATGCCTTCCACGTTCAGACCGGCCTCAAGACACAGGTCCAGATGCTCTTCGATCAGGTCGCGGCAGTAGGCGTTGCGCGCGCCGACGGAGCAGTAGTAGGGACCCTGCGGCGGAGGGTAACCGCCGGCGGGGAAGCCGGGCGGCAGGTTGGTGCTGGGATTCCACAGAAAGTACTCCTGCTCGAAACCGAACCAGAAGTCATCATCGTCATCGTCGATGGTGGCGCGACCGTTACTGGGGTGGGGCGTGCCATCGGCATTCAGCACCTCGGTCATCACCAGGTAGGAGTCCTTGCGGCCTGGATCAGGGATGATCATGACTGGCTTTATCAGGCAATCAGAGGCGTTGCCTTCCGCCTGCTCGGTGGAGCTGCCGTCGAATGACCACATCGGGCAGTCTTCCAGCTTGCCGCTGAAGTCCTTGCGAATCATGGTCTTGCTGCGCAGACTCTGGGTCGGCTTGTAACCGTCGAGCCAGATATACTCTAGTTTACTTTTCATCTACTAATCTCCGAGTTACAAAGGTCGGTTAACGGGGGGTGATCCTGCAAAAGGTTTGCTCTTTCGACAAATCCGCTCAGGTATCCTCAACAACCAGCCCATGGGTAGGCAAGATTGATGCCAGGTGGCGGATTGGTCAGGCGAGCGGTGATCTGAAGGCTTGTCCTTGTCGGGCGAGGTACAGGGGTCCCCAGTCTGGTGCGTTTTGGTCATTGATATTGCGATCCGCGCCCCATTCTGGTGCGAAGCGCCCCGCTGTTCTCTGCCGCCAATACCTTGAGAAACCAAGTAAATTTTGCGTAAAATTCGCTAACGTCCGTTCTGGCGGCTCCTGACCAGGTGGGGGAGGGGCGCCCTGTACAAAGAACCGCCAGGGCAGCGGTAATTGCTTGCGCCCGCTTTGCTCGGCAACCGTCAACGGGGTTAATCGGCATGCCCCTGGTTTGGAGACCAGATGGCGAAGACCGACCTGGCGGGCGGCGCGGGTGCGGAGGGGGGCGAAGCGCGACCGCCGCGGGGGCGGTCGCGGGCGGGTTACATCCTGGATTGCAGGTAGTTCTGAAGACCGATCTTGTCGATCAGCCCGAGCTGCTTCTCCAGCCAGTAGGCGTGGTCCTCTTCGGTGTCCTTGAGCATTACCTCCAGGATCTCCCGGGTCTGGTAGTCCTGCTCCTCCTCGCAGACCTTGATCGCCGCCTTGAGATTGGCGACCACCTCGTACTCCACCTCCAGGTCGTTTTTCAGCATCGAGGGTACATCCTTGCCGATGCGCAGACCGCTCTGTTCGGAGAGATCGGGGGTGGTTTCCAGAAACAGCATGCGCTTGATCAGCGCGTCGGCGTGTTCGGTCTCCTCCTCCATCTCGTGGTGGATGCGCTCGTAGAGCTGGTGCAGCCCCCAATCCTCATACATGCGGGAGTGGGTGAAGTACTGGTCGCGCGCGGCCAGTTCATCCTTGAGCAGCTTTTGCAGTTGTTCGATGACCTTCGGATTGCCTTTCATTGCATGCCTCCCCTTTACATCCGCGATTGCAGGTAGTTTTGCAGACCAGTGGTTTCGATCAGGTGTTGCTGGGTCTCGATCCAGTCGATGTGCTCCTCGGTCTCCTCCAGAATCCCCTCCAGCAGCTCCCGCGACACATAGTCTTGTAGGTTTTCGCACAAGGCGATGGTCTGTTGCAGCTCGCCGCGGGCCTCGAGTTGCATCTTCAGGTCGTTGGCGAGGATCTCGGGCACATCTTCGCCGATATAGAGCTTGCCCAGGTCCTGGAGGTTGGGCAGGCCTTCGAGAAACAGGATCCGCTCGATCAGGTCGTCGGCCATCTTCATGGCCTTGATCGAGCGCTTGTAGTCCGTGTCGTTGAGTTGTTCCAAGCCCCAGTTCTTGAGCATGCGCGCATGAAGAAAAAACTGATTAATGGCGGTCAGTTGCGTCTTCAGCGTACCGTTCAAGGCGGGGATGATGCCAGATTCGGATTGCATCTTTCCTCCCGGATCGTCTGATTCAGTGGTGGATAAGGTGATGTGAGCTGGCTGGCGGGTTCATCAGGCGCGCCCGGCAATGGGGCTGGGGATGGTCTGCCTTGGCATGAACCCGGGACTGGCTTGCCCAGGTTGGCGCGCGATTTGCCGGTTCAATTCGGCAAGCGTCGCGGGACCAAGTATAAGGGCGGGAGCGGGCATCCATCAAGGCAAGGTCATGCATTCGCAGTGGTTGCAATTGATAATGGTTCGCAATATTATTCTAGGTAAGCGCGCGGCGACCGCTCACGGGGTCGCCGGCGAATGTACCAAACGAGGTGAAAGTCATGTATGTCTGTATTTGCCATTCGGTTACCGACAAGCAGATCCGCAAGGCGGTGGAGCAGGGGGCCTGCACCATGGACGCCCTGAGCGAAGAGCTGAAGGTGGGGACCTGCTGCGGTCGCTGCACGGGATGCGCGCAGGGTATTCTCAACCAGAGCGTCGCGGTGGAGTTTGCCCCCAAGCCGCCGGAACCGGTCTCCCGGGCGGCATGACGGCGGGGTAGCAAGATGAAGGTATCCATCCACAAGGACAGGCCGAAGCGCTCCGGATTCTGGAGACGGGTCCTGCTGCCCCTCATCAGCGCCCCGCGAGAAACCGCGCGCCAGCGTCGCTGGCGGCTGATGCGGGAGAGTCTCAAGCGGGATGGCCCGTAGAGGGCGCCTCCGCTACTCCTCTTCGTAGCGTTCGATGGTCTCCGCCTGAATGCGATAGCCCGAGTCGCCCATGTCGTTCCTGGTACGCTCGATCTCCATCAGCCCGGTCACCACCACCACGTCGTAGAGCGCGCCGGCGTACGCCTCGCTGGGGGCGGTCTTGACGTAGATGGTCTGGTTGGCGGGCGGAGGCGGCACATGAATGCAGGCGCCGAAGTAGGGCACCAGCAGGAACTCGCTGATCTTCTTGCCCTGGGTCTCCAGCGGCACCACGAACCCCTCCAGCCGCACCCGCTTGCCGGCATACTCCTCGATCACCGGGGCCTGACTCCACAGCGCGTCCATCACCGCCTGGGCCTCGCGGATGCGAGGGTCGTCGTCGGCCATGTCGCCAATGCCCAACTCCTCCAGCTCGGCGCTGGGGTCCCAGTCCGGTGGTACCAGCTCCTCCCATTTCAGCTCCAGCACCTCCTCCCCCAGCACGGGGGCGGAGAGCAGCAAGGGCAGGGCGGTGATCAGGGGGATCAACAGGCGAGAGAGGATTGTTGGTGACATGGTTTGCTCCGGACTACGTGTGAGTCAGTTTTTATCAATGAAGCCACGGAGGCACAGAGAACACAGAGTGGGTTTTCTCTGTGGGCTTCCGTGCCTCGGTGAGGAGATCTTTCAGGTAGCCAGCCCCGCCCATCAACGATGAATTTTCGCAAGATTATCGTTCGGCTGCATCATGTCGATCAACACGTCTCTGTGATCTCTGTGTCTCTGTGGCTAAATACTGGGCAGGGACTCACAAACGAATCGACATCCCATCCGCCAGCGAGTTGCGATAGGCCCTCCAGGCGGGGATGATGCCGGCGAGCAGGCCGGCCAGCACTACGCCGCCGAGCAGGGCGAGCTCCATTAGGGTCGGCGCGCTCACCGGCAGATAGAGCCCGAGCCAGGCCTCGGCCAGGGGCTGCCCGGCCAGCAGCAGGATATACAGCAGCGCCATCCCCAGCAATGCCCCCAGCAGGGTGAGAAAGCCCGCCTCGCCGATGATCAGCGCCGCGATCTGGTAGGGGCGGGCGCCCACCGAGCGCAGGATCGCCATCTCGCGGCGGCGGCCGTCGATGCCGGTGAGCAGGGCGGTGAGCAGCCCGACGATGCCCACCACCACCACGAAGCCGGAGATGGTGAGCAGCGCCTTCTCGACCATGCCGATCAGCCGCCACAGCTCTTGCAGGGCGACGCCGGGCAGGATCGCGGTCAGCGGCTCCTGGCGATAGCCGTTGACCTTGCGCTGGAAGTGGAACACGCCCAGTTTCGATTCCAGGCCGACGAAGGCGGCGGTGATGTTGTTCGGTGTCAGGTCCTTGTTGAGGGCCTGCTCGGCGGTGATCTGCCGCCCCGGCATGGGTCTGCCGCCGATCCAGCCCAGGTGGATCGCCTCGATCCCCTCCAGCGGGATGTGCACCGTGTGGTCCACCGGCGTGCCGGTGCGCCGCAGTATGCCCACCACCTTGAACGGCTGGTTGTCGTGCTGGGTAAAGCTCACCTTGCCCGCGCCATGGGCGACGATGATGGCGTCGTCCATTTGGTAACCGAGCTTGGCCGCCACCTCGGCCCCCAGCACCGCCTCATGCACCCCGTCGAAGGGGCGGCCCTTGGCCAGCTCCAGTTGGCGCTTGTCGCCGAAGCGGAAGTGGCGGAAGTAGTCCTGGTTGGTGCCAATCACCGGGTAGCCCTGGTGGGAGTCCCCCAGGCTGATGGGGATGGTCCAGGCCACCCGTCGATCCGCCGCCAGCTCCTGATAACTCTCCCAGGAGAGGTTATTGGTGGGGGTGCCGATGTGAAACACGGAGTAAAGCAGCAGCTGCACCTGGCCGCTGCGCGCGCCGATGATCAGATCGGTGCCGGAGACGGTGTTGGTGAAGCTGTTGTAGGCCTCCATGCGGATGCGCTCGACGCCCACCAGCAGGGTCACGCTGAGGGCGATGGAGAGGAGGGTGAGCAGCGCCGAGAAGCGGCGGTTGAGCAGGCTCTTGAGGGCGAGGGGCAGGATCGGCATGGACGTCACCCGTTCACGGTCGCAAGGTTGATCTCGGGCAGGCGGATGGTGCGGTCGAAGCAGCCCTCCAGGGAGGGATCGTGACTGACGAACAGCAGTGTGCCCCCCTCCGCCCGGCACTCCCGCTCCAGCAGTTCGATGAAGGCGGTGCGCCGCGGTGCGTCCAGCGACGAGGTGGGCTCGTCGGCGATGATGATCTCCGGCGCGCCGATTAGCGCCCGCGCCGCCGCCACCCGCTGTTGCTGACCCACGCTTAGTTCATGCACCGGGCGGTGCAGCAGTGCCGCGTCGTGCAGATCCAGGTGTTCCAGCAGCCGCAGTGCCTCCCGTTCCAGCGTCTCGCCCCGACTCAGCGCCCGCTCCCGCCGCAGGCGCGAAAAGCGACAGGGCAGGGTGACGTTCTCGACCATCGAGAGATAGGGGATCAGATTGAACATCTGAAAGATCACGCCGATGTGGTCGGAACGAAAGCGATCGCGACCGCCCCCGCTCAGCTCGCCGATGGCCCGGCCCAGAACCTCCAGCCGCCCGCGGTCGGGCCGGTTGACCCCGGTCAGAAGACTCAGCAAGGTGCTCTTGCCGCAACCGCTCGGCCCCTCGATAAAGACCCGCTCCCCCGCCTTGATCGCCAACGACTCCAGCGCCAGGGTCTCGTGACGGGCCGAGGGCCAGCGGAAGCCGACGTTCTGGAGGCGGATGGCGGGGGAGGGTGTGGGGGACTGGGCTTGGGTCATTTCAGAGATCGCGGATTGGTTTCTCGTTCCCACGCGCCGCGTGGGGACCAGGTAGATTCTTTGTAGGTCGGGTTAGCGCAGCGTAACCCGACAGGGCGTGAACGTAACTCTTTGTTTTTTGGGTTGCGCTATCGCTAACCCGACCTACGATTCCTGTCGCGGAGTGGCAGTCCTCGAAGGACTGCCACTCCTTCGACCGATCTTTTCTTGAACCGCCTCAGAATGTAATGATCCGGGTGTCCGGCGTCAACTGGACCGCCCCCTGGCCTTGGTCGGTGACGAACATCGCCTGTATCTGCTGGGTACCGGGGAAGGCGTCGAACAGGCCGACGCGCAGCTCTTGCAGCGCATCCGGCTGGGCGCAGGCGAAGCGGTACTCCGCCTCGATGTCCGCATGCCTCTCTTCGGGGTCGCCGTGATCCTGTTCGGCGTGTTCGGGCTCCTCGTGGCCGTGTTCGTCATGACCATGCTCGTCATGTTCACCGGTCTCGAACAGGTCGCTATGGGCGCTCGCTTCTTTAAACTGGCACTCCGCCTCGGGATTGATCACGAACAGGGTCGCGCCCTGTTGCAGGATCTCGCGCGCCTGTTGGGCCTGCTCGCGCTGTCCGGCGTCCTTGGGGCGATGCTCGAAACCGATGATATTCATCGCCGGGCTGTTCAGGCCGATGTGAAACTCGCTCCCCTCCAGGGCCAGCATCAGGGTCGCCGCGCCATGCACATGGGCGTCGTGCTGGCGGTGGTCATGTTCGTGTTCTCCCGCCAGCGCCAAGGTAGGCAGGGACAAGGCCAGCGCCATGGCGGCGGCCATCTTCGAATCGTGCATGGGAGGGCTCCTTGTTAAATCCGCGAATTCAGCGTCTTTTGACCCGACGGGCGGGGAAAGTTCCCTTGCGGCAGGCGGGGAGCAGCGCGAACTTACCCTGTCAATCCTGAAAAATCCTGTTAATCCTGTCCAATTTTAGGCTCACTCTAACAACCCCTCATAGCGCCGATCGGTCAAGGTCTTCAGAAAGGCCACCAGGGCGTCGACCCGTTTGTCGTCCAGCGCCGGGCCGAACTCAAGATCTTCCAGCGAGAGATTCTCCGCCACCTCTGGAGCCGCCCAGGGTTCGCCGGTCTCGGGGTTGATCTGACGTTTGGCGCTGCGGCTGTTGTACTTGTTGTAGAACAGGACCACGCTGCGCAGCTCCTGGAACACCCCGTTGTGCATGTAGGGACCGGTAACCGCCACGTTGCGCAATGTGGGGGTCTTGAACTTGCCGGCCTGGGCCGGATCGTCGATGGCCGGGTGGTCGAGCAGGCCCCGGTCGATGTGGTCCGCCGCCGCCCCGTTCACCGCTCGCGCGGTCCGGTTCGCCGGCACGCCGATGTTGTGGTACTCGTAGTTGCTGAAGGTCTCGCCCTCGCTGGCGGGCATGGGCTTGAGCTGGTGGCAGCGGTTGCAGTTGGTGAATTGGGCCGAGAAGAAGAGGGTCATGCCCAGGTCCTCTTGCGGCGTCATCTCGTACTCGCCGCGCAGGTGGCGGTCGTATTTGGAATCGAAGGGGGCGAAGGCCTCGGTGCGCTCGAAGGCGGCGATGCTCTCGGTCATGGCCGCATAGGCCGCCTCGGTGTCGGCCCAGACCCCCTCGCCGTGCAGCCGCGGGAAGGCCTCGGCATAGACCGGGTCCGCCTTCAGCCGCTCCACCACGCTGGCCTTGTCCGGCATGCCCATCTCGATGGGATTCAACGGCGGCCCGCCCGCCTGCTCCGCTAGATCCGCGGCGCGACCGTCGTGGAACTGGCCGCCGAGATAGACGCCCTCGTCGTTGCGGCCGAAGGGCGGGGCAAAGGCGGCATAGGCGGCGGTGGGCGCGTTGCGGTCCCCGAGCGACTTCCCGTCGTCGCCCAGCGACACCGCCCCCTTCGCCGCATTCCGCCGCCGATCCGCGAAGCCCGTGGCCGGGTTGTGGCAGGTGGCGCAGGACTGGGTGCGGTTGTTCGACAGATTCACGTCGAAGAACAACCGCTCGCCCAGGGCCTCGACGGTGGGGATGGCGGACTCGTCCGCATGCGCCGCCGGCAGCCACAGCAGGGTGGCGGCGATGCAGGTGAAGAGATATTGGCGTTTCATGTTGGTCACCTTTCTTGTGTCGTTTTGCGTAGGGTGCGTTAGCCCCGCCGATCCGGGGAGCGTCAGGTTTTCCGATACCGCGAAACTCGGCCCAATGCACCGACCCCTCGGGATGCGGGCGGGGCGTAACGCACCATTCCGCGGGGGCGCCCCATTGACTGGATACACCGAGGAGTGGCAGTCCTTGAAGGACTGCCACTCCTGGGGTGGATTCATTTTCCGGGGCGGCGAACCACTCCATGACCGTTAGCCGGACCGATAGCCGCTCAAAGCATTGAGGCGCCTCTTGATTTGTTACCTTGGGGGCGGGCCATGGTGCGTTACGCCCCGCTCCATTCCCCAAGCCTGGAGGCCAACCCAAGGGATCGGGGCGATAGGATGGATCGCGGGTAAGTCATAGGCGGGGCTAACGCACCCTACGCACTCGCGTACGCGACGCTGTGTCTTCTGTGCTCTCTGTGGTTCAGCGTCAATCAAAGCGATTCCACGAACCGCAGCAGCGCCCGCCTTTCCTGCGCCGACAGTGCAACCACCCGGTCTCGCGCCCCCTGGGCCTCGCCGCCGTGCCACAGGATCGCCTCCAGCAGGGAGCGGGCGCGGCCGTCGTGGAGGTAGTAGCCATGACCGTTGACCTGTTCGCTGAGGCCGATTCCCCACAGCGGCGGGGTGCGCCATTCACGGCCGTTGGCCTGGCCCTCGGGGCGGTGGTCCGCCAGCCCCTCGCCCATGTCGTGCAGCAACAGGTCGGTATAGGGGGCGATTTTCTGGCTGGCCAGGGCGGGGTCGGGGTCGTCGTCGGCGGTGCGGAAATGGGGCCTGTGACAGGCGGCGCAGCCGATGGCGTGGAACAGCGCCTCGCCGCGGCGGACCTCGGGGGCCTCAAGATCCCGCCGGGCGGGGACGGCCAGGTGGCGGGTGTAGGAGGCGGTGAGGTCGGTCACCTCGCGCGGGGCCTCGCGGTTGCCCAGTTGCGGGCTGTTGCCGTCGGGGGCGGCCAGGCAATGGGGCTGGCGCGCGGTGCAGTCACCCGCGCCGGCGGGGTGGTCCGGGGTGGAGAGCCCCAGGTCGCGCAGGAAGGCGATCTGGTTCTGGGCGTCCAGGGTCGGTTGGGCGGCCTTCCAGCCGAAGCGCCCCAGTTGCCGATCTTCCCCCGCGCCGACCCAGTGGGCGCGACCGGAGATGTCGTCGCCGTCCTGGTCCTCGGGGTCGGCCCATTGCAGGATCGCGGCGTCGGGAATCGCCTCCAGCAGGCCCAGGCCGATCAGTTGCGGGGCGAGCCGGGGCGACAGGCGGGCGTCGGGATCCAGCTCGCCATAGCCAAGGTCTTCGATGCGATAACTGGGGTGGCGCAGCGAGACCGTCTCGCCGTCGGCCAGGGTCAGGGGCTGCTCCGTATAACCCACCCGCAATCGCCCCTCGCCCCGGTGACCGTGCAGGGCCAGCGGCTGCAACTGATAGCCATAGGTGGGTTCGGGACCGCTCTGCCCGCTCCCGTCCACTCGGCTGAGGTGGGCTACCAGCGACAGGGCGTCTTCGCCATTCCCTGGCGGCGCGCCGCGCCCGTCGTTCAGGTGGCAACTGCGGCAGGCGCGGGCATTGAACAGCGGCCCCAGACCGTCCGCCGCCTGGGTGGACGAAGGCGCGGAGACCCACAGCCGCTCGAACAGCGCCCGCCCGATCTCGAAATCCAGCCGCCGCCCCCGGTCCAGGGTGGCGGAGGGCTGGGAGAAGGCCCCCGCCTCCAGCGGCCCGGTATAGGTCGCCGTGCCGCCGGGGTCGGTCGCCGAGACTGTCGAAGCGCCGCCGCAAAGCAGACCCAGGCACAGCGTTATGCCGAGCCGCTGGGCCCGAGGGCGATTTTTATTGCCCGCATGTCTCATTCGCGCCCGACTCCATTCATCTGCGATGACGCTGGAGTGGGCGCCTTGGCGTGTTAGGCGCAGCCTAACGATCAGGGAGTGATGCACCACCCCGGGAAATGAATCAGCCCAAGGAGTGGCAGTCCTCCGAGGACTGCCACTCCTCGGTTGATTCACAGTAAGGGCTGTACTCCAGCGGCTTGCGCCGATCATTGCACCTTGTCCGGCGCATCCAGTGAGTCGGAGCCTTCGATGGCGATGCCGTCCAGGCCGAGGGCGGCGACGGCCCCTTCGATGGCGCGGGTTTGGGCCACCAGGGCCTCCACCGCGGCCATCACCTTGGCGTTGCCTGCGTCGTTGCCGGGGCCGATGAGCTGGTCGTAGGCCACGCCCTCCTTTTCGGCGCTATCGACGATCACCTGCATCTTGGCCAGGGTGGCGTCGAGGTGGTCGCGCAGGTCCTTATCGACGCTGGCGTCGGCGGCCTTGACCAGGTCGGAGAGGCTGGGGCCGGTCACCTCGCTGCCGTCGAGGCGGGTGTACTGGCCGGTGTAGACGTTCTGAATGCCCTTGGCATCGTAGTAGTGGGCCCAGTGGGTGTTGTCGCTGAAGCAGTCGTGTTCTTCTTCTGGGTCGTGGAGCATCACGCCCAGCTTCATGCGCTCGCCAGCCAGTTCGCCGTAGGAGAGGCTGCCCATGCCGGTGAGGATGGTGGCGATGCCCCGTTGCGGGTCGTTGTCGATAAGGTTGTTGCGCGCCGCGCCGTCGTCCTCCCACTGGGCGACGATCCATTGCAGGTCGTCGATCAGCAGTTCGCTGGCGGCGTCGAGGTAGGCGGCGCGGCGCTCGCAATGGCCCCCGGTGCAGTTGGCGGGGTCGAAGTCGCTGGCCGGGCGCTCGCCGGCGCCGGGTCCGGTACCGTTGAGGTCCTGACCCCAGAGCAGGAATTCGATGGCGTGGTAGCCGGTGGCTACGTTGGCCTCGACGCCGTCGAGTTCGTGCAGTTTGTCCGCTAGCAGGGCCTTGTCGATGGTGCTGGCGTCGATGGTCTCGCTGCCCAGTTGCAGTTGGGGATTGGCGATGACGTTGGCGGTGTAGAAGGGGTTTTCTTCGGACTCCTCGCCGTAGAGGGGGGCGACATAGTCGATCAGCCCCTCGTCCAGGGGCCAGGCGTTCACCTTGCCCTCCCAATCATCGACGATGGCGTTGCCGAAGCGGTAGGCCTCGGTCTGCTGGTAGGGCACGCGCGCCGCCTTCCAGGCCTCGCGGGCGGCCTTGAGGTTGGCCTCGCTGGGCTCGGCGATCAATCTCTCCAGCGCCTGGTCGAGGCGCTGGGCGGCGCTCAGGGAGTCGCTGTACATGGCGTGGGCGAGGTCGGCGTAGTGGTCGAGCACGGCCCGTTCGTCCACGGCCTGGGCGCTGAAGGAGAGGCCGGCGAGGAGGCCGGCGGTGATCAGATTGAGTCGTACTTTCATGATGGCTCCGATTAGGGTTCAAAAAAGACGCGGGGATCCGAAAGCAAAGAGGGAGACGTGGAGCCCCGCGTTTGGCTTTAAAAAGGGTTAATGGTTTATCCTAAAAAGATCAGTAAGCCACAGAGACACAGAGCACACAGAGTATTTTCAACAAGTTATCGCACCAGCAGTGGGAACCTTGGAGGTGACCTCGGAAGGTCATATAACGCTTTGTTTTATCTCTGTGATCTCTGTGCCTCTGTGGCTTCAACTGCCGAATTTAGGTTTATTGCTCCAGCGCCGGCTTGGGGGCGAGGCTGGCCAGCTTGCTCAGCGCCAGCGAGAAGCCGCTCACCCCGCTGCCGCGATAGAACAGGCAGGGGGTGCCCCGCCGTCGGCACTGACGCTTGACGCAGTGGTAGGCGGAGTGGCTGACGCAGTCGGTGGGGCAGAGCACCGCGTCGGCGCTACTGAGCATTTCCGGCAGGCGTGACAAGGCATCCTCCTGGCCGCCATCGTGGTAGAGCAGCTCCACCCCGGCCCGCTCCGCCAGGTTGCGATAATGGGCCAGCAGCGCGGTGCGCCCGCCGACGCAGAGCACTGAGCGGGGCAGGCCCTCGCCGGCTTTCAGTTCGCAGCTCCCGGAGTCGCATTGGGCGCACTCCTCGCTTTGCAGCAGCCGGGTCAGGGCGTCCCGCTCTTCGCGCAGACGGTCCCGCTCGCGGGTGAGGTGGGCGATATCCTCCCGGGCGTCGCTGAGTTCGCGGTCGATGTTCTCGAAGCGGGCCAGGCCTTGCCGGAGTTTCAGGTTCTCCCGCTGCAACGCCTCGATGCGTTCCTGCTGCGCCCGCTCCCTGGCGCCGTTTTGGTAGTCCGCCAAGGTCTGCCGCAGAAACTCCGCCTGCACGGATTGCGCCTTGAGGGCGTCTCGTTCGTCTTCCAGTTCGGTGATGCGGCCGCGCAGCGCCGCCTGCTCCTGGCTGCTGTCGCGGCGCTGTTGCTCCAGGGCCTGGCGTTGCGCCCGATGCTCCCGCTCCAGATACTCCAGCCGCCGGGCGTCGGCGGCCTGGCCCGCGCCCACCTGGTGGGAGAGCATGTGGATGTCGCCATGGATGCGATGGCGGGTGTAGCTGCCGGCGGCCTTGTGGGTGAGGGCGGCCCACATCGCCGCGGCCACCTTGCCGCGGTCGAGGAATTCCCGCCACAGCGCCGCCACCGCCTCGTCGGAGTCGGCCTGCTGGAAGGTCTTGATCGTTGTCGCGAACTCCTGCTCGAAGTAGCGGTGGAGGGCCTGGGAGAAGGGTTCCCGCTCCATCGAGCGCACCACCGCCTCGGTGTGCAGGCGGTAGTCGTCGTCGAGGGGCGCGCCGAAGCCGAAGCGCCTGGCGAAGCGACGCAGCTGGGGCATGGGCAGGCAGGTGCCCACCACCGGGCAGTGCAGATTCTCCGCCAGCTCCCACAGCTTGCGCCGGCGTCTGGCGCGCTCCGGCGGCGGGATGGGCGGCGGTTCGACAACGGATGCCTGGCCGAACATGGCCTGGTTGAGGGCGTTCATGCCGGTCCCTCCGCGCCGTCGTACAGGCGGTCGCTCATGCGTTCGCACAGCTCGCGGGTGTGGGCGTCGAGACCGGCGTTGCCCGCCAGTCGCTCCAATAGGGTCGCCGCCGAACGGCCGGCGTGGGTACAGCCGGTGAGCTGGTGTTGCAGCATCAGGCTCAGGGCCGCGGTAGTGAGGTCGTTGGCCATGTCGGGTCTCCGTGATGTTTGCTGTCTGGTTTCAAGTCGGTGCGCAGGAGTGGCAGTCCTTCGAGGACTGCCACTCCTCATGCCGAGCGGTTCAGAATTCCACCGCCAGTTGCGCGGTGAGGGTGTTGCTCTCCTCGCCCGTGCCGCCGTCGCTGACGCCGTAGTCTTCATCCCTGGCCCACTCCAGGGCGAGGCTGGTGTTTTCATACAGCCCCAGGGAGAAGGCGAGGGCGATGCGCTGTTCGGGCAGGCCGAGGGCGACCGCCTCGTCGGTCTGCTGGTAGCCCAGGGCGACGGCGGCCTCGCGCGCGGCGAGTTGGAAGGCGTAGCCGATCTCCAGGTTCCAGGCGCTGGGTTCGGCCCCCGCGCCGTTGAAACCGATCTCACCGGCAGCGAAGCGGTCGGCGGCGAGGTATTCGCCGAGCAGGGTGACGGGGCCGGCGGCGAGCAGGCCATGGGCGGCGAAGCCGGAGACGTCGTCGCCGATCACCCCGCCCAAGCCGGCTTCATCATCCAGGTAGCCGCTGAAGCCGTCGCTGTCGGCGATATTGCTGATCCAGCTGACGCCGAAGTCGCTGGCCAGGTCGTCGTTTTCGAAGGCGTAACCGAGATAGAGGCCGGTGTCGTCGATCTGGTCGTCGCCGCTATCCTGATCGCCATTGAAGAGATAGCCGCCGGCGTAGAGGCCGTCCCGCTCGAAGCCGATGAGCGCCGCGGTCTCGATGCTTTCACCCAGCTCCAGGGTCAGCGGGTCCGAGACCATCAGGGTCTCGAAACGGCCGAAGGGGACCGCCATCAGGCCGCCGCTCACAAACAGCGGCGACGAATCCGCGTTGCCGATCGTGATGGTGGCGGCATCCACGTCGAGTTCGGTATCGTCCTCTTCATAGAGCAGGGTGACGTTGGCGGAGACCCAGTTGGTAACCTGGGCATCCACCGCCAGCTCCACCGCGGCCACCGCCAGATCGCTCACCGAATCGCCGCTGAAGCCGTCGCTACGCATCGCCTCCAGTTCG
>JAABSM010000096.1 GCA_011390365.1 Gammaproteobacteria bacterium
GACTATGGTAGTGGCTATACGGGCACATAAAGTGGAAACACTGAAACAGACAAGCTACAACCTAAGGTTGCGCACGCCGTATTTCTATCCCGACAATGCAGTCTTGACCGCGTCGCGGTCCGAGTCGGGATGCGGCGCATCCAAGACAACTGAGATATCTTGCTAATCAAGACGGGTTTAGGTCCACGTAGGTCATGCAAGCCAATAGCGCCTTGTCATCCAACAACGCCTGACTCTTGAAACGTCCCTCCCAGAAGCGCCCAGTACACCCATCCTCGGCATTGGCTTGGCGGGCGATGGTTTCGTTCAGACAGCGCATGAACCAGCTCACATCCATCAGCCGCCCCCGCCACAACATTCAATGGGGTCAGACACGATTGGTTTTAAGCTTTTCTGGGTTCAATGACAAAATTCAATCGAGTCTGACCCCATTGATGTGACCCCATTGATTCTGGTCCTGTGGCAAAGGGTGGTTGTTGGTTCGTCGCGAGGCGTCGTTCGTTACGGGCAGGGCATGGCGGTGGTGTCACCATCGCGCCATCCGAAACAGCCGCCCGGCGTCGTTTTCGTCATGCAGCACCAGCACCACCTCGTCCTCGCGGAAGGCGAAACGCTCCCCGGTGTCGTCCCGCGGCAGGTCGGAGTCGATGACGGTGACGATCTGCTGGATGCCGAGGGCGGCGATGCGGCGGATCGCGTTGATCAGGTTGAGCTTCTTGCGGTTGTCCAGGCCCTCCAGTAGTCCGTCGTGATAGAGGAAGCGAATGAAGGGCTGTTCGAGCAGGGCGCGGGCGACCGCGAGATCGAAGGCCGCGCAGAGGAGTTGGCGGTAGCTCTTGCCCTGGTCCTCGCTGCTGGGCTTGCCGTCGGGGCCGAGGTATTCGGCGCTGTATTCGATGTTCCCTTCGTTGTTGAGCTTCGAGCTGATCAGGGCGTTGCGGTCCAAGACCTCGCGCGTGAATTCGTTGAGGTAGCGGCGGATCGTGGAGTAGCGGCTCTCGGAGGTGCTGGCGGCGACTTCGATGTCGTCCTCGATCAGCTGCTGGATTTTGGTTTTTTGCTCTTCCAACTGCACCCGTTCCCGCTCCTTCTCGCGCAGACGCAAGAATGCCTCGCGCTGGGCGGTGAGGCGCTCGATCCCGGCGCGCAGGGTGACCAGCCGTTTGTTGAGCTCCCTGTATTTCTGGATCGAGTCGGCGTCGCGCAGGTAGGCGAGGGCCTCCATCCGGCGTTGATTGAGGTCTTGCAGACGGGTCTCCAGGTCGCGGAGCTGGGCGTCCAGCTCCTTCAACTCGGCGAGCAGGTAGCCGCGGCGCTCGTCGGTGATGGCCCGGTTGAAGCCGATGAGGTCTTCGAAGGATTTGCGTAGCTGTCCCGGAAAGACCTGACCCGCCTCTTCGAACAGGCGGCTGGCGGATTCGGGGTCGAAGAGGATGGCGTGCTCCTCCAGGGAGCGGGCGATCTTTTCGCGATTGACCGAGAGGTAGTACCGCTCGTGGTTGGCGGCGGTGAGATGGCGGTCCAGCTCTTCGACCAACTCCTTGTTGACCTGGGAATCGGCGAGCCGGAAGTCGAAGGCCTCGACGCGCGCGGCGAGGTCGTCGGCCTCCTGGGTGCGCAGTGTCAGCAGTCCTTCGATGGTGTCGAGGGTGGCATCCGTGCCCAGGAGATCGTTGCGCAGCGCCTTTGCCGCGGTTTGGATGGTCTCGATCTGCTTGGCCAGTTCGAAGCCCTCGGTTACAAGAGCGGCATCGAAACCGAGGATGTGGGCTACGTAGGGCTTCCAGTATGCATGCCTGCCTCGAAACTTGGCCAGTTGGAAGACATCGTTGAAGTCGTTTTGGGTTCGCAGGGCGTAGCTGACGGGTCTGCGGTAATCCCAAGGCTTCACGGCGCGCAGGTCGAGCAGACCATCCAGCATCTGACGCGCCCGCTCCCAGGGGATGTTTACATGATCCCAGGCGTCGTCGCCTGCTTGGGCGAGATTTCGTCGTGGCTCGTCGTGGAGCTTGAAGGCGATTCGGGTGGCCTCCGCGACCGAGCGGCGTATGGTCAGGTAGGCCCCGGAGAGGGTTTCAAGCTCCAGGAAGAAGGCGAATTCGGCAAACAGCGATTGCTGTTTGAAGAGGAAGAACTCCTTGTTCTTCTGCTTGAGGAGGCAGAAGTCGAGCAGGTGCGCCAGGGTGGTCTTGCCGAGGCAGTGGGTGTCTTCGTCCGGGTTCTCCGGCAGCCGAATCTCGCCCAAAATGACGTTGAAGCCGGGGTTGAACCGAACCGGGCCGAAGATATCCGGGCGATTGCTGTAGATTTGGGACAGGCGCATGGTCAGCGTCCGGTGTATTCGAAGGCGTCGGTCTTGGGGCGGTACTCCACCAGTCCCAGGGCGAACAGCAGGTTGAGGGCCGGGAGGAAGAGGGCGCCGACACCCTCCCGCGTGGCGCTCAGGTAGCGGCGCAATCCATCGAAACTCTCGACTCGCTGTTTTTTCAGCCGATGAAGCAGCAGGGCGGCGACCGCGATGACGGTCTTGTCCGGATGGGCGTGCTTGGTGGGTCTAAGCATGGCCGCCGCTCCCGAGGTCGCAGTTCCAGTACATGTAGTAGAAGACGGTGCGGGTTAGGCGCTTGTTGGCCTTGAGGTCGTAGTCGCGGTCGAAGAGCAGCCGGAGCAGCTTGTCCAGAATCTGATCGAAGCCGTGGCGCTCCTCGCGATGGGCACGGATGAAGTCCTCAAGTTCCTGGGCTGCGTCCTCGTAATAGCGCTGATAGGTCCCATTTTCCGGAGCGGCGAGAAAGGCACGCACCGGGTCGAACTCCTTGATGTACTTCTCCACCAGCCGCGCATACTCTTCGGACAGGCCGTTGATCAGGTTCTTTTCGGCCAGGGTGATGCGGCACTCCGGTGGAGGCGTATCGTTGGTGGATTGCGCCTGGAGAACCCCCAGGCCATCCGCCAGCGCTCGAATGACCTGGGCGAGGTCGCTCGGGTCGGGGGCGGGTTGGATATCGAACAGGCTGATGCCCGCCCAACGCAGGATCGCCGGTTCCCTGGTCAGGTATTGGTCGAGGGACTCTTCGCCGAAGAGATGTACGGCCGTATCGGGGATGCCGACCGCCGTCGCGATCCGCTTGCGGATCTTCTCCTCGGCCACTCCGGCGAGACGGCGATTGGAGAACAGGAGGTAATTGTCCAGCTCCCCGGCGGCGCGCAACCGCGTGATCCTGGGAAGCTCCTCGCTCAGCACCGAGCTTGCCGCATCGCCGGAGAAGTCCGGTTCGGAGAACTTGCGGTTGATCAGGTCGGTATGCTTGGCCTGGACGACCATGCGCCCCTCCCAGGGTGCGGAGCTGCTGGGGAACCGTTCGGCACGTCCGACAAAACGTGCATCCTTGCCCCCGTCTGGTCCTTTGCTGAAACCCTGCACGCCCTCCCCGAGCAGGTAGGTGCAGATGGCCACTACCAGCCGTTCGAACTGGTCTTCGCTGAGGTCGTGATAGTCGAGCTTCATATCCGGCTTCCCTGTTGAACGACGTTTCGGTCACCAAGCTTGGTGGTCAATTCGGAAGGGAAATAGTATCGCTATCCGCCTGCTAAATGCCATATCGCCAAAAACAATCGAATTCCTTGGCGCACCACAACGAAAAAAAGGATAGGAAATCCAACCGCCTACCCCAAAGTATCCCCCAGACCGGGAGCGCCGTCAAGATTCGATCTGAGCCCCTTCTGACCACCGGAGGGCGAGGGTGAAACAGAAATTGGCCTGTCGGGAGGTGTTTGAGGCGGTTGTCGCGGCAGGGAGAGGGAAGGAAAGAGGCAAGTTTCGCGCGAACGGCAACAGCCAGTCCCGCAGCCCACCTGTCGTGAGCTTGTCGAACGATCGGCAGGCCGCTACCAGGACACCCGTTGATCGTACTCGTACTCCGGCTCGGGCTGGGTGAGAGGGTCACCCTGAAGGTGATCGAAAGCGTCGATGGCCTCCTCACCGGAGTCTTAGTACCACTCTGGCGGTCCCGGGCGGGGGAGCGCCCGATAGCCGCCGGCTTCGTTTCAGGCACCGGCGCCTCGGGATGTGGCGCGAGGGCGGTGACCGTCTGACGCAACGGCGAGTTGGGGGCGAGCAAAATGAGTATGCTGGTTGAGCGAGGAGCCGAACCGGTGGATGAAGGCTGCCCCGCGCCGGTTCGCGCCTTGGGACCTGCCCCATGACTGTGCTCGCGCAGGTGTCGCTCAACGGCATCGAGGAAGATGCGCAAAGCGCTGCCCCGCGCCTTGCGGTCGTGCTGGAGGGGCAATAGCGCAGACGCTTGGGCACGGACAGCACCTGCCCTGACGCATCCATCATCCCGTCGCAAGCCGTGTCGCGAGTTTGTCGCAAGTTATCCATCGCCATGCTGTGTCAGCCACTGGCGGCCCTTGTCGGTCAAGCGGTATTTCTGCAAGCGGCTGTTGGGCTTGTCGGGAATGGTCATCTCAATCAGGCCCTCAGCCAGGGCCGGTTTGAGGTAGCGCTCGCGGAAGGATTTGCGGTCCGAAAGGCACAGGGCGGATTGCAGTGTCTCACGGCCCATCTCGCCCAGGATCGCCGCCAGCAGTTCGCCGACTTGGGGGGTGACTTGAGGGCTGACTTGGGGGGCGGAGCTGGTCACGGTATCCAAAATCATCCGTAGCATGAAGGCGATAAACGGAGCGGAATCGCTCTTTTGGGTGCTTTCCTGAATAGCCTGGTAGTACTCGCCCTGGTTCTCGAAGATCAGGCTTTCCACCGGGATGTCGGCGAACAGAGGATTCCAGCGAGCCAAGATCAGGCTCTGCCACAGCCGCCCCATGCGGCCGTTGCCATCGACGAAGGGGTGGATGAATTCGAACTCGTAGTGAAAGGCCGAGCTGGCGATGAACGGATGGGCGTCGGTGGTGGCCAGCCAGCCGAACAGGTCACTCATCAGATGAGGCACCCGGTCTGCGGGCGGGGCCATGTGGATCACCTGTTGGCCCGCCATCACCCGGGCGGTTGGCAGGTGCTCGAAGGCATATCGTTCAATGCGCGTTTTCCGTTCCTTTCGGCGCATCCTCCCCCTGCACGACGGGTTTGCCGTCCTTCCATGTGACGGCGTACTGGCCAAGGCGCCGCTTTTTCTCCAGCGCCTTGGCGACGGCCCGGCGGAGCGATTCCAACTGTCTCATTACTTCCGGGGATGGGTTGGTTGTTCGTCTGGTGTTCATCGTTCGTTTACCCTGATCAAAAGGTAATAATACTCCTCGTGCAGAATATCCCGATCTTCTCCGAGCTGTGCAAACACGGGAACCGGGCTATCTCCATCATTCATAAAGCAGGCACAGCTATCGACACGGTGACTGAAATCGTTGAGTAGATGGCTCAGGCTGCGGGGGAAGCGCCGCTCGATGTCCGCCATCGGGATGCTGTGTCCGCCGTGGGCGACCCGTTCGGCCACGCGGAGTTTCGACATTTCTACACTCGGTAGCGCCAGATAGATCAGCTCTACCCGCCAGCCATCGGCACGCAGCCGTTCAACCAGCCGCAGGTAGGTCCGGCCCGCCAGGGTGGTTTCAAAGGCGAAGTCCTCGCTGGCCTTGATGCGTTTCTCGATCTCCCGCAGAAAGAGGCGACTGGCGGCCAACAACTCCCGCTCCGGGGCCAGCGGCGAAAGCCCGGCAGCGATCAGGTCGGCATTGATGAAACGGGTGCAGCCGGCCACTTGGGGCAGGTATTCCAGGGCGAAGGTGGTTTTGCCCGCGCCGTTGGGACCGGCGATGATCCAGCAGGTGGGGACGGTGTTGTCGTTTCGTTGCTCGCTCATACGGCCTCCCTTTCGGTCTCACACGAAGACACGAAGACACGAAGAAGAGACAATGAAATAGACATATTCATACGGCGGCCATCACGGCGTTGAGGATTGCAGTCTGTTTGCCGGTGGCGGCGTCGATCTGCTGGTCGATACGGGTGACGATGCGGTGTTGTTCGGGGAGGGGGGAGTGGGATAGGTAGCTCCCTAACCTTTTCGGAATTTAGATTCAATACAACCGCACCCGCTGCTGCCGCTTCAAACATTTTTCGTATGAATGATGACGAAAGCAGGCGGTAGAGATACTCTTTTTCCAATGATTCAGGTGGGCTGATTCTAAGCCAACCGTCGTGAATACAGCCTTTAATTTTAGTGATGTAAGGGCGTCCAAAACTCATGGAGTTGGTGAGTAAGAAATCACCGGGATAAACCATTCTAGTTTTCACTAGACCCTCTGGGCGTATTTTCTCATTCGTAGATGTTATGTATTTCCCGCCTTGGTCAGTATCACCAATTTTTATCCAATTAAGGCCGTCGGGATCATCAGTAATAAATGCCTTAATGGGGCGGGGTGACCCACCACGTTCAATCACAGCAATATCCCCGAACCTCACCCACTCCCACCCCTGCGGCAGTTCGTAGGGCACTTCCTCCGCCGTAATCGGCAGAAATTTCTTGTCTTTCCTTCGTGTCTTCGTGCCTTCGTGTGAGACCCTTTCTTTTTCCGCCTCAATCTCCTTCAACACTTCCGAAGCAGGCGGATCATTCGCATCCTGCTCCACCAGCTTACCTTGCATCGCCAGGGTCAGGATCAATTCGCGCAGTTTGGCGATGCCGTCGGGCGCGGCAAAGGCGGTGTCGAAGTGTTGTTCCAGCAGATTGCTCACACGAAGACACGAAGGCACGAAGTTAGATTTGCCCGTCATTCCGGCCCCCCGGATTTTTATTCACGCGGAGGCTGGAAGATGTGAAGTCCTGGTTGCCGTTGACAATACGTTTGCAACCGTCCTTGAACAAGGCAGCACCGAAGTTAATGAGTAGCCCCAGCGGCAGGTCGAGAAGACGCAGATAGGTCATCACCTGCTTGGCATGTACGGGGGCAAGTCTCTCAACCGACTTGAGTTCAATCAGTAGAAGATCCTCGACGATCAGATCTGCCCTAAACCCCTCATTGATGGAAAGCCCCATCACCTCAATCGGGATGGGCTGTTGTCGGGTTACCTTGAGTCCCTGTTCCAGCAGTAGTTTCTCTAAAACGGCTTCGTAGACAGATTCCAACAAACCCGGTCCAATCTCAACATGCATCCGATATGCGCAGTCCACAACAATTCGGGACAGCTCTTCCTTATCCCTTCGTGCCTTCGTGCCTTCGTGTGAGACTTTCCCCTTATTCATCGCCGCCCCCAGGTTGCTGATTGGCCTCGATCTGCTGGAGCATCCGGTCGAAGTCGCTTTCAAACAGCCGGTCCTGCACGATGCGGTATTTTTCGAACTCGCTTTCGGCATGGGCCTTGGCGATCTCCGCCGTGACCTTGCCGGCATCCTGCAAAATCTCGCGGTCGGTGGCAGCGATAAAGCGGTTCAGACGGGTCTCCCAGTCCTGCATGGTCATGGGCATCTTGCGCAGGGCCATATCCTCGGCCACATCCAGGTAGGCATTTACCAATCGCGACAGCTGTGCCATTTCGTCTTCGGTCAGGTAGTTCTTGGCCACGCTGACATCGAACTTCTGGATCTTGCCTTGCGGGGCATCCTTCCTGGTGGTCAGGCCCATGTGCTGTTTCTCGGCATCGGCGCGGTTGACAATGACCTCCGCCGCCGTCTGGCCGTGAATGGCCCAATGCAGCTTGTTTTGCACGGTGGCGAAAAAGCGTTTGGTGGCCTGGGCGGTGACATCGTAATCAATGGCGGTGGCGTAGATGTCGGTGATCTTCTGGTAGAACTTGCGCTCGGAGATGCGGATCTCGCGGATGCGCTGGAGCTGCTCTTCAAAGTACTGTTCGGTGAGGATGGAGCCGCCGCTTTTGATGCGCTCGTCATCCATCACATAGGCTTTGATGGTGTACTCAGCAATGATGGTGGTGGCCCATTTGCGGAACTGCACGGCCCGCTCGGAGTTGACCTTGTAACCCACGGCGATGATGGCAGGCAGCTTGTAGTGCTTCGTGCTGTAGCTTTTACCGTCTGCGGCAGTTATTCGAAAATTTCGAATAACTGAATCCTCCTGCAACTCACTGTCGGAAAACAGTTTTTTCAGGTGATAGTTGATGGTGTGGGTCTCAACATCGTAGAGCACGCCCATCATCTTCTGGGTCAGCCAGATGCTTTCGTCGGCATACACCGCTTCGACACCACCGCTGCCGCTTGCGGCGACAAAGGTCAGGTATTCTGCCGCCGAAGAGCGAAGGATGGAAATATTCTTTGTTGTCTGTTTCTTCCTGCTCATGCCCAGCCCCATTTTGTTGCACGCGAATGCGCGAAGACGCGAAGAGGGCATTTCACAGGTATTTGTCCAACAATCTGTTGGAGTTTTCGCCGTGACACTCCTGAACACACTCCTCCATGGGTATGACGGTAGCTCTCTTCATTCCTTCTCGTCTTCGCGCCTTCGCGTGAGACTTCTTCCATCACGCCTTCCCCCCCAGGCAGGCCATCAACTCGGCCTTCAAGGCTGCCTGCGACGCTTCGAGCTGGTGGACGATCTGCTGGTACTCGACCATCAGCTCTTCCGGGTCGCGGTGGTTGGCCTTCACCTCGTGTGGGTTTTTGCAGTCCAGGTTGTCGTTGCGGTCGGCCAGCTCCTTGGCCGAGACCTTCCAGGCATGCTCGGTGGTCTTGCGCCCCTTGCGCTCGGCACTACCCCACCAACCCTTTTCGAGATCGAACTCGGCAATGGTCAGGGGCTTGGAGCGAGAGTAGGACTTGTAGGTTAAAGGGGCCAGGCTCGAATTAACCTGGCCCCTTTTTCTTCAGGGAACAACGATCCGAGGAAAGCGTGCCATGTTGAGAGCGTCACGTAATTAGTGTATTTAGTAAACTGTCACCCTAATTCTTGCTATTCCCGCCCTTTTCAGGCACTGGGATTGCGTCGGCCATGAAATACGGACAGCACGACAATTCTCCTCGCCTCAACGTGATAATAAAGGCTGTAGGGGAAGCGGCGGATGGCGGCTCGGCGGATCTCTCTATGCACTATGGGAAACCGCATGGGGTCACCAACCACCCCCTCTATGCATGGTTCGATCTCTTCGACGAACACTATCCCGAGGTGCGGTCACTGCGACTCCTAATAAGCGACGGCATCGCTGAATTCGGCGCTTGCGGCGCGACGATAAACGACCGGCAGCGTCATCGCCCGATACGCGCTAGGGCTCCGGCCTTGACCTCGCTCCACGGTGCCACCTCTTCCGGATGCTTCTCATGATCCGCCAAACGACGATCCAACTCGACCCGTTGCGCCTCGGTCAGAACCGGCGCCGCTCCAAGGTCGCACAGGTTGTCCCAGAGCGCCTCCACCAGCTCCAGTTGCTCTTCCACGGGAAGGCGCTTGGCTTGATTCAACAGGGAGGCATTCATGGCGTTACCCTTTCTGAATATTGGCAATATTCGCATTAGCCGTCGCAAGCCGGAGAAAGAAATGCCATCTCTCGAAGAGATGGCATTCCTCCGCGATGGCGGCCGTGTTCCGCACTGACGACGCGCAAAGAAAAACAAAAGGCAAAATCACTGTCCGCCGCGCACCAACCGCACATGGCTGCCGTAGCCCTTACCGTAGTTGCCCGAGTAACCATGGTTGAAATTGACACCCCACGCGTTTCTCTGGTTCCCCTGCGCCGCACGGGAACCCAGTCTTGGATGCGTCGCATCCCGAATCGGACCGCGACGCAGTCGCGACGGCGTTCCCAGGTGACACCTGGGAACGAGGAAACTTCCAACTTTTTGGCTAAAGATTAAAGGATAGGAAATCCAAGCGCCTACGCCAAAGTATCCCCCAGACCGGGAGCGCCGTCAAGATTCGATCTGAGCCCCTTCTGACCACCGGAGGGCGAGGGTGAAACAGAAATTGGGCTGTCGGGAGGTGTTTGAGGCGGTTGTCGCGGCAGGGAGAGGGAAGGAAAGAAGCAAGTTTCGGGCATCGCTCCGGCATCGCTCTACCGGCCGATTTCACAGATAGAGCCGATCCACCTGCGGTCTCGCGGAAGGGGGTAGGGCGGCGGCATCACTGAGCGCGACTTCGCTTATCGCCCACCACCTTGAAGAGTGCGGCAAGGTCCTCCTTGCCATACCCTTCATCCAGGGCCTGCTCAAGGAGTTCCAGCACTGAGTCCGGAATCGCGCCGCTGATGCCTGATGAACGCGCCTGCGCCTGAATATGCCGCGCGACCCTGTGCCAGGTGGTCAGTGTCGCACCGGGGTTGGCGTATTCACCCTTGTCAATAATCTCGATCACCTGACGGGCCGGGTGATGTTCCGGCAACATCGCAACAAGGGAGGATGGCTCGATCCCCTCCGCCTTGCACAGGGCGGTGCTGTATATCGCGCCCAGGTAACTCCACAGCTCCTGGTTCAGTAGCGCCATGTCCAGCGCCGCCGCCGCCCCGGCCCGCTGCCCCAGATAACGCAGATCGCCGCCGACACACCTTAGCAGCGGCAGGCATTGGCGATAGGCGTCAGCGGAGCCGGACAGCAGAATGGGGGTAGTCTCCAGGCCGATCCCGCCTGGATAGGAGAAGATCGCCCCATCCAGGCAGTCACAGCCATACCCCGTCAGGCGCTTGGCGAAGTCGTTCGCCTCGCCAACGGTACCGGTACTGAACTGGATGATCCTGCGCCCCTTCAATCGACCTTGCAGCGCGTATTCGTCAATGAGCTGGATCGCGGACCCATAGCCGTCCAGGCAGAAGAGGATGACGGGGCTTCGTTCAATGGCGTCGGCCAGGCTCGTGGCTTGTCGCGCCCCCAACGCCGCCAGGGGGGGGATCCTGCTTGCGTTGCGGTTCCACACCGTCAGGACATGCCCGGCACGCAAAAACGCCTTCGCCAGCGCCGATCCCATGGCACCGAGTCCGATCAAGGTCGCCTCCGATATGGCGGGATCGGCGCTCATGATGATCCTGGATGCGGTAGAGGGTTCAACGGGTAGGATGAGGTCGCTGGTCGAGTTGGCGGGTAGTCGATTTGGCTGGGATTAGCCTGAGTGCTTATGCTCTTCATAAGGCAAAATCTTCCCCTCGTCCATTTTGAGCACCCGGTCGGCGACATGAAAATAGTGGTCATCGTGGGTGACGGCGATGATGGTCTTGCCGGATTGCTTGATCTCCGGCAGCAGGATTTCATAGAAGTATTTGCGGAATTGGGGGTCCTGGTCGGCGGCGAACTCGTCGATGGCGAGGATCGGCTTGTCTTCGAGGATGGCGGCGATGAAGGCCAGGCGCTTGCGCTGGCCCGTGGAAAGGTTGGTGCTGGAAAAGGCACCGTCGCGGTAATGGACCTTGCCCTCCAGTTGCATCCTGCCGATCCAGTGATTCACGGATGTCTCATTCAGGCCGGGGATGCCGTAGAGGCGTTCGAAAAGATGGAAGTCGGTGAAGACGATGGAGAAGAGTTCGCGCAGCGCCGGGTAGTCGTCTGGGGTGACCGGGGTGTCGTCGATGTAGACGCCGCCAGCGGCGGGCGGATAGAGGCCGGTGAGCAGTTTGAGGAAGGTGGATTTACCGCTGCCGTTGCCGCCGATGATGAACAGCATTTCGCCGGCGCGGACCCGTTCGCAGAAGGGGCCGGCGATGAAGCCGATCTGTTCGTTGGAGTAGGTGAAGGTGAGGTCCTTGACCGAGATTTCGTCGAAGAAGCGGTATTCGGTGGCGGTTTCATCGGCAAACTCGGCCCCGGCGGCATCCATCTCGCGCTCGAGGTTCTGAATCGCCTCGACGGCGAGGTTGACCCGCCCGAGGATGGGGATCAGGTTGACCAGCACCGTCATGGGGCCGCTGATGAAGAGCAGGGTGGCGGTGATCTTGAAGATGTCGCCCGGGTCCTCCTGGTGAAACATGGGAACCACGAAGATGAGGATGGGCAAGAGGGCGTAGATGAAGATGCGTCCGAAGCCCCACATGCGTGCCTCCTTGCGCCCGGCGTAGACCCTGAGGTCTTTGGCCTCGGCGGAGACCCGTTCGATATGTTTTAGCACGTCCGAGGACTTCTTGCGATTAACCTTGATCTCCTTGAAGCCGTTCACCAGGTCGGCGATGGAGCGAAAATAGATCGATTGCTTGTTCCCCGATGTATGCAGGGCAGCGCGAATGATGTCGGATTGCAGGCGGAACATGGCAAACCCACCGGCGACGGTGATGACGGTGATGAAAAAGGTCAGCGGCGAGATGTAGGCCAGATAGAGGAAGGAGGAGATCATCAGGATCGACATCTGCGCCGTGGAGGTGATTTGCGGCATGGCCTGGGAGATGAAGGTGTCGTTTTGGGTCATGCGCGAGTAGAGGTGGTCGGCGCCCGCCTGTTCGACGAACGCCAGCTCCACCTTGCGGATCTTGCGGCTGAGGCGGGTGCGAACGTTATAGATGGCGTTTTCGATCAGGATGATGGAGCGATCGAAGGCGAACCACTGGGCGTAGAGAAAAAGCGCGAAGGTGGCCATGTAGAGCAGAAAGAACTGGGTCGGATCCTGGTCGTTGGCGACGATGTGGGCGGCGTGGTTGATGATCGCCAGCAACAGGCCGTTGGCGACGCCGGAGATGGCGGCCATGGTGAAGAGCTGGCGATAGGAGCCCTGGGATTCCTGTTCGAGAAAACGCAGGATGCGCGTGCGCCCAAGCAGGCCGGCGCCGGGCGAGGCCGACTTTGAATCCGGCTCCTGATAGGCTTCATTTTTCTGGCGAAAAGCTCTCATTGCACGGGGCCTTGTCTCATGTCTGGTTCAGGGTGGTGTGGGGGCTAGTGCAGCACCTAGTGCACTTTGATGAATGCCAAGCCTATATAATGCTTTGAATATGCATGCAATTTTTGCTCATTTTAACCCATCGAGAAAAATAGGTGCTCCACTTAGGTGTTCCGGCTGTCGTCGATACGGCCAATCAGATGGGCATGTTTTTTCCATTTATCGGGTTGGGGCGCGCTCAGGGTCAAACGGGAGACACGGGGCGGTTGTTTGCCAAGCATTTCGGTTTCCGCATCCGGCGTCAGCGACGCAAAACGGGCGAAGCGGTCGAGCACCCCTTCGGTGTCGCTGATCAGCTCATTGTACTCGATCTTCATCCACTGGTCGGCAGGCAGGCGCGCCAGATCCTCGCTGATGATGCGATTGGCGGTGCGCCATTGGCGCTCGGTGATTACGGCCAGGCTCTTGTCATGCAATTTCCGCCAACCCGGGATCAGCAGGAAGCTCCAGTGGCGGTCCGGCAGTCCCGGCAGGTCGCGATAGGCGATGAAGCGACGCGAGCGCCAGCCCTCGATCAGGCTGCTGAGGTTGGCTTCACGCTCGCGCTGGAGATGGACGAAAAGCGCATCCGGAAAGAGCCGCTGGAGAAAGGGGATGCGCAGGGCGTTCTTGGGGGTTTTTTCCAGAAAGCGTATGCGGGCGGGGCGCTCCCGCAGGGGCAGGTCGAGGTAGTAACGCTGGTCCCGGTCTCGCAGGCGCGCGCAGAAGGCGGCCATCAGCGCCTCGCGGACCTCGGGGGTGGCGTCTTTTGAGAGCAGGCGGTTGGAGTGAAAACCGTGGTCCTTGGGGTGGAGGCCGGGGATGGCCTCGATGCTTTCGTGGTTCTCTTCGCCGGTGGTCCAGAGTTCGCGAAAGCGGCACAGGGTCTCGAACAGTAGGGTGCTGCCGGCGCGCGGCGCGGAGACGATGAAGATCGGGCGATCGAACCGGGGCAGCCGATCCGTCGCCCGGATGGGGCGCGGCTTGTGTCTTCGTGCCCGGGCGAGGGTCTGGCGATCCACCCGGCGCGGCGGCGGCGGAAACGGCCTGAGCTGGCTGGTCAGGGTATCGAGGGCTTGGCGGGCATCTTCCCGCCCCGCTTCATCCGTCTGGGACAGTAGCGGTCGTAACCGCGGGGCGATTTGTTGTTCCAGGTAGTTGAGGGCCGAGGCGTAGGCCCACTCGCCATCGAAGCCGTCGCCGAAGCGCTGGTGACATTCGCGCCAGCGACGGGAGAATTCCGCTAGTCGAGCGGTGAGCGCCTCGCGCTCGGTTTGGGGGAGCGGGTCCCGCATGGGGAGCAGTGCTTCGATCAAGGCGTCCACGGTGGAAGGCGGGAGCAGATCCAGGCGAGGCTTTGCCAGGTGCAGCGAGATTTCGTCGGGGTGTGTGGCATCGCCCTGGTCGCTCCGGTCGAGTTTGTTTTGATCGAAAAGCTCCGTTACCTCGTCTTGCCCCCGCCGCAACTCCACCAGCAATGTGATTTGGGGTGTTAGCGATAGCCGCAGGGTGTGGTACAGCAGGCCATGGCAAGGCGGGTGGTAGCAGAGAAGCGCGGCTTGAGCTGGGTCTCCCCCTCCCCTCGGGAGGGGGCCGGGGGGAGGGGGCATGGTCGAAGGCAAGGGGGCTTGCCAGGCACCCCCTCCCTGTCCCTCCCCCGATGGGGGAGGGGACCCTTTGTTTGAGTTGGGCGAGTGGGCGTGTATTGGGGATGCGAGAGGTTCGGTTGCCCTCACCCCAACCCCTCTCCCTCGGGGAGAGGGGCTTTCAAGCGGGGGCGTTGCGCGCAAATAGACGCGCCCGAGGGGGGCGGTGAAGCAGGAGAGCAGGGCGCGCAGCGCCGGGCAGCCTGTCAGTGCCGGGGTCTCGCCCAGGTTTCCCGACATCGGCAGGTCCTGGCAATCCAGGCCGCCGACGGCGACCAGAAAGACGGGCGCGTCTTGCGGCCCGTCCCGGAAGCGCTCACGCGCCTCCGCGGCGAGACGTTCGCCGAAGGGGGCTTGCCAGGGCGGGGCAAGCTCGTCGACGGATGACGGAGAGTTGTCAATGGACATGCCGATACCCCTCGTTTCTCGTCACGCCGCTCCCGCGGCGTGATGCATCCGAGGGCGCTCCCGCGTCCCGTTCGGCGCGGGAGCGCCGGCGGATGGGTGACACCGCGGGAGCGGTGTCACCAGTTGCGAAGTTGCGATCGAGCAGCACCCGTTCACGAGCAATCAGGCCAGGTCCTGCAAGGCGCGGCCCAGCCGCTTGCCCACATAGTCGCCGTACAGCATGCCCTTGCGGGTCATCTCGATCCTCGGCGATGTGTTTTCGCCCTGGGGGTTGACGGTGACGAAGCCGGCCTCTTGCAGCTCTTCCAGTTCGGGCTGGCAGAGGGTCTCCAGGCGAAAGCCATTTCGCTTGCGAAAGTCCTCCAGGTCCAGGCTCATCAGCTTCATGCCGAGCAGGGCGGTGCGCACCATCTTGTCCTTGCAGGTCAGGCGGTGACCGCGGTAGGTGGCGAAGCGGCCGGACTCGATCTGCTGCATGTACTTCTCCGGGTCGTTGGAGTTCTGAAACAGCTGATCACCAAGCTTGCCGAAGGCGGAGGTGCCCAGGGCGAGGTAGTCCTCGCCGCGCCATAACTGGGTGGCGTGGACATGGGGGTAGTCGCCGTTCCTGGTGAAGGTAAAGAAGCACCAAGGCTTGTAGTCGGCCGCCTTGAAGGCATCCAGGGCATAGTCCATGTACTCCATCTCCTCCTCGTCGCTGGGCAGGTGGATGGCGTTCTTGCGCAGCTCGCGAAAGTACTGGCTGTTGGCGTAGACCTCGGTCTTGTAGACGGTGATACTCTCGACGCCGGTCTCCAGGGCGTGCTGGACGCTGCGCTTCCAACCCTCCAGGGTGTCGCCGGCAAGGCCGCTCATGAGGTCGATATTGACCACGCAGCCGGTGCTTTGGGCCATCTCGATCGCCTTCACCACCCGGGCCTGAGTATCCTTGCGCTGGTTGTACTGGACCACCTCGTCATCCAGGGATTGCACCCCCATGCTGATGCGGGTCACCGGGATCGGCAGGTCGGCGAAGATCTCCATGCGTTTTTGGTTGAGGGTGACGGGTTCGCCCTCGATGGTGAACTCGGCCCCCTCGATATGCGGAAAGGTCTCCTTGATGCGCTGGGTGAGGCGCGCCAGTTGATCCTTTTGCAGGATAGTGGGGGTACCGCCGCCGTAGTAGATGGACTTGATCGGGCGCTCGCGCAGGTTGTGCTGCTCGACGGCCATCTCCAGCTCCCGGCACAGGGCGTCCACATAGCGATCCATGTCGGCCTTGCTGGCGCCGGTCACCACCCGGTAGTAG
>JAABSM010000097.1 GCA_011390365.1 Gammaproteobacteria bacterium
ACATCCTATGGGGACGGTGTTTTCATAGGATGTGCCGACGCAGGAGGCGCATCGCGTTGGCCGGGGAATGATGCGCCTCGTTCCTCGGCACATCCTATGGGGACGGTGTTTTCATAGGATGTGCCGACGCAGGAGGCGCATCGCGTTGGCTTGGGAATGATGCGCCTCGTTCCTCGGCACATCCTATGGGGACGGTGTTTTCATAGGATGTGCCGACGCAGGAGGCGCATCGCGTTGGCCGGGGAATGATGCGCCTCGTTCCTCGGCACATCCTATGCGGGATGGTGTCTTCATAGGATGTGCCGAGCCCTGCGAGGCGCATCAATCGTAAAGGACAAGTAGACAGAAAATCCATGTTACCCACCGTCGTCGCCAATGAGCTGAGAGAGTCCGTCGCCGCCTTTCTGCGCAGCGCCTTTCCCTTCGCCACGCCCTTTTTTCAGCGCGGGGAGGGGAAGGAGGGGGACCCGACGGCGTTGATTGATGGGTTGCTGGAGCGGTCGGGGGAGCTGTTTCAGGGGCCGTACCTGGATATCAAGCTTCCCTTTCGCAAGGCGGCGGCGGATACCCAGCCCTTTCGCCATCTCACCCTGCCGTTCACGCCCTACCAGCATCAGCTGGAGGCCTTCGCGCGGCTGGCGGGGGATGCGCCGCGTTCTACGCTGGTGGCGACGGGCACGGGATCGGGCAAGACCGAGTGCTTCATGCTGCCGGTGCTGGATGATTGCCTGCATCGTCACGGGCAGGGGATCAAGACCCTGATCATCTACCCGATGAACGCCCTGGCCACGGACCAGGCGCGGCGCTTCGCGGCGGAGGTGGCGAAGCTGGATACGCGGCTGTCCGTTGGCCTGTTCGTGGGCGGCGAGCAGAAGCAGTGCTTCGATGCCATGGGTCCCAAGAATGTCATCACCTGCCACAAGACGCTGCGCGATCATCCGCCGGATATCCTGCTGACCAACTACAAGATGCTCGATTTCCTGCTGATTCGGCCCAAGGACCGGCCCCTGTGGCGTCACAACAGGCCGGGGATGCTGCGTTATCTGGTGGTGGATGAGCTGCACACCTTTGACGGCGCCCAAGGCACGGATCTGGCCTGCCTGATCCGCCGCCTGCGCGATCGACTCGAAGCCGGGCCGGAGTTGGCCTGCGTGGGCACCTCGGCGACCATTGGCGCGGACTCGCAACAGGAGCTGCTGGACTACGCCGGCCAGATCTTCGCCACCCCCTTCGATGAGCAGGCGATCATCCTGGAGGGCCGTCAGACGCCGGAGGAGTATCTGGCTGGCCCCTTTGGCGAGGATTCGAACCGCGGCGCCGACAAGTTGAAGCACTTCGCCTGGCCGGAGCGGGATGCGCCGGGCCTGGATCCGGCCAGCTATGATCGACAGGATGACTACCTGTTCCATCAAGCCCGGCTTTGGTTTCCCGATCTGCCCCTCGCCAAATTGCCCCGGCTCAACGCCAGTGATCCGCGTCGGCGAGCGGAGGCGGCGGTGGGTCTGGGTGTGCGGCTGCACCAGCATCAGGTGTTTCACCAACTGGTGCGGGATTGCGCCGCCATTCGTCGCCTGGATGAGCTGGCGGAGGCGTGGCGGGAGCGGCTGCATCTCGCTTCGCTGGAACAGGCGCGGCGCTTGCTGAGCAGTCTCGCCTCGCTCATCGCGGCGGCCCGGCTTTGGGATCGACCTGAACATGAGGATCCGCGGAAGTGGTGCGCCCCTTTCCTGCAACTGCGGCAACAGCTGTGGCTGCGGGAGTTGCGGCGCATGGTCTGTTCGGTGCCCGCGGGGGGCGAAGCGCCGCAATTGCGCTTCGCCGATGACCTGAAGGATAGCCGCCAGCCGTTGCATCTGCCCCTGCTCCATTGCCGAGAATGTCATCTCGGGGCCTGGGGCGGGGTGGTCAAGAAGGGGGACAACCATCTGGATGGCGACCTCCAGGGCTTTTACCGCCATTGGTTCGGCAACTCGCCCCAGTCCAGGTTGATGGTGCCGCTGGCCGAGGGGCAAGCGGCGGGCGCGGGCCTGGAGCAACACTTCTGCCCCCACTGCTTTCGCTTGCAGGCGGCGAACGACGCGGGCAAATGCACCGAGTGCGAGCGGGAGGGCCTGCTTAGGGTGTGGCTGCCCGATCAGGTGAAGGAGACCGAGCGCGGGCTGGAGGCCCACCACGACTGCCCCGAGTGCGGTGCGCGGGATGGTCTGGCGGTATTGGGTTATCGCGCCGCCACCCTGATCAGCGTGATGACCGGGAAACTTTTCGCCACCCCCTACAATGACGATCACAAGCTCATCGCCTTCTCCGACTCGGTGCAGGATGCCGCCCACCGCGCCGGTTTTCTGGGGGCCAACACCTGGCGGCAGGTGGTGCGCCAGGCCATGGCGCGCTGGCTGGCGGAGCAGCCAGCGGGGCTCTCATTGCGGGAGATGGCGGATCTGCTGCCCGACTGGTGGCGGGACCGGGTGGGGGATGATGCCCGTTTTTGCGGCCTCTTCATCGCCCCCAATATGGAGTCGGAACCCGACTACGCCCATCTGATCGAACACGGCAAGCTGCCAAGCGGGAGCGACCTGCCCGATCTGGTGAGCAAGCGCCTGCATTGGGAGTGCCTCAGCGAATTCGGTCGTCGCGGGGGTGTGGGGCGCTCGCTGGAACGCACCGGCATCGCCGCGGTGGGGCTGGATGTGGTGCGCTTGGCTGGGGATGTGGCGCGGTTGGAGGAGCGGTTGCGCAACGAGATCGGGAGCTTGCGTGATGCGCCTCCTGCGTCGGCACATCCTATGAAGACGCCAACCCGCATAGGATGTGCCGAGGAACGAGGCGCATCGATCTTCCTGCGCTTCGTGCTCGGCTGGCTGATCCATCTGCGCCGCATCGGCGCGGTCTACGACCCGATGCTGGATGGCTATCTGAGCAACAAGGGCAAGGAGTACCTGCTCAACCGCCTGCCCTGGATGCCGGGTTTCGGCCGTACCCAGCGCCCGCCCGCGCCGGTGACCCTGAAACACCTCTCCAACAACTTCGAGGCCCTGCTGCTTTCCAATCGCGAGACCTGGTCGCTGCGTTGGCTGAAGAAAACGCTGGGGCGGGAGGCCCTGTTCGTCGCCGCCGAGGCGCGCCAGATCTTCCATCTGACCCTGCAAGCTCTCACCCAATCCGGCTGGCTGGTGGAGCGGGAGGCGAGCGGCGAGTCGTTGTGGTTGCTGTCGCCGGATCGGCTATTGATCGAAAGCGGCAGCCGGCTGCTGCGCTGCGACTCTTGCCGCCACCTGCAACCCGCCGCCGGCGAACTGGCGGAGGCGATGGTCGGCATGCCCTGCACCCGCGCCAGTTGCCTGGGGACCTTGAGGGCGGCGGATGGCACCGTACCAACCCGGGCCTATGGGGTGACGGAGCCTCGCCGCCTGGTGACCAGCGAACATACCGGTTTGTTACCGAATGATGTGCGCGCGCGGGTGGAAAACTCCTTTATCTACGGCGATCAGCCCTGGGATATCAATCTGCTCTCCGCCACCCCGACGCTGGAGATGGGTATCGACATCGGCGACCTTTCCACCATCTTTCTCTGTTCGGTGCCGCCGGCCCAGGCCAACTACCTGCAACGCATCGGTCGCGCCGGGCGCAAGGATGGCAATGCCCTGGCGGTGACCGTGGCCAACGGCCAGAACCACGATCTCTACTTCTACCAGGAACCGCTGGAGATGATCGCCGGCAGCGTGCATACCCCCGGGGTCTTCCTCAAGGCCATCGCGGTGCTGGAGCGCCAGCTGATCGCCTATTGCTTCGACCGCTGGACCGCGAGCGGCATCGATGAATCGGCCATCCCCGGCACCCTCAAGAAGGTGCTGGACGCGGTGGAGAAGGCAAAGCAGGAGCAGTTTCCCTATAACCTGATCGAATACATTCGCAGGAACCGCATCGCCCTGCTCTCCGGTTTCAGCGGGCTGTTCGATACCTTCGATGAAGAGGCCCGGGCCTATCTGGTGGGCTTTCTGACGGATCGGGATGCGCCCTTCGACGGGGCTCAGGGTACCAGCGGGGTGAGCCGCCGCCTGGTGGAACGGCTACAGCAGGTGGTAGCGGAGCGGGAGTCGCTGGTGCGCAAGACCAGGCGGCTGAAACTCGAACGAGAACGCCTCAAGAAGCTGCCCGATGACGAGGCCACCCGCGAGGAGATCGCGGCGGTGGAGCAAGAGCGCAACGCCATGTTCTCCCTGCTCGCCGGCCTCAACAATCAGTTGACCCTCAACTTCTTCACCGACGAGGGGCTGCTGCCCAACTACGCCTTCCCCGAGGAGGGGGTGACCCTGCGTTCGGTGATCCTGCGGCGACGGGGGAAATGGGAGAGCCGGGAGGGGGCGGCGAACCATGACAAACTTGCCTACAGCTTTCAGCGTCCGGCCCAGGCGGCGCTGAGCGAACTGGCCCCCGAGAACCACTTCTACGCCATTAGCCACAAGATGGCCATCGACCAGATCGACCTGCAACTGGCCGAGAGCGAGGCGTGGCGCTTTTGTGATCGTTGCCAGTATAGCGAGCGGGTGGATCTTGCGGACAAGCACAGCGCCTGCCCCCGCTGCGGCAGTCCCCAGTGGCAGGACGGCGGGCAAAGACACAATGTGCTCAAGCTGCGCCAGGTCTACTCCACCGTGGATGACCGCAACGCCCGCATCGGCGACGATGCCGAGAATCGCGAGCCCAGCTTCTTCAATCGCCAGATGCTGGTGGACATCCCGCCCGACGGCCACCGCGGCGGCTTTCGCATCGACAGCCCTACCTTGCCCTTCGGCTTCGAGTTTCTGCGCCGGGCGGTGATCCGCGAGGTCAACTTCGGCCCGCGTGGCGGCGATGCCAACCGCTTCGCCGTGGCCGGGCAGGAGATGCCGCGCCAGGGCTTTCGCATCTGCCGCCACTGCGGCAAGGTGCAAAAGGCGCGCCCGCGCAAGTTCGACCAGCCCCACGCCTATAGCTGCAAGCTGCGCAAGAAACCGGAGTCGGAGACCCCGGAGGACTATTTCGAGAGCCTCTATCTCTACCGCGAGCTGAACTCCGAGGCGATTCGGGTGCTGCTGCCCCTGGCCGAGGTGGCCTACTCCGATGTCAAGCTGCACTCCTTCATCGCCGCCCTCAACCTGGGGCTGAAGGCCTATTTTCGCGGCGATGTGCATCACCTGGAGGTCACCGACATGCGTGAGCCGCCCATGGAGGGGAGCAGCGAGCGCATCTACCTGGTGATCTACGACCGCATCCCCGGCGGTACCGGCTACCTCAAGGAGCTGATGCGCGAGCCGGGCAATATGCTGCGGGTGCTGGAGCTGGCGCGGGACCGCCTCAAGGGCTGCGCCTGCCTGGATGACACGGAGAAGGACGGCTGCTACCGCTGCATCCTCGCCTATCGCAACAGCCGCGACATGCCGGTGATCTCCCGCGATGGGGCGCTGGCGCTGCTCGAAGAGATCCTCAAGCTGCGCGACCAGCTGACGCCGGTGGAGGGGCTGGGGGAGATCAGCACCAATGCGCTGATCGAGAGCAAGCTGGAGCAACGCTTCGTGGAGGCGCTGGCGGGACTCCCCGGCGCCCAGTACAGCAAGCAGTTGATCAATGGCAAGAGCGGCGGGCTGCTGACCCTGCCGGGGGCCGAGGGGCGGCCCATCGCCTGGCGGGTGGAACACCAGATCAACCTCGGCCCCGCCGACGGCGTGGCGCTCGATACCGAGGTGGACGTAATGCTGACCCCGGCGCGGGCGGAGGACGCGGCGCGATATCGGCCCATCGCCGTCTATCTGGACGGGCTGCAATATCACCATGACATCATCGCCGACGATGTTTGCAAACGCTCGGCGATCGGGCTCAGCGGACATTATTGGGTCTGGACCCTCGGCTGGGACGACCTGCCCGACCTCGGCAAACCCCACAAGCCCCACACGCTGGAGCTGATGCGCGACGAGGGCGCGATGCAGGCGCAGATGCAGGCCTTGTGGTACAAGCTGGCGGAGGCCAAGGGCTGGCTGCCGCCGGCGGAGCATGGGGCGCAACACGGGCTGGGCGGGTTGGAGTGGCTGTCGCGACTGCTGCGCGAGCCGGGGCTGGCCGAAGGGCGTATGCTGCAACGCGCCGCCTATCGCGCCTTTACCCTGCTGATCCCCGCTCGCGCCAAGGATGCCGCCTTGCGGGAACAGCTGGGCAAGGCGATGCTTGAGCAGGCCCCGCTGGCGGTGCGGGAGGGGCTCAATCTGGAGGCGATGGATTCCGTTCCCGGCGGCCTGGCTACGCCCCTGGAGAATGCCGTTCACCGGTTGGAGCTGCTCGTCGGCGTGCCGATGAGCGCGATCCAGTCCAATAACCCCGCAGCCATCGCCGCTGCGTTGCGTTGCAACCTCTGTTTTGACGACCGGGAAACCACCCTCAGCGATGACTACAAGGCCGCCTGGCGGGCCTTCTGGCACGCCGCCAATCAGTTGCAGTTCCTGCCCGGCTTCACCCTGGCCACCCGCCAGGGGGTGGAGGATGGACGGCTCGACGGTCTCTGGTCGGCCTGGCACAACCTGCATGCACAGGCGGGGCAGGGCGAGGGCCAAGAATCCGAAGGGGACGCCGATGGCTGGGGCGAGGTGCTGGCGCTTTCCCTACTCGAAGAGGAGCAGATCAGGCCGCTGATCGATCTTGGACTACCGGTTCCCGAGGTGGGGGTGGACCTGGCCGCCGAAGATGGCGAGGTTATCTTGGATGGGAACGAGATTGAGCTGTGCTGGCGGGAGCAGCGGGTGGCGGTGGTGTCACAAATGCCCGCCTCGCCGCCCCAGGGATGGCGCTTGATCCTTGCAGATGAAAACCTGCCCGCCGCCTTGGAGCAACTGCAAGCGCAAGGGCTGCTATAGGATGTGCCGAGCCGCGACGGGGATGACGCGCCTCCTGCGTCGGCACATCCTATGAAGACAACGACCCGCATAGGATGTGCCGAGGAACGAGGCGCATCGGGCCATGGCGGGGATGATGCGCCTCCTGCGTCGGCACATCCTATGAAGACACCGACCCGCATAGGATGTGCCGAAGAATGAGGCGCATCGGTCCATGGCGGGGATGATGCGCCTCCTGCGTCGGCACATCCAATGGACGGCGCAACCCGCATAGGATGTGCCGAGGAACGAGGCGCATCGGGCCATGGCGGGGATGATGCGCCTCCTACGTCGGCACATCCTATGAAGACACCGACCCGCATAGGATGTGCCGAAGAATGAGGCGCATCGGGCCATGGCGGGGATGATGCGCCTCCTGCGTCGGCACATCCTATGAAGGCACTGACTCGCATAGGATGTGCCGAGGAACGAGGCGCATCGGACCACAGCAAGAATGGCTGGTCACACCGCTCCCGCGGTGTGACCCATCCACCGGCGCTCCCGCGCCGCGAGTCTTATAAACGAGGATATTTCAATGGACGCACTCCAGGTCGCCATATCCCAGGATTTCTTCACCGCCTTCGCCAACATCCCGCGGGGCAAGCAGAAGAAGGTCAACGAGTTCGTCAGCAAGTTCCGCACGAATCCCCAGGCCTCGGGCATCAACTACGAAAAGATCAACGACGCGGCCAGCGCCCAGTACCGTTCGGTGCGTATCGACCAGGACTATCGCGGCATCGTCTACAAGCCGGACAAGGGCAGCGTCTATCTGATGCTGTGGGTGGACAAGCACGACGATGCCTATGATTGGGCGCGACGCCACAAGTGCGAGGTGAACCCGCTGACCGGTAGCCTGCAACTCTACGAGGCAATCCACAGCGACTCCCCGATCGAGGCGCTTCCCGCCGCCGAGCCTGCCGCTTCGGAGGCGCTGGCCGAGCCGCTGTTGCCTTACCGCGATCGCGAACTGTTGCGCCTGGGCGTGCCCGAAGATCGGCTGGAGACGGTCAAGGCCATCACAACCCCGGAGCAGCTGGATGCCCTGGAGGGAAAGCTGCCGGTGGAGGCCTTCGAGGCTCTGAGCTTCCTCGCCGAGGGGCTGGGGCTGGAGGAGGTGATGCAGGAGTACGCCGTGCCCGACGGTCCCGAGGTGGATACCCAGGACCTGGAGGCGGCGCTGGCGCGGGTGCAGAGCCTGCGCAAGTTCCATGTGGTGGAGGACGAGCTGGAGCTTCAGGCGATGCTGGAGGCGCCGCTGGAGCAGTGGCGAGTGTTCCTGCATCCCGCCCAGCGAAAACTGGTGGAACGGGACTGGAACGGCCCGGTGCGGGTGCTCGGCGGCGCGGGCACCGGCAAGACGGTGGTAGCCATGCACCGCGCCCGCTGGCTGGTGCGCCATGTGCTGCAAAAGGGCGAACGCCTGTTGCTTACCACCTTTACGCGCAACCTGGCCGTGGATATAGAGGCCAACCTGCGCAAGATCTGCTCCCCGGCGGAAATGGAACAGATCGACGTAACCAATATCGACGCCTGGGTCTATCGTTTCCTGAAGCGCCACAACCAGCCGGCCAACATCACCTATGCGGGGCAAGATGCCTTCGAGCAGTGCTGGAAGCGCGGCATGCAACTGGCGGACGCGGCGCTGGACCTGCCGGATAGCTTCTACCGCGAAGAGTGGGAGCGGGTGATTCTGCCCCAGCGGGTCGCCACCCAGAAGGCCTATTTCAAGGCCAGCCGCCTCGGTCGCGGCGTGGCCCTCTCGCGCAAGCAACGGGCGCGGATCTGGCCGGTTTTTGAAGAGGTCCGGCTGCAACTCCACCAACAGGGGCTGCTGACCCTGCCCGATGCGGTCTTCATGGCCCAGGACCTGCTCCATGAGGGCGCGGTGGTGCGCCCCTATCGCGCCGCCATCGTCGATGAGACCCAGGACATGAGTCCGGAGGCGCTGCAACTGATCCGTGGGCTGGTTCCCGAGGAGAAGAATGATCTGCTGCTGGTCGGCGACGGCCACCAGCGCATCTATGGCCGCAAGGCGTCACTGGGCCAGTGCGGCATCAATATCATGGGAAGAGGCCACAAGCTGCGCATCAACTACCGCACCACCGAACAGATCCGCCGCTTCGCCACCGCGATTCTGGAGGGGGTGGAGGTGGATGACCTGGACAATGGGGACGATCCGGCAACCGGTTATCGCTCTCTGATCGTCGGCGAGCCGCCTATCCTCAAGGGGTTCGAACGGGACGAGCAGGAAAGAAGCTGGGTAGCCGACGAGATTCAACGGCTGCTGGAGGATGGCGTGGCCTCCCAGGAGATCTGCGTGGTCGGACGTACCGCCATGCAATTCAAGGGCATCAAGGCCGAACTGGAACAACGCGGGGTGGAGACCAGCACCATCGACCGCGAAGCGGCGGACAACGCCCGCATACCGGGGGTGAGAATGGCCAACATGCACCGCATCAAGGGCCTGGAGTTTCGAGTGGTATTTGTGGTCGGCGTGCGCAAGGGCGTCGTCCCCCTCGAAAACGCCCTCTCCGCAACCCGGGACCCGGTCGAGAAAAAGGCCCGGGACCTCAACGAGCGGGCGCTGTTGCATGTGGCCGGGACGCGGGCCATTAGCGGGCTGTATATGACCTGGTTCGGGGTGCCGAGTGAGTGGTTGAAACGGCTATAGGCCCCGGACATCACGACGACAACCGGCTTTGGAGGGAGTGGGCCTTGGTTTAAGGCCCGTTCCGATGTTTTGGCGCGCCCGAGAGGATTCGAACCTCTGACCTCTGCCTCCGGAGGGCAGCGCTCTATCCAGCTGAGCTACGGGCGCGGGGTGGTAGGGGCGGGAATGATACCTGCTTCATGGAGGCTGCGTCCAGTGGAGAAGGCGTTTTTTCGGTCCGCAACCCGAGGCGTCGGGCGCGAAGGCGTGGCGTCATCGCGAAATTTTGTAGAAATTACTGGAAAAGTGGCGTATAACTTTCTATTATCCAAATGAAATATCCGCTTGCTGTCGCCTCTCGCCGGTGTGTTTGGTGGCGCGGGCTCTGGTTTTCGATGACGGGAAGATCGTTAGAGTGAACTTCGTAGGGAGTGTAATATCGTGAAATTGAAGAAAAATTCCGCTGTATCGCGGGGTGTGAAGAGGGTGTCTGGCGTGGCTGGGCGGGTTGTCTTGGCGAGTTTGCCGCTGTTTGGCGTCTCCGCCTTCAATGGCGCGATGGCGGAAGATATCGTGGTCGCACTGGAGGAGCCGGCGGACGGGGCGATCGCGACCGGGGTCTCCAATCTGCGGGGTTGGGCGGTCGGCAAGTTCGGTATCGAGCGCGTCGAGCTGCTCATCGACGGTGAGTACCGCTTCGATCTCCCCTACGGTGGCAAGCGCAAGGACGTGGGCGGCAGTTACGACTATCCGGATGATGACAATTCCGGATTTTCGATGGCGTTCATGTATTCCCGGCTTGAACCCGGCGAGCACACCATTACCGTGCGGGCCTGGGACCGGTATTTCAACTACCAGGAGACGGAGAGCACATTCGAGGTGGTCCGTTTCGGTGATGGAAGCTGGGTCGATGGCATGGATCTGAGCCAGGCGTCGGCGGCGATCGACGGCAATGACGTGGTATTGATCAATGCCATGCTCAATGAGGAGCCCTATAACATGCGCCTGCGCTGGGTGACCCAGACTCAGCAGCCGGAGATCGTCGATATCAATGGCTTCGACCTCTCCTCCATGCTCGATGTGGATGGCAATTGGGATATCGAGACGACTACCGATGAAACCGAATGCGGAGGCAAGGTGAGAACGGACCCGTATTTCGCATTGCCCGTATCAACGGAAGGTTACACGCTGGATTTCAATGGCCTGGAGATGATCTTCGCTGGCGTGGATCCCGAGACGGGTGGGGTGATGTTCGAGGCGACGCAAGGGTTCGGGGGCGGCGACATCGCCTGGGAGATGACCTTTGTCGGAGACGCCATGACCGGGTCTGGCAGCCGAGATATCGAAGCGGATGACTGTACGGTCAGTTACGCCCTGTCGGGTAGCAAGGTGGGTGCGAGTGGACACTAGGCCCGGCGACGAGCCGATGGTTATTTTCGGTATCGGGAACGGAATTTGGTAATGGAGCGAATCGCGATGTGCAATGAAAGTTTAGTAAAGGTCAGGAAACCGTCGTCTGTTGATGGGGTGGTGGGCGTGTTGAGTGCGGCATCTCTGGCGCTCTCGATTGGCATGATTTCGGCGGTGAATGCCGCCGGGCCGCTTGGCGACGACAATGCCACGGTTATTGATGATAACGATACCCAGGCGGGAACCGTCTGCGATGACATGTCGATCGCGCTCGATCTGGAAGAGCCGGTGGAGGGAGTCGCGGTCTCGGGTGTCACGAATCTACGTGGCTGGGCGACGGGTCCGTCGAGAATCGAGAGCGTGGCCTTCTATATTGATGGCAACTATCGATTCGATATCCCCGCCGGGGGCAAGCGCGGCGATGTGGGAGCGGCATACCCGGACTATCCTGAATCCACCTATTCCGGTTTTTCCATGGCCTATAACTACAATCGCCTGGAGCCGGGGGATCATGAGTTCATGGTGCGCGCAACGGCCGAAGACGGTAGTTGCCGTGATGTCAGCGTGGTCGCGCCGGTCGCCCGCTTTGCAAACTCCTTCTATGACGACTCTTACGAGATGGATTTGAGCGAGGCGGAGGTGGAGATCGCCGGCAACAGCCTGGTGATCAATGGCGCTCGCATAGGCCCGACCGCCTATGACATCACGATGGGTTGGCATACCCCTGCCCAGAAGCCCAAGATCGATAACGTGATATCCTATGGTCTGGATGAACTGTATGACGTGAATGGTACCTGGGCCGTCGCGTTCACGTTCAATGGTGACGTGGGCATGGAAGGGGACGAGGTCGTCTGTACCGAGGGCGGGAGCCTGTCCGACCAGATGCAGGTCACCCATCAAGGATCGGAGGTGGAGATCGGTAGCACGACGTTCGAGTACACCCGTAATGATCCTCTGGTCGGGATGGTGTTCGAAGGCCAGCAACAGGAGTCGATTCACGGCGGTACTCGCACCACCGACTGGGCCTTGACCCTGAGTAATCAGCTGGTGTCCGGCAGCGGCATCTGGATCTGGAGCGACGGCACCAGCGAGTGCAGCGGCACCACCCGCGTCGTGGGCGAGAAGTTGTACTAGTACCACCGCGCGCAAATGCCGGAAACAACCGTTCAGACACAGTTCGGCTGAAGGCACGGCGTTTGCTGTTTCCGATGCTTTGGCGCGGCGGTACCAGGGCGATTGCCGTCAATACCTCGCGCCGCGCCAGCCTGGATGTGGCCGCGGGGGCAACCTCGCGGCCTTTTTTTGAAGGAGAGCCGCCATGAACAGCATGAATCCAGAAAAGGTCATCTTCGGTTTCTTCATCGTCCTCTCCCTGACCCTCAACTTCGGGTTTTTCGTGGGCGAGCTGGATAATCACACCCACCACCATGTCTACGAACTCTTCGCGGTGATCGTGGTGAACCTCATCGCCACCATTCTCAAGTTCGGCGATCGCACCCAGATGGGGGCGCTGATGCTGGCGACCAGTCTGGTGGCGATGTTGCAGCTGGTCGCCGCGGCGCTGGTGTGGGGGGTCGCCGCCCATGGCGACCAGCAGCTTACGCCGACGGTGGTGGCGAGTGTCGTCTCCCTCTCCGGCGGGGCGATGCTCGCCAATGTCATCTCGGTGGTGTTATTGATGATCGAGACGGTGATGCTGCGCCGCTAGGCGAGCCCAAACCGGCTTATGGAGTCGATCTTCTTTCTCATCATGCGGCGTATGCGGGCGCCGCTGCTGGCCCTGATTCTCGCCCACTCCGTGGCTGTATTGGGGCTGGTGCTGATCCCGGGCGTGGACGACCAGGGGAACCCCTGGCGCATGGGCTTCTTTCATGCCTTCTACTTCGTCAGCTACATGGCTACCACCATCGGCTTCGGCGAGATCCCCTATGCCTTTACCGATGCCCAGCGTACCTGGGTGATGGTGACCATCTACCTGACGGTGATCGTGTGGCTCTACTCCATCGGCACCCTTATCGCGCTGTTGCAGGATCGCGCCCTGCGCCGGGCCTTCGTGGAGAATCAATTCGTCCGCCAGGTCGAGCGCATGGGCGAGCCCTTCTATCTCATCTGCGGCTACGGCGAGACCGGTCGCGCGCTGGTCGCCACGCTGGTCGAGGGCGGCGGACACGCGGTGGTGGTGGACGCGAGTCCGGATCGCCTCGACGAGCTCAAGATGGAGGTGATCAGAGAGCAGGTGCCGGCGCTGCTGGGGGAGTCACGCAACCCGGAGAATCTGCAAAAGGCGGGACTGCTCAACCCCATGTGCCGGGGCGTGGTGGCCCTTACTCCCGATAATGACGCCAATCTCAAGATCGCCATCTCCGCCAAGCTGCTGCGCGGGGATATCAAGGTGATCTGTCGCGCCGACTCCAAAGAGGTGGAGGCCAATATGGCCTCCTTCGGCACCGACCACATCATTGATCCCTTCGACACCTTCGCCCTGCATCTCGCCACCGCCTTTCAGTCGCCCTGCCTGTTTCTGCTGCGTAGCTGGCTGACCGGCAAGATCGGCGTCGACGAGGAGCCGGTGTGCATGCCGGGCAAGGGCAAGTGGATTTTGTGCGGCTATGGTCGCTTCGGCAAGGCGGTCTATCACCGGCTGAAGGACGAGGAGCTGGAGACGGTGGTGATCGAGGCGACCCCGGAGAAGACCGGGCGTCCGCCGGACGGGATACTGGTGACCGGCTGGGGCACCGACGAGGCGACGCTGCGCGCCGCCGGCGCGGAGGAGGCGGTGGGGCTGGTCGCCGGTACCGATAACGACGTTAACAACCTCTCCATCGCCATGACCGCGCGCGAGATCAATCCCGACCTGTTCGTGGTGTTGCGTCAGAATCGTCAGGACAACCGGGTGATCGTCGACGCCTTCGGCGCCGATATCGTGATGCACGCCAGCACCATCGTCGCCGACAAGATCCGCATCCTGCTGGCGACGCCGATGCTGGTGGAGTTCTTCGGGCTCGGCCTGTTTCAGGAGGACCAGTGGTCCTGCACCCTCTTTAGCCGCATCGCCGGCCTGCTGGAGAACCGGGAGCCGCCGGAGGTGTGGGAGCTGGTGGTCAACGACGAGCGGGCCTCGGCGGTTACCGAGTCGATTCGTCGGGGGCATGCGGTCAAGCTCGGCCATATTCTGACCAATCCTCGGGAGCGGGAAGAGTCCCTCGCCGCCATCGTTCTGCTGATGATTCGGCATAACGGCGATCGCATGCTGTTGCCGGAGCGGGAGATCTTTCTCGAACCCGGTGATCAACTGCTCTTTTGCGGCAGCCGCCTGGCCCGTTCGCGGATGCGCTGGACGCTGCGTAACGAACACTCCCTGCGCTATGTACGCCAGGGCTACTCGCCGCGCCGCGGTCGGGTGTGGAAGTTTCTGCGCGGAGAGCGGTGAGCATGGAGGCCCTTTTCGAGATGATGCAGCAGGGGCTGGCGCGCCTCTCGCTGGGGGATCTCGCCCTGCTCTCCATCAATACCCTGTTTCTGCTCTTCTCCGCGCCGATCTTCAACCACCTCGACCCCGCCGAGAAGAACGGCAACGTGCGCCGCCCCCATTTGCACCTGTTTCGCGCCGTCAATCTGCTGCTGCTGCTGCTGGTGCTGTTCAGCAACTTCCTGCCGGAGCAGGGGGGCTGGATCAGCCGCTCCCTCGCGGTGTGCCTGGTGGGCTATCTCGCCTTTCTCGGCTATCACCTCCTCGATCGCATGATCACCAAACGCTTCGGCAAGGCCAAGGAGCAGGACGGGCAGGTGAGCTACACCGATACCTACACCTCCCGTGTCCTGAGCCTGATCGCCGCCGTCTTCGTGGTCATCGTCGTCCTCATCTCGGTGGTACGCATCCTCGGTTTCGAGAGCCTGCTGGAGGCGGGCGGCGTGATCGGCTTTATCGGCGTGCTGCTCGCCCTCACCCAGGGCGCCTGGGCGCCGGACATCATCAGCGGCCTGATCATCCTCAATAGCCGACTGCTGGAGGAGGGGGACGTGGTGGAGTTTCGCGACGGCGGCGAAACCATCTTCGGCATCGTCTTCAAGACCAAGGTCTTTCACACCGAGCTCCTCGATCTGGCGGACAATCACCGCATCATGATCCCGAACACCCGCCTGCGCGCCCTCACCATCAACAACCTCTCCAAGTTCGCCTCCGCCAGGGGCCTGCGCGAGGAGCTACGCTTCAACATTGGCTACGAGGTGTCGGAGAGCAAGGTGCGGGCGCTCTTTCAGGCCGTCTTCGACGCCGCGATCAAGGACTCGGACATCCCCATCGAGCCCAGCCACCCGCCCCAGACCCGCGCCGCCGAAGCCGGCGACTACGCCATCCTCTGGTCCCTCTTCTATCACACCAAGGATGTCCGCAACCTGCTGCGAACCCGCCAGTTGCTGCGCGCGCTGGTGATTCGGCTGGCCGCGGAGCGGGGGGTCTCTCTGGCCACGCCGTTGCTGCATAGCTCGGCGGGGAGTGGGGCGGATTGAACGGCAGGGAGGTCTGTCCGTGATTCAAACGGGTGCGAAAAATGCCGGTCGATATTTCCGAAACCCCGAACAATACGTCATGCCGCATAGGGAAGTGCGGCATCCAGTGGCGAGGGTGCCGTCCGTGGCCCTGGATTCAGGCCTTTGTGGTAGACTTCGCCCTTCGCATCGCCCCCCGCGACATGCCGTCGCCGGGATCACCCAGGTTGTTTCAAGGAGTGCCGCCATGCCCCGGTTTATGAAGATCACCCTCTTTTCCCTTTTCGCCGCCATCCTCGCCGGTTGCGGCGGGAAGGACGACTATACCCCCAGCGCCGGCGTAAATGCCCCGGCGATATTCGCCGAGGCGTGCCAAAGCTGCCACGGCGGCGCGGGCGAGGGCAAGTTCGGCTTCCTCTTCTCGCTGGCGGGGACCGAATCTTCTCCGGAGAAGATCGCCCGGCACATCGCCGAGGGCGGACCGGTGAT
>JAABSM010000098.1 GCA_011390365.1 Gammaproteobacteria bacterium
AACTGGAAGATTGGTGGTGTATGGGCGAATAATGATTGGGATGGCGGTCTTGATACGGACTACTACCACGTCAATATGGCGTATAGCTTCGGAAACAATACCATCAAAGCCAAGTATTTTGACGATGAGTCAATGGGGGGCTTTGATGCCAATGGAATGCCGACCGGGTCAGACGGTTTTGCTATCGGGTTTGATCACGCGCTCTCGAAACGTACGGATATCAATGTCACCTATGTTGACAACGATGACGACCAGACTGTCTGGGGCATTGGCATGAACCACGCGTTCTAAGCGTAGCGTTCTCGAAAAAAACGGAGCCTGCGTGCTCCGTTTTTTTTTGCGCAAAATTAAGTATTTCATAATATTCGTAAAAGGCAATATCTATATGATTGCTATGAAGTTTTTTGCAATTTTCTTTGCGATCCCGTAATATCCTTCCTACGGGTTTACCCGAACCCGCAAGATTTATCCGATGGTCGTAGTGGAATAGGTCAAGGCCGCCGCGACCGGCCCTTCAACAATCGACATGAATCAGGTATACCATGGGGCGCATGAAATTCTTTTTTATCCTCCTGCTCGTCTTTGCCGCCGGTCTTGTAGGGGCCGGATTGTTCAACATGGGCTTGTCCGCGACCAACACCACGGAATTCTGCACCTCCTGCCATTCCATGAAGACCAATCTGGAGGAGTACCAGGAGACCTGGCATTGGCAGAACCCGTCCGGCGTGCGCCCGGGCTGCGCCGATTGTCATGTCCCCAAGGAGTTCGGCCCCAAGATGCTGGCTAAAGTCATGGCCGCCAAGGATGTCTATCACGAGATCATGGGAACCATCGACACCCCGGAGAAGTATGAGGCCCATCGCTGGGACATGGCGAACCGGGTATGGGACAAGATGAAGGCGAACGACTCCCGTGAATGCCGCACCTGCCATGAGTGGGACCAGATGGCCCTGGACGAACAGGGGCGGATGGCGCGCAGAAAGCACGGACGCGCCCGGGACGAGGGAGAAACCTGCATCGATTGCCATCAGGGCATAGCCCACGAGTTGCCGATGGAGCCGGTGGAGAAATAGGCGTACGAATCTGAACGGTTGCTCAGAGCAAGACGTGTTACCACTCACTCCAAGTTTGAAGGATCTATTCGTTATGTCATATCCAAGGCTGTTTGCATGGCTTATTCTCGCTGTATCCCTGCTGCCCGTCCCGCTCTGGGCGGATGTCGACAAGACGCGGGAGTTGCGCAACCTTGCGACCATTGGCGATACGGAAGGCGTCGCCGATTTGCTGGACCAGGGCGTCAGTGTCGACAGCGCCAACAAGTATGGCAAGACCGCGCTGATGATGGCGATAGAGAATGACAACATGGATACCGCGGTCTTGTTGTTGTCCCGCGGGGCCGACGTCAACAGCAAGACGGTGGCTGGCTGCTCCGCATTGACCTTCGCCGCGGAGAACGGCCTGGTCGCCATGACCGCGATGCTGCTGGAACGGGGCGCTGAACTGAACGCACGTACCAACGGCGGTTGGAACGCGCTGGGAATCGCCGCCCGCTATGGCATAGCCGACATGGTCGAGCAGTTGCTGTACAAGGGCGCGGATGCGGCGAGTCAGGATGACGACGGCAAGAGCGCCCTGTTCTACGCGGCCGAGCGGGGCCACCTTGAGGCGACGCGTATGCTGCTCAAGTATGGTGCGCCGGTGGATCAGCCAGACAAGGATGGCGCGACGCCGCTGATGATCGCCCTCGACGGAGGCCATGACGATGAGGCTGAAGTTCTGCTGGAGCATGGCGCGGACGTCTCCGCGCGCGACCGCGATGGCGCCACGCCCCTGATCTGGGCGGTCGGCAGTGACGACCGTACCGGCGCGAAGATGCTTCTCGAACGTGGTGCGGATGTCAATGCGGCGGACAAGGATGGGGTTACGCCGCTGATGGAGGCGGCCTATGCCCGCTCCCCGGCGATGGTGGAGCTGTTGCTGGAGGCGGGCGCGGATCCCGTTGCCACCGATAACGCCGGCAGGACCGCGGCGGAAATCGCGGACAAGAAGCGCAACGAAAAGGTCATCAGGCTCATCGAGCAAGCGATCGCCAGGCGGCAAGCGGGTACTGGCGCTCAAGGCGATTGACTCCGCGTTAAAATCGCAAAACTAGTGCAGCACCCGCTAAATGAGCATTGGCACTATTTTTATAAAAATCAATGCCATATGCCCCGTATACTCATGGTCACTTGGCGGGTGCTGCACTAGGGACCCTGCCGGCCTGAAATCCGTGCTCCAGGCGGAGTTCGCGCTTCAGTTCGGGAGGGTATTCGCCGGAAGCTTGGATCGCCGCTGCTCCGTAGTCGCTTCGGTGCGAATGTAAGGATCGGAAACGGATGCCCGTTAGGGGGTTTTCGTGATCTGTAATCGGCGCGAGGAGGGGAGGGATCGTCTCGCCTCTGCTTCGTCGTGTTAACTGTGCGTAAATACCAGAGGAGATAACATGGTGTATAAAACAGCGAAGAAGGCTTTGTTCGTGGCCGGATTGGCGTTTTGCGCCTCGACCACGGCAGTGGCCGAGGGGATGACCGGCGCAAGCGCCTCCATGCTAGCCAACACCTGCGCGGGTTGCCATGGCACCAATGGCGCCAGTGTCGGCCCGGCGGCGCCGACCATTGGCGGCCTGTCCGAAGACTATTTCATCGATATCATGACCCGTTATGCCAGCGGTGAAGTGCCGTCGACGATCATGGAGCGCATCGCCAAGGGCTACTCGGAAGAGGAGATCGAGAAGATAGCCGGCTTCTATGCCGAGCAGAAATTCGTGCCCGCCAAGCAGGAGTTTGACGCGGACAAGGCCAAGTCTGGTGAAAAGCTTCACGAAATGTACTGCGAGAAGTGCCACGAAGAGGGCGGTGTCATCGACGATGGCACCAGCCGTCTCGCCGGCCAGTGGATGACCTACCTTGACTGGACCATGGCGGATATCGGCGCCCAGCATCGCGAAGTGGGCCGCAAGATGTGGAAGAAGGTCGAGGACATGATGAACAAGCAGGGCGACGAGTCCTTCTCCGAGGTCATCAACTACTACGCCAGCCAGCAGTAAGCAACGGGAGGAATGAACGCATGAAGATTACACGTAGAGGATTTATCCAGACCGCTGGCGCGGCAACCGCGGTAGGCCTGGCCGGCGCGCCTTTCATCGCCGCCGCAGGCTCCCATGGCGGCGCCAAGAAGGTGGTCGTGGTCGGCGGCGGTACCGGTGGCGGCACGGTCGCCAAGTACATTCGCATGGCCGACTCCAAGGTCGAAGTGACCCTGATCGAAGCCAACAAGAACTACCATACCTGCTACATGAGCAACGAAGTGCTCAGCGGCCACCGCTCCCTGGACTCCATTGAGTTCGGTTACGACGGCCTGGCCGCTCATGGCGTCAAGGTGGTCCACGACAAGGTGACCGGCATCGACGCCGCCGCGAAAACGGTGACCACCGCCGGTGGTCAGACCTTCAATTACGACCGTTGCGTTGTCGCCCCGGGTGTCGATATGAAGTGGGGTGCCATTGAGGGCTACGACGAGGCGGCCGCCGAGAAGGTCCCGCACGCCTGGAAGGCGGGTCCGCAGACCGCCTTGCTGCGCAGCCAGCTGGAAGCGATGGACGATGGTGGCGTGTGCGTGATCGCGGCGCCGCCGAATCCGTTCCGTTGCCCCCCTGGACCCTACGAGCGCGCCAGCCAGATCGCCATGTACTTCAAGGCCCACAAGCCGAAGTCCAAGGTGATCATTCTGGATCCCAAGCCCAGCTTCTCCAAGCAGGGCCTGTTCACCGGCGCCTGGAAGAAGTTCTACGGTTATGAAACCGAGAACGCCATGATCGAGTGGCGCGGTTCCGCCCAGGGCTCCAATGACAACGCCGTGGTCAAGGTGGATCCCGCGACCAACACCGTTACCACCGGTTTCGACGAAGAGATCAAGGCCGACGTACTCAACGTGATTCCGCCGCAGCAGGCGGGCGCCATCGCCTTCGCCGCCGGGCTGACCGATGACTCCGGCTGGTGCCCGATCAACCTCAGGACCTTCGAATCCACCATTCACGAAGGTATCCATGTGATCGGCGATGCGGGCGTCGCCACGGGCATGCCCAAGTCCGGCTATGCCGCAAACTCCCAGGCCAAGGTCTGTGCCGCCGCGGTGCTGGCCATGCTGAAGGGCGAGGGTGCGCCGGTGCCGGCCTATGTCAACACCTGCTACTCCATCGCCGCGGAGAACCACGCCTTTTCCGTCGCGGCGGTCTATCGTCTTGCCGAAGACGGTTCCAAGATCGTCAGTGTCTCCGGCGGTCTGACCCCGGCGGATGCCAGCGAAGAGCAGTTCGCCCGCGAGGTGAAGTACGCCCACAGCTGGTTCAATAACATCACCAGCGACATCTTTGGCTGATCCTTTCCGCCAGGTTGATGTGATTCTGGGGGCCTGCGGGCCCCCTTTTTTTGGCTTGTGAGGTTGTTCGTTGATCTGCGCTGGAGTCCGGACTTTAGGCCGGCAAGGGCCTTTCTTTTCGTAACTCAAGCGCGGTTTTGGGCGGGGAGATGGGCCGAATTCAGGCGATGATTCATTCAGGATCGATGTGTTTTGGCTCGGCAGCCCACCCTGATGGTGTGAAGATGGCGGGTGCCAGTCGACGCGATTGGCGAGCAGGGGAGGTTTGCGATGCGGGGGGCAAAAAAGAGGGCCGGTCGCCCTTGGCGACCAGCCCAATCCAGACGTACCGTCTGGAGGGGAGTCCCGATGAACAAAATCGCTGTCCACCACGGCCACGGCTGCTCCATTCACCTAGCCGTACTTCGGTAGACCGCGAAATCGGGAAATGGTTCCTGTGTGTGCGGTTCAGCAATCCCCTGTCGTGGGACGATCTGAATCCTCTGGCAGGGTCACTTCATCTGGGCACGTCGCATGATACGGCTGCAGCGCTCTGAGCAGTCGTCCGCCGCTTGCTGCGCGGTATTGGCGGCATCCATCGCCGCTTCGGCCTTGCGCGAGGTGTCCTTTGCGGCTTGCAGGGACTTGTGGGCCGCCTCGAGGGCGAATTTGGAATCCTCTTTGAGTTGATTGACCTCCGCGCGCAGGGTGTCGACCTCGCTGCGCAGCTGCTTGACCTCGCTCGATGCGCCGCAGCCGCTCAGTAGTACGACGGCGAGGGCGATGAAGGCGGTCTTGGCGAAAGCGGTTTTTTTCATGATTCGCTCCAATGTTGCTGGGGGTAAGGGAGCGATCAATATAGAACGTTTGCCGTGCAATCTCAAACTGCCGGGTGGGATGGCGAAAAGGAGTTGCGAACCAGGCACGTGCGCCAGCGGCATCGCCCCCCGAGATTCTCGAATCCGCCCCGTTTCCCCGATCTCGCCGCCCTTCTTCCGGCGGGGTGGCCGTCGCCTCACGGATATGAGCGCGCCAGCAGGGTATCAGGTGCTGTGGATCAGGCGCAGTGTATAGGTCCGACGTACACGCCCGAGCTTCTCTTCGAATTCATCAATGTTCTGATCGATGAGCGCTACCAGCTCTTGCTTGATGCCGAGTTCGTGTCGCGCGAACTGAAGCCGGGATTCGGTTTCCCGAATCTCCCGCAGGGTGCGGGCATCCCCCAGCGGGATGACGCGCGGGTCGCCTTGGGTGGCGCGCCGGCGGCGGCGCAGTTGTCCGGCCTGCGCGGTCAAGCGGGCGACCGTTCGTTCCAGCTCATTCGCCCTCTCCTGGGTGTCGCGGCGGATCTGAAACAGATTTCCCACCCCCTCCTCCGCCCATTGGCGGATCTCGTTGAAGAAGGTCTCGTTGAGGTAGCGTACCGCGGCGAGACTCTCCGGCATCGAGGCGATATGGTCGTAGATGGTTTGCCAGCTGCCGCGGCGGGTGTGGTAGAGCTGTCCCATATAGCACAACAACTGCCCGAGGGCGGCGCTGTAGTCGAAGTCCGGATAGGCGCGACTGGCTGCCTCGATGACGTCGGCATAGTCCGCGGCGGTCTGGGTCAAGGCCTCGACCCGGCCCTGGGCGACGCCGCGGGCGTAGAGGCTGGTCAACCGTTCGAGGAACCGCGGGTAGTCGTCGGCCTGGAGATTGGCGCAATTGCGGATCATGCATGCGAGTTCCAGCAGCATCTCCTGGATCTGGCTGATGTTGGGTTGCCGCGCGAATAGCTGGAACTCCAGGCAATCGAGGTAGTCGTCGAGCACCGGGGAGGGGTTATCGCCAAGGGCGTTACTCTCCAGCCCTTCGAACTGGCGAGAGAGTTTGGTGCGGTATAACTGTATTCTGCTGCTCTGTGGCAGGGAGTGGACGCTGGCCATGACCTGATCCTTGTGGGCCTCGACAACAGGCGTTTATGGGAGTCTTACGTATATTAGAGTATTATTATACTCTTTTCGCCATGATATTCATCAACGGATTTTGTATCGAATCCAAAAGCCGCGATCTCCCTTGCCTGAGCGATTGGCGATACCACCTTAGTGCCTTAGAATCCCTGTTTCCTTGTCATACCCACTTTCCTTTACGACCTATGCAAAATCCACTGATTGATAACCCCGATCTTCCACCGTTCTCCCGAATCCTGCCCGAACATGCGGAGCCGGCCATCGATGCGATGCTGGCGGAGAACCGCCGCCTGATCGCGGAACTCACCGAGGCCGGCGACGCTTCGACCCGAAATGACCTGACATGGGAGGCGTTGATCGCCCCGCTGGAGCGGGCGGAGGGGCGGCTGGACAAGGCCTGGTCGCCGATCAGTCACATGAACTCGGTGGTCAATAGCGATGAGCTGCGCGCGGCCTACAACGCCTGCCTGCCCAAGATCACCGAGTATGCCACGGAACAGGGTCAGAACGAGGCGCTGTTCCGCGCCTATCAGCGGCTGCGTCAAGCGGATGCCGGGCTGACCCCCGAGCAACGACGGGTGCTCGACAACGCCCTCGAGGACTTCCGTCTCTCCGGCGTCGATCTGCCGGCGGCGGCAAAGGCGCGCTACATGGAGATCAGCCAGGAGTTGAGCGAACTCTCCAGCCGGTTTTCGGAGAACCTGCTCGATGCGACCCACGCCTGGAGCAAGCCCATCGACGATGAGGGGCGGCTCGCCGGCATCCCCGAATCGGCCCGGGACATGGCCCGTCAGGCGGCCGGGCAAAAGGGGCTTGAGGGTTGGCTGCTGACCCTGGAGATGCCCTCCTATCTGGCGGTGATGACCCACGCCGATGATCGGGCGTTGCGCCGCGAGGTCTATGAGGCCTTCGCCACACGCGCCTCGGACCAGGGGCCTCACGCCAACCGGTGGGACAACAGCGAGATCATGGAGCGTACCCTGGCGCTGCGCCACGAACAGGCGCGCCTGCTCGGCTTCGCCAACTACGCCGAGCGCTCCCTGGCGCGCAAGATGGCCGCAGATACGGATAGCGTGATCCGCTTTCTCCACGACCTGGCGGAAAAATCCCTGCCCCAGGCGAAACAGGAGTACGACGAACTGGAGGCCTTCGCCCGCGGGCAGGGGCTGGACCGCCTCCAGGCCTGGGACCTGATGTACTACGCCGAGAAGTTGCGTCAGGACCGCTACGACATCAGCCAGGAGGCGCTCAAGCCCTATTTTCCCGAGACTCGGGTGATCCCTGGCCTGTTCGCGGTGGTGCAGCGACTGTTCGGGGTGGAGATCCGCGAGGCGGAGCAGGTCGACGCCTGGCATGCCGATGTGCGCCTGTTCGAGATCCGCGACCCCCAGGACGGTCTGCGCGGACGCTTCTATCTCGACCTCCATGCCCGCCCGAACAAGCGCGGCGGGGCCTGGATGGACAGCTACCGCGGTCGCTTTCGGGATGGTGACAGCCTGCAAACGCCGGTGGCCTACCTGGTGTGCAACGCCTCGCCGCCGGTTGGCGACAAGCCGGCGCTGTTCACCCATGACGAGGTGACCACCCTGTTTCACGAGTTCGGCCACGGCATTCACCACATGCTGACCCGTATCGACTATCCGGAGATCTCCGGCATCAACGGCGTCGAATGGGACGCGGTGGAGCTGCCCTCCCAGTTCCTGGAGAACTGGTGCTGGGAGCCGGAGGCCCTGGATCTCATCTCCGGCCACTGGCGGACCGGCGAGCCCCTGCCCCGGGAACTCCTCGACAAGATGCTCGCCGCGCGCAACTTCCAGGCGGCGATGAAGATGGTGCGGCAGCTGGAGTTCGCGCTGTTCGACTTTCGCCTGCATCGCGAATATGACCCGGAGCGGGGCGGGCGCATCCAGGCGATCCTCGATGAGGTGCGCGAGCAGGTGGCGGTGGTCAGGCCGCCGGCCTTCAACCGCTTCGCCCACGGCTTTACGCACATCTTCGCTGGCGGCTACGCGGCGGGTTACTACAGCTACAAGTGGGCCGAGGTACTGTCGGCGGACGCCTTCTCCCGGTTCGAGGAGCAGGGCATCTTCTCCGCCGAGACGGGGCGCGCCTTCCTGACCAATATACTGGAGCGGGGCGGCTCGCGGGACGCGATGGAGCTGTTCAAGGCCTTTCGCGGGCGGGAACCGAGCATCGAACCGCTGTTACGGCACAATGGCATTCAGGCGAGGGCGGGGCAGGCCGGAAAGCGTCGGACCGGCATAGGATGTGCCGAATAAAAAGCCTTTTCGCTCGGTCGACGGCACAGCCTATGCGGAACCAAAAACGCTCGGCGTACCCGCGAAATGGGGCGCATCATTCCCGCAAAATGCCACGATGGCTAATCTTAATGACATGGAAAGCGTATCCTTCATCCCCGAACCGGGTCGATAAACCACGGAGAACACCGAGAGCGCAGAGGAAGAAGATAAGGTGCGCAGGGGTAAGTATTCCGCACATCACGCGATAGCGGCAGAGGGTTACGCAACCCTTTGGGGGTTTCCAAGGGGGAGAAGTTGGCACTCTCCCCCTTGGTCGCAAGCACAAATCCCATTTTTGCGCAGCGATCTGAATCGTTACCGCGGGGTGGATACGCGAAGCGCACCCCGGATGTTCATTCCGCCATATTCCACAGCAGGGTCTGGCGCTTGCTGATAATCTCCAGGATCTTCCAGTAGACCACCGGGATATCCAGCAGTTGCTTGAGTTCGATGCGGAATAGCCGGGTCGCACCGACGGTGCGGTAGCGGAAGTCGGAGGCGCCCGATTTGAGCATGTAGCTGTGCTCGCCGAGGAAATCGCCGGCGTTGATCTGCTGCAACAGCTGGCCATCCAGGCTCATCCACAGGATGCCGCCGTGATCCACCAGCCAGATCGCCTCGCCCAGGTCGATGTCGAGCAGGCGATTGCCTTCATACTCGAATTGCAGCATCTCCTTGACGATGTTGCCCAGCGAGAGAAAGCTGGTCTGACCGCCGAACAGCCAGGTTTTTCGCAGCGCCCACACCTTGCTGGTGACCTCCTTCATCTGATCGTAGAGCCGGTTGTTCTCCAGAAAGGTGCGCATCATCGCGTTGGAGATGCGCAATACGCTGCAATGGGAGACCGCGCGATAGGTGCCTTCGTCTTCGGCCTTGTCGTTGAACAGGCAGCGGTCGCCGAGAAACGAGCCGAACGAGAGGTTGTTGTGGATGCCGGCGTTGGTGTTGATGTAGGCGACCGTGCCGGAAAGCACCATGTCCATGTGCTGGGCGCGTTCGCCGGCGCGGCGAATGATGGTGCCGGCGTTCTGTTCGATCACCGGCGAATTGAGCAGGATCAGGAACTGGTTGTCCTTGACCCGGGGGAAGAGTTCTCGCAGATACTCCAGGGCATGTTTTCGCGGGTAATCCTGCTGCCCTTCGATGAGCACATCCAGGGCGCCGAAGGAGGACTCGGAGCCGATCTCCATCTCCTCCATGGTCAGCTTGCGGGCCACATGGGCGAGGATCAGGCGTTCCGAGCGGTCGTTGCGAAAATCCTCCGCCTTGCCGTGAATCATGCCGCCGCCGATGTCGATCTTCTTGAGGTCGGCGGGCCACAGGTAGTCGCTCTTGACCTTGGCGATGACCTCTCGGGGGACCTGATTGGGACCTTCGCGGGTCATCTTGTCGAGCACCGCGAAGGAGCTCAGATCCGCCCAGTGGGCGTAGCTGCGATAGCCGTTTTCATCCAGGGCGCGAAACAGGAAGGTGTTGGTCTCCACCGGGTGGGGGGAGAAGATGGGCATCACCTCCAGGCCGTCGCAATCGTTCCAGGTGTCGAAGACCAGGTCCTGGGCCTCGAAGAAGCGCTCGAACTCGCCGGTTCCCAGGGACATCAGGGCATTGAGCTTCTTCACCACCGACTCCCGGACCAGCGGCGTGGCGTAGTATTTGAGTCGATGATCGGAATGGACCAGCGCCGGCAGGCCGGCGAAATGGTCGTCGTGGCAGTGGGTGTGAAAGATCCCCTCCACCTCGCTGATATCTATGCCCAGCGCCGACAGCGCGTGCATGATGCCGGGGCCGGCATCGATCAGGAAGATTCGGCCCTGATACATGATGACGCTGCCCATGCTGGGGCGGTTGATGTCCCAGCCGTCACCATCGCCGCTGTGGAGTACCGCGAAGTAGTGGCGCTTGAAGCGATGGTTGTCGAGGGGGTAGGGGCGTTCGTAGATCACCCCGGGCGGCAGGCTGAGATCGACCACGCTGGAGCGGCCGCGGTATTCGAAGTGAAAGCGGTTGAAGCCGCTGCGCCGCACCGTCACCCCCTCGCGGATCTCCCGCGGTTGATCGTCGATGACCAGGGTATCCACGAACTCGCCGGGCGGACGGATCTTGCCGAAGGCGAAGTTCTTCTTGATCCGCATCAACACGTCGGCCGTGGCCTCGTCGATGCCGCAGGAGAGCATCTCCTTGCGGGTGATCAGTCCGTAATTGCCGCGGTGGATATACTCCAGTTGCGCATGCAGCTGGTCCTCGGAGCCGATCAGGGTGGGCTTGGTGTCGGTGTTATTGGGGTGGCCGGGGATCATCATGCCCTGGCGATAGAGCATTTGCAGCACCGGGAACTCGGCGAGATTGGCGAAGCCGCCGTTTTGCACCGCCACGTCGGAGAGGAGGATGACGTTGGGGCCGGTCTCGTAGCTCTTGCCGTTGCGGGTGACGGTCTTGATATAGCCTTGGCGCATCAGGTGCTTGACCACCTCGCCGGGGCAGCCGCACAGGATGTACACCCCCGCCTCCGGAACCTGCACCCAATAGACGCCGGGGGCGACCTGGGTGGTGAGCAGATTCTGCATCGCCTCGCGCAGCGCCTCCTGGGTCTCCTCCAGTTGCCGGGTGCGCTGGCCCACCAGGTGATCGAGGCGACGCCCCTGGTTGACCAGCGCCAGATGGGTGTTGATGCGCGAGCGCACGATGGCGGGGCGCAAGGGGCGGGTCAGAAAATCGGCGGCGCCGGCATCCAGCCCCTGCTGCTCCTCGCCGTTACGCCTGAAGTTGATCAGGATGATGATCGGGATGCGTTGGGTTTTCGCCTCCATCTTGAGGCGGCGGCAGACCTCGTAGCCGTCGATGTCCGGCAGTTCCCGGTCGATCAGGATGAGGTCGGGGCGGGGGGCGGTTCGGGCGCTCTTAAGGCCGGCGCGTCCGCTATGCTCGATGCCGACAAGATGTCGGTCTTGGGTGAGGATACCGTTGAGCTCGGTGGCGAGCTCGTCGTCATCCGACACCAGCAGAATGCGTCCGTTTCGTTCCGGCATGCCGTGCCTTTTTTTGTTGCCCAGGTCCCGCGCCTTCGGGGGCGCTCGGTCTGGCGATTCGGGGGCGAGTGCCAAAGGCACGTCTCCGTAAACTAAACAACGGATTATAGTTCAAAGGTGAGAACGAATGCGAGTAATGGAACGCGAGAGCGAGAAACGGGTCTCGCCCCTTGTTCGTGGCCTTGGCGACACCCTCGCGGGATCGCCAGGGTTGCCGAATAACTGACTGACAGGGTATCCCCTTATTCCTCGCCCAGGGTCGCCACGAAACGGTCGCCGGGCCAATTGGGGGCCGACAGCGGCTCGCCGAGGTTGGCGGCGACCAGGCGCTGACGGGCCTCCAGCAGGCGATTGACCAGATCCGGCTCGATCGCGGCATAGCCCTCGGGATCCTCGACCCGGCGTACCACGATGCCGAGCAGCTCGGTAATGGCGTTGCCCACCGAATTCTGCGAGATGGTCACCACCAGGCGACCGCGGTCATCGCGATAGAGGATCTGTTTGTAGGCGGGTCGCCAGCGGATGTCGTTGGCGAACTGGGGGTCTTGGATCACCTTCTCCCGCAGATCCCGGGCGACTCGCGGGAACAGCGGGTTGCTCAGCAACACATTGGTGATCTGGTTGGGGAAGTTGGCGTTGCTCGGGATCACCGGCTCGCCGTTGGCCACCAGCAGGAAGAAGGTGCGGTAGAAGTCGAGAAAGCCCCGCAGCACCTGCTCGTATTCATGCCAGAAATACTGATCCTGGAGGCGTTCCGGGCCGTCATTCACTACCCAGCTTGGCAGGCCCTGGGGGTAGCCGGTCAACTCCAGTTGGCAATCCTCGCTGGCGATGGGGCTCATGATCTGCAAGTCGAGCACCTCCAGAAACTCATGGTAGACGCCGCTTAGGTGGCGCAGAAACAGGCTGTGGTGGCCACTGTCGGTCAGGTTGGGGTCGTTGGCGTCGGCGATCTCGGCGTTGCGCAGCATCTCCATGGGGAAGCACATGAAGTGGTTGTGGATCATGCGAATGCTGGGCACCCCCGGCTTGTTCAGCGGCCAGGTGGAATCCAGGCTCGCCTCGCCGCACAGGATCAGGTGCTTGGCGGGGTCTGGATACTTCTCCAGCAGGTAGTCGAAGAGGATCTGGGTCATGCGGTTCCAGGTCCTCTTCTCGGTACGCGACATCTGATCCCGGCGCACCGGTCGCCCCAGCGGATCGAGGATGCGCCGCGAGGTATCCAGCATGATCGAGGTGTCGAACTCGGTGCTGTGGCCGATCAGCTTGCGGTACATCAGCAGATCTTCCGGGGTGCGTAGCAGACCGTTCTCTTCCGCCAGGTTCTTCAGGTTGGCGGGGCTGTTGAAAAACTCCACCGGCGCCATGCCGGAGGGGATGGAGAGGGACATGCTGGGACGCGGGGTGACGATCTGACGGGGTGCTCCATTCATACTGCGAAACCTGCTGCTTGAAATTGGTTGAATCGGGGTTGGATGCAATTGATGTGCCGCGAAGTGTAAGCCAAGCCGGGGCGGTGATTCCACGCCTTTGGAATGTCGTGTTATTCCCGCTCGGTCAGGGATGCGCCGGATTTTGTGGCTTTTGGTACATTCGGGGCAAACCCGGCGACACCCTTTTGCCCTTGGGCTGGCGCCCTGTGCACGGTCTCGGCGAAGCGGTATACTGCCCGACTTTTCGCACCGCCAAGCATGCTGAATATCGCCCTCTACGAGCCAGAGATTCCCCCCAATACGGGCAACATCATCCGCTTGAGCGCCAACATGGGCGCCGCATTGCATCTGATTCATCCCCTGGGGTTTGAGCTGAGTGACAAGTATCTGCGGCGCGCCGGACTGGATTACCACGCTCTGGCCCATGTCGAGGAGCACGCCGATTTCGAAGCATTTCAGGGGCGAATCGGCGAGGGGCGGCTGTTTGCCTGCACTACCCGCGGCGTCTTTCGTCATACGGATCCCCGTTATCAGGATGGCGACTGGTTGCTGTTCGGTCCTGAAAGCCGGGGGCTGCCGCTGGGCGTGATCGAGGGCGTGGATGCGGCGCGGCGGATTCGCATCCCCATGGTCGCCGGCAGTCGCAGTCTCAACCTCTCCAATGCGGTGGCGGTGATCGCCTACGAGGCCTGGCGGCAATCGGGGTTCGGTGGCGGGCGATGATCGATAAGCCGCAATTCGCGGCTGCGCGAGATGGGATTCGCTTGATTGCCGGTGGCGAAGGTGTTGAGCACGCGGCTCGGGATGTAGTACATTCGCGGCCTCCCCGAGAGGCCGGCGTCGCGGGAGAGCCCCAGCGCCATGGCGTAGAGTTCCGGGGCCTCCGTCGGGTGAATCGGGCGACCGACGCAGGGTCTCATCAACACCGCGGGAGAGAGGTTGGGAGTCAGGATGGAGAGCAGCATCGGCGTTTTCGGCGGAACCTTCGACCCGATCCATTTCGGTCATCTGCGCATCGCCCTCGAAGTGCTGGAGAGCCATGGCTTGAGCGAGATGCGCTTCATCCCCTCCGCCGACCCGCCCCATCGCGGGCGACCGCGAATCTCTGCCCGTCAGCGCTTGGAGATGGTGGAGATGGCGGTGGCGAGCGAACCCCGATTCGTCGTCGATGACCGGGAACTGCGCCGCCAGGGTAAATCCTACACGCTTCACACTTTGCTTTCACTGCGGGAGGAGCTGGGATCCGCGCCGATTGTCATGCTGCTAGGCAGCGACGCCTTCCGTGACATGCCCGGCTGGCATGAGCCCAACGCGGTCCTCGACCTGGCCCATGTGATCGTCATGCAACGTCCTGACCAGCCGGCGCCGCCCCTCTATCGGCAGCGCTGGACGGACGACCCCGGCCAGCTGACGCGCCAACCTGGCGGCAACATCCTGTTCCATCGAGTCAGCCAGCTGGCCATCTCCGCCAGCGAGATACGTCGCCTGATCGCTCAGGGCAGGAGCCCCCGCTACCTGATCCCGGATGGCCTGGTCGAGTGGATTCGGGCGCGCGGCTACTATGCCGATGGCGAGGATCCCGAAGCCGGAAACTGATTTAGCGGCCGATGCGAAAAAAATTCACCGCGGGTGTTGACACGACCCGCCCATTTGCGGAGAATATCGCGCTCTTCTCTTGGAGGGGTTCCCGAGTGGCCAAAGGGATCAGACTGTAAATCTGACGGCTCCGCCTTCGGAGGTTCGAATCCTCCCCCCTCCACCAGATTCAGGGTCCGGCCCAAACATGCCGGATCGGGCGGTAAGGCACAACCCGCCCGGGATTTGCGGGTGTTGTTCAATGGTAGAACCTCAGCCTTCCAAGCTGAAGACGTGGGTTCGATTCCCATCACCCGCTCCAGATAAAAACCGCCTGACGCGGTTTGATGTGAATAGCGAAACCGCCAGCGGCGGTTTGATGTGAATAGTGAAACCGCCACGGGCGGTTTTTTTCCAGATTACGCCCAGATAGCTCAGTTGGTAGAGCACACCCTTGGTAAGGGTGAGGTCGGCAGTTCAAATCTGCTTCTGGGCTCCACACAGCAATGTCGGCGCGTGCGGCGTAGCGCGCGAGTTTTCTGAACAGCTGATTTAGGTAAAAACTCGGAGAATTTTCAATGTCAAAGGCAAAATTCGAACGCAAGAAACCGCACGTCAACGTCGGTACCATCGGTCACGTCGACCACGGCAAGACCACTCTGACCGCCGCGATCACCGTGGTG
>JAABSM010000099.1 GCA_011390365.1 Gammaproteobacteria bacterium
CCTGGTCGAGCAGCGCCGGGTCGAGTGGGCCCTTGAGGTCGAAGCCGATGGGGATGGTGTAGGCCAGTGCGCTGGCGTCGATGCGGTCGAGCACCCATAGCCGCCGCTGGGCGTGGGAGACCGGGTAGTCGCCGCTGGCGGAGGCCGCGGCGGCGGGGATCGCTGCGAAAACCTGGCGTTGTTGCCGTTCGATCCACTCGCCCAGCGCGCGCACTCTGGGGTGGAGGAAGATCTCACGCAACGCCAGTTCGACGCCGAAGGCGTTCTGGATCGCCGCCGCCAGCTGGATCGCCTTGAGGCTGTGGCCGCCGACATCGAAAAAATTGTCCTCCACGCCGATCGATGCGACATCGAGCATCTCCCGCCAGATGGCGAGGAGGCGCTTCTCCGTCTCATTGCGCGGTTCGACGGGTTCGCGGGGTTCGCGGGACAGCGTCGTCCCCAATTCCAGCAGTCGCTGACGATCCAGTTTGCCGTTGGGGGTCAGTGGCAGGGCTGGCAGCAGCGTAATGGCCGCGGGAATCATGTATTCGGGCAGGGATTGGCTCAGCACCCGCCGCAGGTCGCTGATCAGCGCACCCTGGCTGAACCACATCGGCTCCCGGTCGAAGGCGGTTTGATGGACCGGGCCGACGGCGACCTTGCGCGCGGGGCGATTGGGGCGCCACGCGTAAACGCTGTAGATGGGCGTATCGCTCAGCAGTTCGTCCTGCTCTATGGCCAACTGGTAGCCCTGCCCCCGCAGAAGATCGGTGACCGCTTGCAGGCGACCGTCGAGGTCATGGACCTCGATGACCAGCTGTCGGATCTTGTCCCAGTCGGCCGCCTTGATACCGGCGAGCACCTCCCACTCACTCTTCTCCACATCGATTTTCAGCAGATCAATCCGCTCGACATCATGGCGCTCGATGACGCTGGAGAGGGTCTCCAGCTGGCAAGCGAAGGTCTGGCTGGATAGACGATCCGCCACCAGCTCCTCCAGTTGCGCGGGGGATATCCGTCGGCCCTCCTCCGCCATCTGTTTCCGTAGCACCGACTTGACCACTCCCTGCTCCTGTTCGAGATCGGCGAAGCGGCCAGAGATGATCGAGGCGTGGGGGTAATAGGTGAAGGACGCGACCCGGCGAGCGTCGGAGAGGGCGAGGTCGAACAGGGTGACGTTCAGGTCATACAGCTTGCTGTTGATGCGCAGTCGATCAAACAGGGGCGGAATCGGCTCAAAGGCGTAAATATGCACGCCGGAGATCCGCCCCGCGAAGAGGGTGAAGAGGCCGATGTTGGCGCCTACATCGAAGACGCAATCGCCGGGCTGGATGGTGACGCCATGCTTGAGGTAGGTATTCTGACGAAAGATCTCGTCAAAGACGAACTCGGTCTCGTTGCGATTGAGATGAGCGATCGGCAGGTCGTTGGGGAGTTGGTACCAGGCGATATCTTCGAGCGCCCCCCTGGTTTCCAGTTCGAGTCGGCGCAGCAGCGGCGAGGCGTGGTCCCGCGACGGGATCAGATAGGCCCGCAGCCGGGCATCGCCGTCGCTCCCCGGCTGCAAGACCACGGCGCTCTCCTGGACCGCCGGATGGCGATCGAGCACCGCCTCGATCTCGCCCAATTCGACGCGAAAACCGCGCAGCTTGACCTGATGATCGAGTCGCCCCAGGTACTCCAGTTGGCCGTCATTGCGCCAGCGGGCGAGATCGCCAGTGCGGTAGAGTCGCTGCCGCTGGCCATCAATATCGACCTCCACGAAGCGCTCGCGGGTCAGTCGCGGCTGGTGCAGATAGCCGCGCGCGAGCTGCACGCCGCCGATGCAGAGTTCGCCAGCGACACCGATCGGCAGGGGTCGCTGATGCTCATCCAGCACATGCAGCTGGGTATTGGCGACGGGGCGACCGATGGGGACGCAAGGGTCATGCGGTTGCGCCTGACAGGGCCAGTAACTGACGTCGATGGCGGCCTCGGTAGGGCCATACAGGTTGTGGAGTCGGGTCGGCAGCGTGGAAAAGCGCTGGTCGAAGTAACGCACGAGTTCGGCGCTCAGCGCCTCGCCGCTGCACATCACATGCCGGATCCTGGCGCAGCGGCTCGGCTCGGCGTGGGGAAGGAAGGCCTGTAACATCGACGGCACGAAGTGCAGCACGGTGATCCCTTGGCGCTGGATGATCTCGGCGAGATAGGTCGGATCCTTGTGCCCTTCAGGCTTGGCGACGACCAGTACCGCGCCGCTGATCAGGGGCCAGAAAAACTCCCACACCGAGACATCGAAACTGGACGGGGTTTTTTGCAATACCCGGTCCTCCTCGCTCAACGCGAAGGTCTGTTGCATCCACAGCAGGCGATTGATGATGCCGCCGTGGGTGTTCATCACCCCCTTGGGTTTGCCGGTGGAGCCGGAGGTATAGATGACATAGGCGAGATCGTCGCCACCCCCGTCAAACTCGGGATTGCCGACCGCGCCCTGGTCGATGGCGAGGGTATCGAGCGGGATCGGCAGGCATTCATGGGCCAGATCGGCCAGCGGCAGTCGTTGTCGCAGATGACTCTGGGTCAGGCACAGCGACGCCCCGCTCTCCTCCAGCATGTAGCGAATACGCTCCGCCGGATAGTCGGGATCGATGGGCAGATAGGCCGCGCCCGCCTTGAGCGTCGCCAACAGGCCCACCAGCATTTCGACGGAGCGTTCGCTGGCGATGGCGATCAATCGCGGGTTGGCGTCGGCGTCCAGGTGCCCCGCGAGATAACGCGCCAGCTGGTTGGCCCGTTGATTCAATGCTCGATAGCTGATCCGTTGATCGCCGAACACCAGCGCGATCCGCTCCGGTGTCTTCTCGACCTGACGCTCGAACAGCTGGTGCAGCCCGCCCCCTGCGGGATAGGCGACCTCGGTGCGATTCCATTGCCGCAAGCTGGCCTGATCGGCGGGCGTCAGGGGCGGTAGCCGGTCGATGGCTCGCTCGGGATCTTCCATCAGCGTCTGGAGCAGCAGTTGGAAGTGTTCGGCTAGGCGCTCAATGGTGGTTGACTCGAACAGCGCGGCGGGATAGTCCCATGCGCAATGCAATTGCCCTTGCTGTTCGGTCACGATCAGGGTCAGATCGAACAGCGCGGGGACATAGGCCTGCTCCAGGGATTCGACCTCCAGCCCCGGCAGGCGGAGGCGGCGAACCGTCTCGTTGCGCAGGGCGAACATCACCTGAAACAGGGGGCTGTGGCTAAGGCTGCGTTCGGGTTGCAGCTTCTCGACCAGCATCTCGAAGGGGATGTCCTGATGATCGTAAGCGGCCAGACAGGTGTCGCGGGTCTGTTGCAGGAAATCGACGAAGCGCAGCGGCTCGGAGCGCTCCGGTATCGGAGTACGCAATACCAGGGTGTTGACGAAGAAGCCGACCAGCTCTTCGAGGCGACGATCACCGCGATTGGCGATGGGCGTGCCGATGGGGATATCGCCCTGGCGGCAATAGCGGACGAGCAGGATATTGAAAGCCGCCAGCAGGGTCATGAACAGGGTTACCCCCCGGCGCTGACTGAAACGGGTGAGGGCCTGGACGAGGGCGGGCGGCAGGCGGTGGCCGTACCTGCGCCCCTGGTAGCTCTGTTGCGCCGGTCGCGGCTGGTCCAGCGGCAATTCGAGCAGGCCGGGAGCGCCCGCGAGTTGCGCTTGCCAATAGCTCAGTTGCCGCTCCAGCCGCTCACCCCGCAACCAACTCTTCTGCCAGTAGGCGTAATCGCCATACTGCACGTCGAGGGGGGGCAGATCGGGCCTGCGCTGGTGCGTCAGGGCGGCATGGATCTTTTCACAATCCCGCATCACTACCGCCATCGACCAACCGTCACTGATGATGTGGTGGGTATTGGCGAGCAACACGAACGATTCGCTTGCCAAAACCAGCAGCTCCAGCCGGATCAATTGACCTCGGGAGAGATCGAACGGACGCGCACCATGCTCCAGCGCACGCCGCTCGATCTCCGCCTCCTGGTGCGCCGTCGGCAGGCCTTGCAGGTCGACCAGCGTCAACGGATCCCAGGGGGGGATCTCCCTGACGGCTGGCCGACCGTCGACATTCGGGAAGGCGAGACGGAAGTTTTCGTGGCGGGAGATCAGTTCGGCGAAGGTGGCGCGCAACACCTCGATATCCAGCGGCCCGCTGAGTCGCCACATCTGGGGCAGGTTGTAACCGGCGGAGGCACCCTCCAACTGGGCCATGAACCATAGCCGTTGCTGGGCATGGGACATCTCCAGCGGCGCGTCGGCGGGACGCGGCGCGAGCGGCGGGATCTCGTTCGCCGAATGTTCCTGATGCGCGGCAAGCCGCGCGGCAATCGCCTGGGTCAGGGAGTCGATGGTCGCCGTCAGCGTATCCTCCAGCGGGATGCGCACCCCCAGATCATCGCGAATCCGGGACACCAACTGGGCTGACATCAACGAATCGACCCCCAGATCCAGCAGCCCCAGATCCCTCGCCGGCAACTCATCGGCGGCGAGGATATCCTGCAACTGCGCGGCCAGATAGTGTCGCAGGCGGGCCGCCCGCCCCTCCTCCGGACCCGGCAGCGGTCCCGTGCGCCCATCCCCGCCAGCCGACTCAACGGCCGCCTCGCCGGTCAGCGCCTGAAGCAGCGGTGCCAACGGTCGGTGACGGGCGGCGAAGCGCCCCCAATCGATCTCCATGACCACGGCCCGCGTGACATCGCGGGCCAGCAGATGCTCCATCGCCGCGATCCCCTGCCCCGGTTCCAGCCAGCCCATGCCGCTGCCGTCGAGGCGGGCCTTGGCGGCATCGTCCATGGCGGCGGCCATGCCGATCTCGGCCCATGCGCCCCAGTCGATGCACAGGCCGCACAACCCCAGCGCCCGGCGGTGCTGGACCAGTTGATCGAGAAAGGCGTTGGCGGCGGCATAGTTGGCCTGCCCCGGCTGGCCCAGGGTTCCGGCCACGCTGGAGAAGAGCACGAACCAGCGCAGCGGATGCTGCATGCCGTACTGGTGCAGGTGCCATGCCCCCGCCGCCTTGGCCGCCATCACGGCGGCGAAATCCTCCCACGAGAGCCGCGCGAGGGTGCCGTCGCGGATGCTCCCGGCGAGGTGAAAGAGGCCCGCCAGCGGCGGCATCTCCGTCTCGATCCGCGCAAATAGTCGTTGCGCCTCGTGCGGGTCGCCGATATCCGCCAGCATCACCTCGACGGAAACCCCGCGCCGACGCAACGCCGCGATCCGCTGCTCGCCCGCGGCATCGGCGGGCCGCCGAGCGTTGAGGATGATATGCCGGGCGCCGCGATCCGCCAGCCATTGCGCCAGCCTCATGCCGAGCGCCCCCAGGCCGCCGCTGATCAGATAGCCGCGATGGGGATCCGCAGCGAGGGCCGGCGCGAGGATCGCCGCACCGCCGTACGGGACCAGGCGTGCGGCGTAGCGTTGGCGCTGACGCCAGATCAGTTGGTTCTCCAAGTCCGGCGTCAGCAGCTCGGCGGTCAACTCCTCCCAGGAGTCCCGATCCACATCCAGACAGCGACAGCTCAGCTCCGGGTGTTCCAGCATCAGGGTTCTCGCCAGACCCCACAAGGGCACGCCGGAGATGGCGGACGATGGCATGGCATCCAGGCTCTGGGCGCCCTGGGTGACCACCCATAATCCGGGCGGATCCGGCCGCGACAGCAACGCCTGAGCGAGCGCCAGCAGGCCCGACAGCAACGTGCGATAGTCCCGCGCCAGGGTATGGCTGTCGGTGAGGGCGATGGCCTGGCCATCCAGAGCGCACAGGTGAACCACGCCTCGCGGCGGCGGATCGCTGGGCAGCCTTGACCACAGCCGCCGCCAGGCGGCGGTGTCGGCCAGGGGGAGGCAGAAGCGATCGCTGGCGATCTCACGAAAATCGTCGCCCGCCTCCACCTCAACGACCGTCATGCCGCGCGCCCGCAACGCCGCGCCAAGACGCTCGCCGCCGCCACCACCATCCATCACCAGTAGCCAGCAGCCGTGCGCCTCGTCGCGCTGCGTTCCAGGCTCCGCCAGCGGGCAGGGTTGCCAGCGCCATTGGGTGAACCAGTGCGCTAGGATAGCCTCGCTGGCTGCGGCTTGCGTCGTCCGGGTCGCCAGCTTCCCATCGCTCCCCTCGCCATCGGCAACCCAGTAGCGCTGGCGCTGGAAGGGGTAAGTCGGCAACATCACCTTGCGCGAGGACGCCCTCGGCAGCTTGAGCAGCAGATCGGCGGCGGCACCCGCGCAGTAACGTCGCGCACAAGAGACCGCGAACCCTCCATCCTCCTCGCCATCGCGATCCGGCGGCGCGATCACGTCGGGCATGGCGTCCTCCGTTCCCGGCCCTGCCGCCAAGGGTTGCTCCCGGGTAGCATCAGTGCGCATCACGCCGACAAAGCAGTTGCCGCCGGACTCGCCCCGCGCCAGCAACGCCAAACCGGCGAGCAGGGAGTGCCTGGAATCGGCGACAATGGCGGCACGATGGGCAAAGTGGCTGCGCCCGGCGGTGGCGGTAAAGCAGATGTCGCTCAGGGATTCGGCAGTCTTCTCAAGCCAATCGGTATAACGTTGCGCCAGCTCCCTGAGGGCACCCTCGCTCCTGGCGGAGAGGGGCAACACATGATGCTGATGAGGCGTATCGGCGGGACCAAACGCCTCGCCGCCCCCCTCGGCGACCGCTTCGAGGATCAGGTGGGCGTTGGTGCCGCTCATGCCAAAGCTGCTGACACCGGCGATCCTGGCTTCGCCCGGCCAGGGAGTCGCCTCCCTCACCACCTCCAGCGGCAGGCTGCGCCAGGGGATGCGGGGGTTCGGCTCATGGAAATGCAGGTGGCGGGGGATCACGCCATGGCGCATCGCCAGCAGCACCTTGATCACCCCCGCGACCCCTGCGGCGGGCTCCAGGTGTCCGATGTTGCTCTTCACCGAACCGACCAGGAGGGGCGCGCCGTCCGCTCGCCGACCATAGGCCCGTCCCGCCCCTTGCAGCTCCATGGGATCTCCGAGGCGGGTTCCCGTGCCATGGGCTTCGAGATAACTCACCTGATGCGGTTCCAGCTCGGCACGCGCCAGGGCCGTCTCCAGCAGTTGCCGCTGGGCCATGGGATTGGGCACGGTCAGGCCCGCCGAGGGGCCGTCGCTGTTGACCACGCTGGCGCGGATTCTTGCATGAATGGTATCGCCATCCCGCTGGGCATCCGCCATGCGTTTGAGCACCAGCATACCGCAGCCTTCGCCGCGCGCGAAGCCATCCGCGGCGGCATCGAACGCCTTGCACCTGCCGTCCGCGCTCAGCGCCTTGGCGCGGGAGAGGAAGATGTAGTTGTCCGGACTCAAGATGACATGCACGCCCCCGGCCAGGGCGAGTTCGCATTCACCGAGCTTGAGCGCCTGGCAGGCGTTATGGATGGCGACCAGCGAGCTGGAGCAGGCGGTGTCGATCGACTGACTCGGTCCCTGGGCGCCCAGGGCATAGGCGATCCGCCCGGCGACGAAGGCCTGCATGGTCCCGGTACCGCGGTAGAGGTCCATCTCCTCGGGCTGACGGCAGGCGATCCTGGCGTAATCGACTTCGGAGACGCCGGTAAAGACGCCGACCTGTCGGCCGGACAGCCCCTTCGGGGCTATTCCGGCGTTCTCCAGCGCCTCCCAGGTGACCTCCAGCGCCAGCCGCTGCTGCGGATCGAGCGCCGCCGCCGCGCGTGGCGATATGCCGAAAAACGCCGGCTCGAAGCGGTCAACCTGATCGAGAAAGTGACCATAACGAGTAGAGATTTTTCCCGGTGCGTCCGGATCAGGATCAAAAAAGGCCTCGATGTCAAAACGATCAGGGGGCACTTCAGCCAGGGTGTCGACCCCATCGGCCAATACCCGCCAGAATTCCGCCAGGGTAGGGCCGCCGGGAAACCGGCACGCATAGCCAATTATTGCGATATCGTCCATTTGTGCAACTGTGAAAAAAAAATTTACCGATATCGGTGATCGACTTGACAAGGGCGTGATAAAACCATTTTCAGCACGCCACCAAAACGCCTAAAGAACCTTGATTCTTCGTATTTTTTCGACTCGCCAACGGACATGAATCCAGGGCCGCGCCACATTAACCCAAACCTCGAGAAATATTCAAGGCTTTCTTTTCCACAGAGGCGCGCGCGCGGAAGAGAGGGTTCGAAATAGCGGAAAATATTGTTCCAGACCACCCCCGAATAGGCGCGAATCGAGCGCAAAAACCGGACGCGGCATTCGCTAACCAGGGCGCTCATGATGGACGACCGTCGGTCAATGGATTGCGACCGGATCGGCTGCCAAAGATGGACGCGGGCATGATCTTTTCGTATAAAGTGCATGGGCCTCCCACCTGGCGATCATGACGATGCGCCATCCCGGACGATGAGACAGCAGAGAGCCGACTCCCGCATGTACGATACCTCCCCTCGCAAAGCCCCTTGCCCCAATGAAGCATGGCAGTCCCCTCTTCCGGCGATCCTGCGCCTGGCGAGCGGAACGCCTCCTAGTGACACACAACAGACCCTGGCCGCCGAGGCGATCGCGACCCTGCCCCGGTTTGCGGACAAGAAGGAGACGCTGCACAGGATCTACGCCGCCGGCCGCATCGACACGCGCCAACTGGCGATCGACTTCACGCAACCGGAAGCCATCCACCGCATCCTGCAACAGCCGATACAGACGCGCATGGCGCTGTTCGCGGAGCATGCCTATCCCCTGGCCGAGCGGGTCGTAAATCGGTTGCTCCAGGGGGATGACGTTTACCTGGCGCCAGGGGATGTCGCGCTAGCGGATATCCGCCTGGTGGTGATCGTTTCGAGCACGGGCTTCGTCGCGCCGGGGCTGGACGTGAGATTGATCAAGAAGCTCGGACTGCCCAGTGACACGGCACGCCTCACCGTCGGCTTCATGGGCTGCGCGGCGGCCTTCAGCGGCTTGCGCATCGCCTGCGACCATGTCCGCGCCAACCCGGACCACAAGGTGCTGCTGGTATGTATCGAGCTGAGTTCGGTAAATGCCAGCTTCGCCGACAACATGAACGACGTCATTACCCACAGCATCTTCGGCGATGGCTGCGCGGCGGCACTGATTGGGGGTGTGGATATGCACAGCGCCCAGGCGCGGGGCCACCTGATCGTGCAGGCGCTGATGAGCGCCGTTACCGAAAATACCGAAGACGGGATCGTGCTTGGCCTGCATGACCATGGGATTAGCTGCGGTCTGTCGAAGCAGCTGCCCAACTATATCGAGCACAGCGTGGGAAGACTGGTTGATGCCTTTCTCGCGCGGCAGGGGCTGACCCGGGAGGATATGGATTTCTGGGCCATTCACCCGGGCGGGACGCGCATTATCCACAGCGTGCAGCGGTCACTGGGTCTCGCGGATGAACAGCTCACGGCTAGCTGGGACATTCTGAAACGACACGGCAACATGCTCAGTCCGGCGGTATTGTTCGTCCTCGAACAGACCCTCGCGCGCCTGGGCTCGGTCGGCTCGACGGCCGATGACCCGCGGGAGGGGATGCGTGGTTTCGCCCTCTCCTTTGCGCCAGGCCTTGGAATCGAGGGGGCACTGCTGGAAAAGTTTCCCGCTCCCGGCCCCATCCCGCCCGCTGCATCCGCCAGCACCTTACAGGCAGGCGTAGGGCCCATGTAACCTGCTGAAGTATCTTCGTGATCTCCGTGCCTCCGTGATATCAATCGCGGAATCCAGGTTCATCGCTCACCACCAGAATCCCGCGCGTCCGTCGCCGGGATGGTGTCGTAAATCACCTTGGAAAGCACCGCAAAGGCGGCATCCTCAAAGGCCTTGTCATCCATGTAGCGCGAGACGATCTGGTCGTTCTCGCTCATGCGCTGAATCATCAGGTCTTCCAGCATCCGACGCAGGCCTAGCTGGAATTTGTCGAAGGGGTTGGCCTGGCGCAGGCGGACCACCTCCGGGGTATTGGCGGCCTTCTCCCTGATCTGCTCGAAGAAGAGCCGGTCCTCCTCGGTGAAGTCGGTGCCGAAGCGGTCGTTCAATACCTCGATGATCTCCGAAAGTGGCGCCTTCTCCTCCTTGGGCTTGCCGCTGCCGACGTCCGTGGGGCTCTTCACGCCGTACTCGCCTTCGCCCTCGCCCAGCTCGATGGCCCCGGAAAAGACCCGTTGCAGGCGGTAGTACTGCAGGCCCACCTCATCACCCAGCTTGACGGCGCTGGTGTCGCGCTCCAGCGGCAGGTGCGGCAGCAGCAAGCGGCCAAAGCTGTAGAGCATCTCCAAGTCGCGATCGCCGTAGGGGATGATCTGGCTCAGGAAGCTGTACACCTTCACATAGCCGCTCAGCTTGTCGCGGAATTCGCCGCGTTGCTCCTCATCCTCCATCGCCTTGAAACGATCCACCGCCGGTTGCAGATGGCGTTGCAGGTGGGCGTGGTCGGCGGGGTTTTGCTTGACCGGCACCCGGTAGAAGATGCGGGCGAAGGCCTCCACCTCGTTCCAGTGGTAGACCTGAAAGGCATCCAGCTCGTGCTTGAGCTGTTCGAGCTGGGAGGGGTCGGCGCGCTCCTGCAAACTGGTGGCGTCGTAGTAGGGCTTGAAGGCGCGGTAGACGTCCTCGGCCTCATTGACGAAATCGAGTACGAAAGGCGTCTCCTTGCCCGGTATCATGCGGTTGAGGCGCGACAGGGTCTGCACCGCCTGCACCCCGTCCAGCCGTTTGTCCACGTACATCGCCATCAGCAGTGGCTGGTCGAAACCGGTCTGGTACTTGTTGGCCACCAGCAGCACCTGGTAATCGTTTGATGCGAAGCGCTCCGCCAGCTGCTTCTCGCTGATCGGTTTGCCGCTCACCAGATCGGTATTCATCCCCGGTTCGGTGTATTCCAGGTCGGTTTCCGGGTCGCGCACCGTGCCGCTGAAGGCCACCAGTGGGCGGATGTCGGCGTATCCCTTTTCGTCGATATAACGCTGAAAGGCCTCCATGTACTTCACCGCTTGCAGGCGCGAACTGGTGACCACCATCGCCTTGGCCCGCCCGCCCAGGTGGGTGCGCACATGGCCGCGGAAGTGCTCGACGATCACCTCGATCTTCTGGGCGATATTGGTCGGGTGCATCACCAGGAACTTGGCCAGCGCCCGCGCCGCCTTTTTCTTCGGCAGATTGGGGTCGTCCTCCACTTCCTTGACCAGTTTGAAGTAGGTCTTGTAGGTGGTGTAGTTCTGCAGCACATCGAGGATGAAGCGCTCCTCGATGGCCTGGCGCATGCTGTAGAGGTGAAAGGGCTCCGGCTTGCCACTGGCCCCGGCATGGCCAAACAGCTCCAGCGTCTTGCCCTTGGGGGTGGCGGTGTAGGCAAAGAAGCTCAGGTTCGGTTGCCGACCGCGCGAGGCCATCACCTCATTCAGGCGGTCCTCCCAATCCGTCTCCTCGTCGTCGCCGTTGCCGCCCGTGTTCGCACCCAGAATCGCCTTCAGCTCCCGCGCCGTCTCGCCAGTCTGGGAGGAGTGCGCCTCGTCCACGATTACCGCATAACGGCGCTTGCCGATCTCCGCCTGCCATTTTTCAACTTGGGCGCTGACCTGCGCCTTGGCCGTTTCATCCGGCGCATCCGCGCTCTCGGCCCCGGCGGCATGGAGCAGTCCGCGCAGCACAAAGGGGAACTTCTGCAAGGTGGTGACCACAATCCGGGTACCGTCAATCAGCGCCTCGGCCAGCTGTTTCGAGTCCTGGTCGATGGCCTTGACCACCCCCTGGGCGTGCTCGATCTGATAGATGGCGTCCTGCAACTGGCGGTCGAGCACCTGCCGGTCGGTAATGACGATCACGCAGTCGAACACCTTGTGATCGTCGCCATCGTGCAAGCTGGCCAGCCGGTGCGACAGCCAGGAGATGGAGTTGGTTTTGCCGCTGCCTGCCGAATGCTGGATCAGGTAGTTCTGCCCCGGTCCCTCGGCGCGGGCGGCGGCGATCAGCTTGCGGGTGGCGTCGAGCTGGTGGTAACGGGGGAAGATCATCGCCTCCCGGGTCACCATGCGGCTGCCCCCTTTGCCATCGTCCACCTTCTCCTCCTTCTTCTCGATGAAGACGAAGTGGCCGAGGATGTCGAGGAAGCTCTCGCGCTCCAGCACCTCTTCCCAGAAATAGCCGCTGCGGTAGCCAGAGGGATGTTGCGGATTGCCGGCGCCGCACTGCACCTCGCCGGGGTGGCTGCCGCGATTGAAAGGCAGAAAGAAGGTCTTGCCCCCGGCCAGCCGGGTGGTCATCTGCACCTCGTCCGGGTCGGCGGCAAAGTGGACCAGCGCCCGCTGCTTGAACGCGAACAGGGTTGCACGCGGGTTGCGGTCCTCCTTGTACTGCCGAACCGCGTGGCGCCAGCTCTGGCCGGTCCAGGGGTTCTTCAGCTCGCAGGTCGCCACCGGCAGGCCGTTGACGGCAAAGACCAGATCGACGGTGGAATGATCGCCCGGATGACAGGGCGCCTGCCGGGTGACGGTGAGCTGGTTGGCCCGGTACTGCGCCAACACCTCTTCATTCAGGCCGTGGGCGGGCTGGAAGAAGGCCAGCCGGAAGGTCTTGCCGTAGAACTTGAAGCCGTGGCGCAGCACATGCAACGAGCCCTTGATGGCCAGCTCCTTGACCAGCGTCGCCAGCAGCATCGTCTCCAGCTGCGCCCCGTGCTGGGTTCGCATCGCCTCCCACAGCTGCGGCTGGGTGGCGGCGATAAAGTCGGTAATCGCCTGCGGGAACAGCGCCCGCTCCCGGTCCCAGCCGCTCACATTGCCCTGTTGCCAGCCTTTGGCCAGCAGCATCTGCTCCACGTAGGATTCGAAGGCTTTTTCGGTGGTCTGGGACATAACGCTTCCTTTACTTGTCCGGGTCGTTAGTTAAAGAGACGGCGTTTTCTTTAACCAAGCCGCTCGCGGTATAGGCCTGATCGGCCCGATTGGGTTTGTCGGGGTAGCGCAAGCGCAGCAGGCCATGGGCGACCATCGGGTTGAGGAAACGCTGGCGTAGTCCATCCGGGTGACGATCGAGCAGGCCTGCCAATTGACTACGGGTCAGCCAACGCCCATGGCACAACTCAAGCAATAGCTGCTCCATTCGCCCTGGTGAAAGGCGTTGCTGCGATCTGGCGGGGGCGGCGATTGCCAGCAGGTCGCTATTATGTCCGGAGTCGGTGGCCTTATGTTCGGAGTCGGTGGCCTTATGTTCGGAGTCGGTGGCCTTATGTTCGGAGTCGGTGGCCTTATGTTCGGAGTCGGTGGCCTTATGTTCGGAGTCAACGTCGCTATGTAGGGAGCTCTCAGGGGCAGCCAAACGATAGCGCGTCCAGCGCCCCTGTCCTTCCTGCACCAGCGCACCCTTAGCCACCAGACCTTGCAGCAGCCGCGTCACATCGGCTGCATGGAGGGTGCAGATCTGCCGCATGCGCGCATTATCCACGTTCGCCTCGACATCCGCCGTTACCAGTGCGAGCACTTCATCCTTACTTAATCGATTGAATTCCTTGCCAAAGTACCCCTCCAGTCTGGCCCGAGACTCCTCAGGGATCAGACTCACCATCGGCAGGCGCCAGAACACCCGATCCGGCTGCACCTGCTCCCGGAGCATGGGTGAGCGCCAGTGTTGCGATGCCCAACCGCGGCGCATCTTGTCGACCCCGGAACCGGCCTTCTCGGCTGCGCCGATCAGCATGAACATGGTCTGCAAAGATTTATTGCGGCACTCGCTGACGTTGCCGCGCAACATCTGGTCGAAGGAGACCAGCAGGGTTCCAGGATTGGAAAACTCGAAGGCGTCGCGGAATTTTTCCACGACAACGCCGCCCTGGCCGTTGTAGTCGGCATGGATCAGCGCGTTGACCAGCGCCTCGCGGATCGCCTCATGGACCTCGGTTTCCCCCTTGCGGAACAGGTCGGCATCAAGCTGGAAGGGGAGTTTCAAATCCGCGATCAGCCGTCCAGCCACCCGCAGATAGAACTGAAACAGATTGGGCTGCCAGGCGCCATCGGCGGTCAGGCGATCGCTCCAGCGCACGGCCGGGTCAGGGGAGAGCCGCTCGCGGTAGTCCACATGGTAGCCGGGGATGCCCTCGCGCAGGGTCTCGTCGCGGCCGAACATCAGCAATCCGGCCACGGTCAGCCCCTCCAGGCCGCTCTCGCGATCCCGCCGCCAGCCGCCGAGTTTCAACAGCAGCCCTCTGTCATCCTCGCTCAGCCAGGGATGGGTCGGCTTGTGGGACGCCAGTCGCTGGCGGTACTGGTGCAGGCTGGTGAGGTCCAGATCATCAAGGCCAAAACCTTCCAGAATCCGGCTGTCCGCCGGTTCCTCGGCCCGGTCGGAGAGCATCCGGCCCACCTCCTGCTCGGTGCAGTGGTAGTCGCCTTCGTCGTTGCGGCGATAGGTGCCGGTGAGCGGGTTCTGGCCGAGGAACACCGGCCGCTGGTAGCGCGTGGCCTGCGGCACCCGGATGGCGAGGATCAGCCCGTCGGCATGGGGCGCCTCGGCGAGATCGGCAGCGGCACAGAGGTTCAGATTCACCTTGCCCCGGTTGTTGATGGTGTCCCAGAAGGTCTTTCTGAGCTTCTTCGCATCCACCACGCCGCTGACCCGCCCGTCGTCCTCCACCCCCAGCAGGATCACCCCGCCGTGGCTGTTGGCCATGGCGCTGTAGGTCTCCCATAGACTCTTGGGCAGACCGCCCCGGGCCGACTTGAACTCCAGATCGTCGCCCTCGGCCCAGTCGAGTTGGAGGAGGATGTCGAGGGGGTTGATGGGCTTTTGCATCATGGGAAAATCCTTTTGGGTCCACGAAAAACACGAAAATCACTAAAAATATTTTTCATGTTCGTGCCGTTCGTGTGGTTCGTGGACTCTTAATCCTGCCGGTGACGGCGGCGAGGAAGGTGGACGCGCGAAAATCATTTTTGTCCACGAAAGACACGAAATTCACGAAAGGATTATTCATGTTCGTGCCTTTCGTGTGGTTCGTGGACCCTTATCTTACCGGTGACGGCTGCGGTGATCAGGGCGGTGCGGTACTCCTGCAAGCGGGCGATGGCCACCTCGACCTTTTCCACCAGCTTGTCGATCTTGGCGGTTTCGCGGTCGAGATAGGTGGACGTGCGAAAGGCTTTTTTGTCCACGAAAGACACGAAATTCACGAAAGGATTATTCATGTTCGTGCCTTTCGTGTGGTTCGTGGACCCTTATCTTACCGGTGACGGCGGCGGTGATCAGGGCGGTGCGGTACTCCTGCAAGCGGTCGATGGCCGCTTCGACCTTTTCCACCAGTTTGTCGATATTGGCGGTTTCGCGGTCGAGGTAGGTGGACGTGCGAAAGGCTTTTTTGTCCACGAAAAACACGAAATTCACG
>JAABSM010000009.1 GCA_011390365.1 Gammaproteobacteria bacterium
TCCTTGCGCACGTCCTTGGCGACGCCGGCGGCGCGCGCGGTCGGCCCGGTGACGCCGTAGGGCTCAAGCCAGGCGGGGTCGATGTAGCCGGCACCCACCGCGCGGCGCTTGAAGACGGCGTTGTTGAACATCACGTCCAGCACGTCGCTCATGGTGCTCTCGATCTCGCGCAGGGTCTCCTCCATGCGCGTGGCGAAGCCTTCCGGCAGGTCGTCGCGCACCCCGCCGGGGATGATGAACATGTGGTAGATGCGCGCGCCGGTCAGCTCCTCGAAGCGATCGAGCATCAGGTCCCGCACATAGGTGGTCCACTGGCCGATCACCCCCTGACCGAAGGCCCCGGCCTGGCCGCCGAGGTACATCATGTAACTGTTGATGCGGCCCATTTCTAGAATGAGCGTGCGGATCCAGTTCGCCTTCTCCGGCACCTCCAGCCCCGCCAGCTCCTCGACGGCGGCGGCGTAGCAGTATTCGTTGAAGTCCGGTTCGGGGACGCAGATGCGGCAGACGATGGGAAAGCACTGGATGAAGGTGCGCCGCTCCATCAGCTTCTCGAAGCCGCGATGCAGGTAGCCGACGTGGGTCTTGCCCTCTACCACCTCGTCGCCGCAAACCGTCAGCTCCACCGCCATGTTGCCGGTAATGCCCGGGTGTTGCGGTCCCTGCCACAGCTTCAGGTATTTCCCTGAAGTAAGGTCGATGTCGTAACTGCCGTCCGGCCGCCGCGCGGGGTACTGGCGGCGATCCGTCCGTTCAGGTTCAAGCAGGCTCATGAATTGCCCTTCCCATCCGGGTAGAGTTGCTGTTTCATGTATTCCGCCGGGTCGCGGGTCTCCCGCCCCGGTCGGTGGACGTAGTTCTCTTCGGCATACTTGAGGGTATCGAAATCCCGTCGATAGGGGGGAATGTCGTTCCACCCCTCCAGGATGAACTCCTCGTTGACGCCGGGGCTCTCGGGAAAGTCGATGCCGAACATCTCCCGCAGCTCCCGCTGATAGGTGGCGGCGGTGGGCCAGAGATCGTGGATGCTCTCCATGCTCGCCCCTTCGCGGGGGATGCGAATGCGCACTCCCAGATCCATCGCCTTGTCGCGGTTATGCAGCAGATAGGTGAGCTGAAACTCCCCCTCCTCCAGCCAGTCCACGGCGGTGAGTATCACCAGATGGGTAAAACCCTCCCGATCCCGCAAGTGCTGGAGCAACGACCGCAGGATATCCCGCCGCACCGTGACGAAGGCGAGATTCTCTCGTCGTTCGTCCCACTCCCCCAGGGGGAAGCTTTGCCATAGTCTGTCTTGGAGTTGTTGCATGTTCCCAGATTCAGTTATTGCCACAGAGGCACAGAGTACACAGAGATAATTCTTTCGGTCTGGTCGGCCTGGTGCCGAGGCTCCGCCTGGATACCAGAGATTCATTTAGACTTTTCGCAGAAAAGTCTACCAGTTATAGTCAGGCATATCCCAATCATGGATCACCGCCTTCTGGTTGGCCTTGTACCACTCGAAGTTCTCTGCGTAGTGGTTCGCCCCCTCGCCCTCGCCGGCGCGGATGATCTTCTTGAGATCCTCGAAGCCTTGCAGCAGCGCCTCGGGGCGGGGCATGCAGCCGGCGATGTAGAGATCCACCGGCAGGTACTGATCCAGCCGCTTGATGGTGTTGTAGGAGTCCCAGTACATGCCGCCGTTAATGGTGCAGGAGCCCAGGCCTACCACGTATTTCGGGTTCTGCATCTGTTCGTAGGAGCGGATCACCCGCTTGAGGGTCTTTACCGAGAGGTAGCCCGAGATCACGAACAGATTCGCCTGGCGCGGCGTCGGTCGCCACTGGATGCCATAGCGATAGGCGTCGAAACGCGGCGTCATCAACGGCCGCATCTCGATCGCCCCGCAACCGGTGCCGAAGCCGAGAATCCACAGGGATTCCGCCCGCGCCCAGTTGAAAAACTTCTCGATGATGCCGGTGTACTCCGGCGTCTGAACCGTCGGCCCCGCCTCGCAATAGTAATCGCGCAGCGGCTCCACCTCGATCTCCTGACCGTCGGGAGTGCGAACGATGCGTTTTTCCAGTTCTTCCTTCATTGCAAAACCTTCGTATCGCTTGCTTCGCCGTTGACGAGTAAAGAATAGACAGGATTAACAGAATTGCTCAGGATTGACAGGATGGAAGAGGGATTAACCTGTCCGGCTATCTCACTGCTTCCTCCAATATCCTGCGTATGTATTGGCTGACTCAATAGCATAGTGCTCCACCAGCACGGATACGCCCAAAAAAGTGATCCTGTAAATCCTGCACAATCCTGTTAATCCTGTCCATTTCTTCTCTTAAACCAGCAAAATCAATCTGGTGCCGAGGCTCTGCCTCGGCACCCTGTCTTGGCGGCTCTGCCGCCCGAACAGTTCATGCTAGCCGAGTGATCGGCACCAAACCCTCTTGCCCCGCATAATCCCGTGCACTGGAATAGCGCCAGTGCATCGCTTCATCCACATAGCCCCGTTTGACGGGGTTATGGTGGATATATTCCAGCTTGTTGTTCAGTACCGCTTCGCTGTAAATCAACTGGGGGTGGCTCCCTTCCTGCCACACCTGGTATTGCTGTTCGGACTTGTGCGGTGCCTTGTGAAAGGCCAACTGTTTCAGTGCCCACACTTTGTCGTGTTGCTCGAACCAGTCGATACAGCTTCGAGCGGTAAACGACTTGAAGTCGCCGATCTCCTTATCCAGATTTTTCGATGAGGCCACCATGTGGAGGTGGTTTTCCATCAATACATAGCCGTGAATCCGCAGTCGCCCATGCTCGTGCAGGAAGCGCAGGGAACCGAGCACGATTTCCGCGATGGCCGGGTTGCCGAACAGGGGTAGCCAGTTCACCACCGTACAGGTGAGAAAGTAGGGTTCTCCTCCGTCTGTGACTACCTTGTAGCGGCTTTTTCCCATTTAGCCTTCCAATCGGGCGGCAGAGCCGCCAAGACTCGGTATCCAGGCGGAGCCTGGATACCAGTTCCGTAAAAAATCCTGTCAATCCTGAAAAATCCTGTTAATCCTGTCTATTTCTTCTCGACTAAACCAGCAAAATCGCCGCGACGCCAATCGGTACCGCCCAAACCAGAAACCAGCGGATCGACTGCTCGACCCGAAACCTCGGAAAGACCACGCCGACGAAGACCGAGACCATGTAGATGCAGAAGACCTTGAAGAAGAACACCGGCCAGCTTGCCGCGCCGCCGAAGAAGAGGTTCATGTAGACCACTATTTTCGCAATAGGAAAGATGGCGCGGTTGGTTTGCATTAGCGCCAAATACGAAGAATGGTATTCGGTGGGCGGGCCGATGGGGATCTCCTGGGGGGCGAGCACCACGTCGAAGGGGGGGCGCATCATGGAGCCGAGGAATCCGAGCATGGCGGCGGTTACCGCCAGCGGGTTGGTGAAGAGGGTCCAGTTGCTGACGCCCCCTTGCTGGGCGGCGACGATCTCGGTGATGGAGAGGGTCTGGTACTGGAGGGCGATGGCGAACACCGCCAGGGCGAAGGGCAGTTCGGCGGCGGTGACCTGGGAGAGGCCCCTGGTGATGCCGATGGCCGAGTAGGGGTGGCCGCTCTCCCCGGCGCCCAGCGCCATGCCCAGGGTGCCGAAGAAGACGAAGTAGAGGGCCAGGATCAGGTCGCCGGCGAAGGAGAAGTTGGCGAACATCACCGAGCCGTAGATGGTCGGCACAAACAGCAGCAGGCCGACGCCGCCGGAGAGGCGGAAGACCGGCCCCAGGTAGAACATGACGCCATGGGTGATGGAGGTGCGCAGGGCGTAGTTCTTGATCAGGTCGGCGTAGTTCTGCCAGATGGGAATGCCGTGACGACGGCCCACCCGCGCGCCGATCTTCTGCATCAGCGCGGTGAGCAGCATGCCGAAGTTGACCACGATGAAGAGGGTCAACAGGGCGTAGGGAATCTGGATCCATTCGAAAGAAGAGGGCGTCATGCTGCTTCGTTCCTCAACCCGGTTACGTGGAAATCGAAATATGAACCGCAGATTTCGCAGATTGACGCAGATTGTTGAATTGCGCCTTGTTCCGACTTCAGTCCATGAAAACAACCGCTAAAATACACACCAGGGCCAATGGTTACCGAGACACAACTATTGGAAGTTTCCGTGCAAGCAATCTGCGCAAATCTGCGTACATCCGCGGTTAAATATTTCTTCATAACCCGACCCCCAGCAGATAGACCGCCACCACGAAGGCCAGCAGGTGGATGGCGTAGGTCTGGCCGTTGCCGGTGTAGATGCGGCGGGTCAGGTCCGCGCCGCTGTGCAGCGCCTCGCTGATCGTCTCCCAGAAGCGGGTGACATAGGGCTCAGTGAGAAAGCCCAGCGCCTTGCGATAGGGGGCGAAGAAGTTCCAGGCGAAGTGGGTGGTCTCCGGGCGATGCGGGCGTTCGGCGGCGAAGACGATGTTGAACTGCTTGACCTTCTGGGCTTTTCTGTTCACGAATACCAACCACAGGAACAGCGTCGCGAAGATCGCGCCGACCACCACCATGATCGGGATCGGCGCCCAGTAGCCGTACTGGCTGGTGATGGTCAGTCCCGCCCAGTCGAGCCCGCCGCCGGGGTAGAACTGGTTGATGTAGTTGTCCACATGGCGCAGCGCCAGCCCCGGCACCAGGGCGAAGATCATCAGGCAGACCACGAAGATCATCTGCGGCAACAGGATCCAGAAGGGGGCCTCCTTGAGCTTGCGGTGTTCATCCTTGAGCTGTCCCAGGAAGATGGTGTGGATCAGTCTGAAGAGATACAGGAAGGCGATGGGGCCGGCGAGGAACAGGATCACCAGCGGCAGCCGGGTCTCGATGTCGATAATGGCGTTGTAGGTGATCCAGCGCCCGCCAAAGCCAGAAAGCGGCGGCACGCCGGAGACGGCGATAATGCCGATCAGCACCGCGATAAACGACAGCGGCATCAGGGTGATCAGGCCGCCCATGCGGTACATGTCGCGGGTGCCGGTGCGCTTGGCGATGCCGCCCACCGAGAGAAACAGCATCGACTTGTAGATGTAGTGGTTGATGACGAACATCAGCGCCATCAGCAGCCCAAGGTGGTTCATCATGGCGATGCCAAACAGGGCATAGCCCATCTGGCCGATGGAGGAGTAGGCGAGCAGCCGCTTGGCATCCTCCTGGAAGGCGGCGAGGAGGTTGCCGATCAGCGCCGACAGTGCGCCGATCCACAGCATCACATGGGTGAGTTCGATGCCGAAGAGCTGCTGCTTGCCCATGGTGAGGGCCAAGGTGATGAGGCCGAAGACGCCGGCCTTGAGCAATATGCCCGAGACCATGGGCGAGACATCCGTCTCCGCCTCGGCATGGGCGCCGGGTAGCCAGATGTGCAGGCCGATGGCGGCGGTCTTGGTCATGAAGCCGATCGCCAGCAGGGCGAAGATCCAGGGGGCGAGGGGTTCGGAAAGCTCGCTCAACGCCGAGACCAGGAAGATGTCGGCGCCCTGGGCCGCCAGCGAGAACCCGGCCAGGATCAGGAAGGCCCCGCCCAGGGAGAAGACCAGATAGGAGAGGGCGTGGGGTTCGGAGTGTTTGCCGCGCAGGATCAGAAAGTAGGAGCCGATGGTGAGCAGCTCCCAGGCGGCGAAGAACTGAAAGCTGGTTTCCGCGACGATAAGCATCGCCAGCCCGGCGTACATCAGCATCGCCGAGGGGTAGAAGCCGATCCGCTTGCCGTGGGCGTGATAGCTGGCGAGCAGGATCAGCGCCCCGCCCACCAGGATCACCGCGCCGAAGATGAGCTGCATCGGGTCGTAGCCGGGATAGCTGAGCCAGAACCAGGCCAGCAGGCCGGCGATGGCAACGCTGTTCTTGAGCCAGGCGGGCAGTCCCTCGATGAGCAGGAAGCCCAGCGCGAAGAGCAGCGGCAGGGCATGCAGCAGATTGGCGTGCACGGAAAGCTCACCCCACACCCAGGCCAGGCCCCAGCCGATGGCGGTGGCGCTATGTACCACCAGGCACTTGCGCAGGGGCGGACGCGGCTGGGCGATCCCCTCGTTGGGCTCGCGCTTGATCACATAGCCGAACCAGCGGAACAGGTAGGCCGCCTCCACCAGCGCCGCGAACAGCAGCAGGATCATGACGCCGATGCGATCGGCGTCGGCCAGCGCCCCCATCAACTCCCACTTGGCGTAGAACCCGGGGAAGGGGGGCAGGCCGGTGAGCATGGCGATGAAGGTGACGAAACCGAACAGCAACAGCGGACGTTGGCGCAATACGCTCCAGGCGCTCAGCCCCTGCTCCGGAATGAAGCCGGAGAGCCAGAAGAGTCCAGCCTTGGCGACCGCATGGGAGAGCAATATGCCGCCGGCGATGAAGAGGTAGTCGTCGCCGAGGATATCCTGCTGGCCGATCACCACCAGGATCAGCCCCACCTGGCCAATCGACGAGTAGCCGAGCAGACGGCGGTCCTTGTCCTGGGGCAGCGCCAGCAGATTGGCGGCGACGAAGCTGGTCAGCCCCACGGCGGTGGCCACCGGCAGCCATTCGGTACCGCCGATCAGCAGCAGCTTGTCCACGGCGTAGAGGGCGGCGGCCCCGGCGATCGCCGACGACAGGATGGCGGAGAAGGCGGGGTGGGCGGATTCGTAGAGATCCAGCGCCCAGCCGTTGGCGGGGAAGGGCTTGAGCTCCGCCAGCATGGCGATAAAGAGCAGGAAGAAGGCGAGCATGCCGCCCTGGCGGGTGATCAGGGCGGCGTCGGCCATGCCGTCGATATTCAGGGTGCCGGTGGCGTGATAAGCAAAGATCAGGCCGATCAGCATCAGGATCGACACCAGCTGCGAGATGATCAGGTACTTGAAGCCGGCCCCCAGGGCGAAGCGACTGGCCGAGAGCAGCACCAGACCGGCGGTGGCGATGACCATCAGCTCGATGAAGACGTAGAGGTTGAACAGGTCGCGGGTGAGGATGATCCCGGCCAGGGACATGGTCAGGATCAGCAGCACCGCCATCGCCCGCCGACCCAGGCGATGCAATGTGTCCTTGAGATAGATCGCCGACAATAGGCTGGTGACGGTCACCAGCAGGGTGAGCACCGCCTCGGCCATGCCCAGATGCAGCGCCACCGCGAAGGGCGGCGGGGTGCCGGCGGTGTGGATCTCCAGCGCCTGGCCCCCTTCCATGGCGAAGTACCACACCCAGCCGCCGGCGATGGCCGCCATGGCGGCGAGCGCCGCCAGGGTGATGGCATAGGCCAAGCCGCGCCATCGACTGGGCAGCAGCCCGATCAGGAACGCGGCCCCCAGGCCGAGGGCGATGAGAATCAGGGCGTTTACCACTTCAGCTCCGTAAACTTGGTGATATCCAGACTACCTTTGGATTCATGTAGCTTGTAGGCGTAGGCGAGCATCAGCGTGGTCACCCCCAGGCCGATGACGATGGCGGTCAGCACCAGCGCCTGGGGCAGGGGATCGATGATGCGGGCCACTGCCTCGGCGGCCGGTACCGCCTCGTCGAGGATCGGCGCGGTGCGCCCGTGCATGTAACCCACCGCCACCATCACCAGGTTGACGCCGGTGGTGGCAAGGGTGAAGGAGACGATGATGCGCAGGATGTTGCGGTTGGTGAGGGCGCCGTAGAGCCCGATCAGTACCAGCATGAATCCCGTCGCCATGGCGACTTCGGCCATCATTTGCCCTCCGTTTCCGAGAGATTAACCAGCATCGAGCTGAACTCCGCCCCCACCTTCAAGCCGACGAAGGCGTAGATGATGGGGATTGCGCCGGCGGAGAAGATCGACCCGTACTCGCCCAGCGGCAGGATACGGTTGTCGAGAAAGCCGCCCGCGAACAGCAGGCCGAGCACGCCGAGCGAGATAAAGGCGAGACCGGAGACGGACTCCACCACCGTGATCATGCGGTGGCCGAAGCGCCGCGTCGGGTAGGTGAGCAGCAGCAACAGGATCGCCGAGGCGAGGATCGCGCCCCCCTGGAAGCCGCCGCCAGGGGTCAGGTGACCATTGATGAAGACATAGGCCCCCAGCAGCAGGATCAGCGGCGCAAGCAGACGACTACCGGTCTCCAGCAGCTCGCCTGGGGGCGGCAGTTCCAGCTGCAAGGCCCGTTCCCGACGCCCCCGCGCCAGCACCATGCCGACGATGGTGGCGGTAAGAAACAGTACCGTCACCTCGCCCAATGTGTCGAGACCGCGATAGGTAACGATGATCGCGGTGACGATATTGGCGGCGCCGATATCCTTGGCGGTATTCTCGGCGTAATAGCGACCGGTGAGGTTGAGCTCCTCATCCGGGGTGTAACCAGCCATCAGCCCGGCGAAGGCCGCACCGAGGCCGAGCAACAGCAGCAGTACCGCGAGGTGTCTAATCATGCCCCTTGCCCCCCTGTTCCCGACCGCGGATGCGGCCCAGCACGAAGAAGAAGAGAAAGGTGGTCAGGCCGCTGCCGATCGCCGCCTCGGTCATCGCCACGTCCGGCGCGGCGAGAAACAGGAACTGCACCGAGGCGAGCAGGCTCACCAATCCAGCGGCGAGGATCGCCACCGCGACTCGTTGTACATGGATCGCCAGTACCGCCGCCCCGAGCATGGCGGCGCATACCAGCAGGCTGAGAGCGAGCATCAGGGTCATGACTCCCCCCCATGATCCTGCGCCAGCCGGTCCACCTTGGTCGATGCCGCCATTGGCACCTTGTTGCGATGGGCGGCGCGCGCCAGCACCTGGGACGAGAGGGGGTTGGTGAAGAGCAGAAACAGCCCGATCAGCAACAGTTTCCAGCCCCAGCTCGGTTCGATGCAGGCCACCCCGGCCAGCACCAACAAGGTGCCCAGGGTGGTGGTCTTGGTGCCCGCCTGGATGCGGTTGTAGAGGTCAGGCATGCGCACCAGGCCGATGCCGCCGAACAGCAGAAACGCCGCCCCCGCCGCCATCAGCAGGCCGCCCAGGATGTCGAGAAACTCCGCCATCAGAAGCGCCCCTCCAGGTAGCGGGCCACGGCGATCACGCCAAGAAACGACAGCAGCGCGTAGACCAGCGCCACGTCGAGATAGATGCCCCGCCCTTCCGCCAGCGCCGCCAGCGCGATGAGGGTGATGGAGATCACCGTCAATACATCGAAGGCCACCACCCGATCGGCGGCGGTCGGTCCCTGAATGAAGCGCCACAGGGCGAGCAGAAAGCCGCCGCCGGCCAACAGCGCGGCGAGCAGGATCAGCATCTCAGCCATACATCACCTCAAGGTAGGATTCGAATCCGGCGACGATGCGGGCGGTGGCCTCTTCGGTATCGGTGGTCTCGGCGTTAACCCAATGCACGTAGAGCCACTCACCTTCCATTTCGACGGTGAGGGTGCCGGGGGTCAGGGTGATGGAGTTGGCCAGCATCAGCCGCCCCATGCGGCTCTTGAGCCGGGTGCGTACCTTGACGATCGCCGGCTCGATGGGCAGCGAAGGGGAGAGAACGATGGCGGCGAGGCGAAAATTGGACCGCACCAGCTCGCGCAGGAAATAGCCATAGTAGCGAAAGCCAGTGGTGATCGCCGCCAGGGTCGGGCGCAACTCGGTGAAGAAAGAGAGGCCGTCGCGAAACAGCAGCGCGATGGCCAGCGACACCAGCGCGCCGGTGATCAGCACATCGCTCGCCAGCGAGCCGGCCAGCATCAGCCAGAACAGCAGCAGGGTGACGAAGAGGATGCCGGTATCGCGTACCCAGGCCATCACCAAGACCGTCCTTCAAGGCAAACGGCTGGCGGTTGCTCGGTTGCGGCGCGATTCCCGCTACCGAAGGGAGAAGTGTACGAGACCAGAAAACGACTCAAAGTCCCTCCCAGGGGGTACCTGCATCAAGTTACCGTATGGTGACGAAAACGTGACCTTGCCTGCTATGTACGAGTCCCGCTCAGACCATGCCTGGACGAGAGAGCCGGCAATCAACTGGAGCACATGATAACGCGGTTTGTTTACGATTGCATGAAGGTCTTGTGACGAATCGATTTGTCGCGTGCCCGCAACGGGCGCGACGGCAAACGCTCGAAAAGGGCTCTTTTCAAGGGCTTAGAAACGTCCCTCCAGGCCCTGTAGGCGGGCGCGAAAATCCTCGGTAATGCGACGCGCATCACGATTATTGGCGATCACGCGGGGGGTCAGTATCACCACCAGCTCGGTGCGCTTGGTATTGTCGACCGTCTCACCGAACAGGTGTCCCAACAAGGGGATACGGTAAAGGCCCGGAATACCCGCCTTGCTCTTGGTGTTGTCCTCGCGAATCAGGCCGCCGAGCACCACCGCCTCGCCGCTCTGCACCGCCACCGTGCTGGAGATGTTGCGGGTGGAGATGGTGGGGGAATCCAGATCCGAGGAGCTGGTGGTGGAGACCGAGCTTACCTCCTGGTCGATCTCCATGGTCACCAGACCGCCGGGGTTCACCCGCGGCTTGACGTTGAGCATGATGCCGGTGTCCCGATACTGAATCGAGTTGGTGACCACCGGGGTGTTGCCGCTGGTAATGATCTGGGATTGGGACTGGGTGGCGATGGGGACCTGATCGCCCACCTGGATCTTGGCGGTATGGTTGTCGAGCACCATCACCGAGGGGGCGGAGAGGACGTTGACCAGGGAGTCGCCGGCGAGGGCGTTGAGGACGAAGCGGATATCCGGAACGCTGTTGGTCAGCGCCCAGGAGAAGCCCGGCGTTACCGTCGCCAAGCCGCCGCCGACCCACTGGGTCTGACTGCCATAGGTGCCGTGGGTGTTGTCGAACTTCCATTGCACGCCGTACTTCAATTCGTCATTGAGGGTGATCTCGACGATGGTGGCCTCCACATGGACCTGGAGCGGCACCACATCCAGTCGCTCCAAGACCCGGAAAACTTTCTGGTAATCCCGCGGCGTGGCCATGATCAGCAGGGCGTTGTTGTCGGGGTCGGCGACGATGCGCAACTCCGCCTCCAGGCTGGCGCTGGACCCTTCGTCGACGTTGACGTTGGTGGATGTCGTCGGTTTTTCGGCGGCGGGCTTACCACCATCGCCGCCGTCGGTGGAGACGGTCTTGGGGGTCAGGCCAGGGGCAACCTGGGCGGTGCGGTCCTTGCTGGAGGAGGATTTCTTGTCCTTGTTGAAGAGTTCGCTGAGCAGCCCCGACAGGCTCTCCGCCTCGCCGTTGCGTACCCGGTAGACGTAGAGCTGGGGCTCCGCCTCGCCGCCGGCGCCGATCTTGTCGAGGCGTTCGATCCACTGGGAGACCTCTTCCAGGTAGTGGGGCCGCGGCGTGACCACCAGCAGGCCGTTGATGCTCTCGATCGGCATGATGCGCAGCAGATTGCCCAGATTGGCGTCGGCCTGGGCGTTGAGGATGGTGTCGAGGTCCTTCTGGACATCCTCGACCTTGGCGTACTGCAGCTCGAAGAAGCCCACCGACATGCCGGCGATCCAGTCCACGTCGAAGGTGCGGATGGTATCCATCACGTATTGCAGGTCACGGCTGGTACCGGCCAGCACCAGCAGGTTGCGTTTGGCGTCGGTGCGCACGATGCTGCCATCCTTGACCAGCGGTTGCAGGATCTTGGTCATCTCGTCGGCGGAGATGTAGCGCAGGGGGACGATGCGCACGCTGTAACCGCCGGGGATCGCGGTAACCGCGTCCGCCAGTTGCGGAACGGTGGTGCCCTGGGTGATCTTGTTGAGGGGGAGTACGTGGTAGATGCCGTCGATCTTGACCACTCCCGAGCCGTTCATGCGCAGCAGGGTCTCCAGGGTCGGCAGCAGCGCGTCACGGGTCAGGGGGCGGCTGGTCTGCATGGTGACGCTGCCGCGCACGCCCGGGTCGAGGATGTAATTCTCCCCCACCAGCTCATCCAGCACTACCTTGACCACTTCCCGCAAATCGGTGTTCTCGAAGTTGAGGGTGATATCGCCGCTGTCGGTGACCGTCTCCAGTGACTGCTGAATGTTGCGCACGAAACGCCCGGTTCCGGGAAAGACCTTGATCGGTTCGCTGGCGGAAGAGCCATCGGAGACCATCTCTTCGGGGGGTGTGCCCTGCCATCCGCCCCGGGCCTCCTCTACTGGTTGCGAGGCATCGCCGACCGAGTCCTCCATGCCGGCGGTGGTGGGGCTGATGGGCGGCTGTTCGGGCTGGGTGGCGCAGCCGCCGATAATCAGCGCGGCCACCAGCGGCAAGGTGTACAGGAGGTTGAGATGGTTCATGGTACGGTTTCCGTGTTCCGTGTGTTTTCAATCGAAATCAAGTTGGCCGGCTTCACTGTCGCTGGGGCGATCGCGCCGGAGGTGTGCCGTCATTGCGCCGATTAATCGCCCCGGGTGCGCCGGGCGGCTTGCCGGGGGCCTGCTTCGCCGCCGGGATCGCCGGCAGCGGCACGGACGAGAACTTGCGCAGCTCCACGCTGGTGTGTTCCGCGCCGTTGGAGAGCACGATCTTTTCGTCGGTGATCTCGCTCACCGTCCAGTCCCGTATCTGATCGCCCTTGCGCAGGCGGGTGGGGCCGTCCTTCTCGACTGCTCGACCGAGCAGTGCGATGCGCTCATTGCCGATGATCATGATACCGCGCAAATCGATTGCGGGCGCCGGGGTCTTGGGCTTCGGCGGCGGCGGTGGCGGCGGTGGCGGGGCCTCTTGCTGCTCCTCTTCGATGGGGCGGCGCCCTTCGACGAAGAGCGGTCGCTCCTCGATCTTCTGGTAGTGGTCGAGCGGGGGCAGGGAGTAATCCCTCGCCTCGAAGCTGGCGGCCTCGCCCCGCGGGTCAGGCGGGGGTTGGCGCACCTCGATCACCGGGGAGTCGGGTTTCCAGAACTGCCACTCGGCGGCGACGATTGCGCCTAGCAGCAGAATGACGGCGAAAAGGATCGCTCTCATGTCCGGCGCCTCCGCGGATCAGTGGCTTTGGTGAGGTTGTTCACTGGCCGCCTCCCCGCAAGAAGCCGATCAGGTCGAAATGGGTGTCCTGGTGAAATTCCACCTGGCGGTTGCGTCCCCTGCCGCGGTAGCGCTTGGAGGAGCGGATGGTCAGGTTGTCGATGAGCAACAGGGGTTTACCGCTCTCCAGTTCATGCAGCACTCTGGCGATACTGCTCGCATCCCCGTTCATGCGCACGCGAATCACGACCTCCACCAGCTTTTCATCCTTTGGGTCGGTCAGGTTCTGGGTGCTGACCAGTTGACCGCCGTTGCCTTCCACCGCCCGCTTGACTCGCTGCTGCAGATCCGCCGCCGCCAGCGCAGGCGTCTGGGCGCTCAAATGGTAATGGGTGCGGTTCTGCTGTTTGCGCAGTTCCTGCAACTCCCTCTCCAGGGCGGGTTTGCGCGCCAGCATCGACTCGAACTTGCCGATGCGCATCGCCATCTGGTCGATACGTTCGCCGTAAAAGGACATCTTCTGCCACCAGGGCACGAGGATGGCGGCCAGTACCAGCGCCAGGATGACTCCCAGCAGGGCGAGGGATTTGAGGCAGCGTTGGCGGTTGCTCGTTCTGCTCATGGCCTGTTACTCCCCGGAACTCATCAGGTTGCTCTCCTGGGGCAGCCACTCGGCGGCAAGGTGAAATCGCTCCTCACCCCCCGCCTGCAACACCGGCGATCGAAAGGCCACATCGTGAAACTCTGGCTGGCTCTCCAGGGTCTGGATCAGGGCGGTGGCCTGGCGGGACAATCCCCGCAGCTCAAGCTTGCCCTCGCGCAGCTCCAGTTGCTGTATCCAGGTGTCGTCGGGCAGCAGCGCGGTGAGTTTATTCAGAGTATCGATGGCGGTGGGCAACTGCTCACGGCGTTGGGGGATGCGATTGAGCATCTCCCGGGTTTCGGCGATCTCGTCGCGCAAGCGGGTGACCGTTTGCACCTCAGCCTGGGACTGGTTGGCCCTTGCTTCCAGCTCAATGGCGAGTTGCCGTTTCTGCCACAACGGAATGGCCAGCGCCGTAGCTAGCAGCGCCAGAATGCCGCCCCACAATAGCAGATTGACGAGCAGCGCCAGGCCGCCTCTTTTGGGTCGTTGCCCCAGGGGCAGCAGGTTCATCTCCTCCCAGCCACCTTCACAGTCGACGCCGGCGATACGCAGGTTGCCGCGGGCGAGGTTGTGGAGGAGCGGGTCGAGGCGATTGCGCGGTACCGCGACCAGGTCGACGGCGATCTCCCCAGACCCTTCGTCGACATCAGCGACCCGGCAGTCGTAGTAGACCTGGCCGGCATTGAAGGGGGTAAGTCGGTCCATCTCGAAACCGATCACCTGATGGAGATTCTCCGCCGCCGCCGCCGGCAGGGTGGTGCGTTTGCGCAGCACCTTTTCCGCCGGCAGGCGCAGGATCAGCACCGCGTTGGCGCTGCGCAGCGGCTTCTGGTTGGCGTTGCCCTTGAGTTTGCCGTCGTCCAGGATCAGCGTGCCGTGGCTGGTGCGCTCCTCGTCGAACTCCTGCGCCACGCGCAGCTGGTGGGCGTCGATCACCTCCAGCAGCCAGGGCGTGGTGCGGGGGTCCGCGACACGCCGCAGGGCGGGGGGCAGACACGCCAGCAGGCCCTGACGCCAGTGCCGATAGTGGATGCGCAAGCCGTCGCGAGGGTTCATTCGAATAAGGTCCCGTCTGCTGGCGCTGAAGCGAGGCGTTGTATCGTCATCGCGGCGAAGGCTCCGCCAACCCCTGGCGCCAAGGCCGCGGATTGTCGATAAGGGGTGCGAAAAGAATAAAACATTCCAAAATCACTCTTCCACCATCGAGGTCAGCGCCCCGGAAGAGGGGCTGAAACTTCTTTCAAGCACGGTAAAGGTCGATTGCATGCCCAGGGGCCCCCGTCGCGGCATCAGCGAGATCAGTATCTCGCCGCGAACACCGCCGGCCTCGCCGCGGGTCTCCGCGTAGAGGCGATAGGTGTGCACCGCGGAACGACCGGCGTGGGCGCCGGCGATGCCCTCGGGCATGGTCGGCGGCAACCCCTGTTGCAGGGCGTCGTTGCGCTGGGCGATATAGTCATCCGCCGCCGCCCGTTCCATGCCCGGGAGGGCGTAGAGCGCCAGGGGTTGGGCAAAAATGGGGTCGACTGTACGCGCAGCGGCGTGAATCGTCAATGCCGGGCTTACCGCGCGATAGAGTTCCGGGGTCACACCCATGACCATACGCAACTCCTCGATGGTGTCGAATGGCCCATCCTTGGCCCCGTAGGGCAGGCCCGCCCCCTCGTAGTCGTCGTCTTCGGCGCCGTCGAGTCGATGGGCGTCGTCCGGGTCCTTCCAGTCGAGGATGGCGTCGCGAATGGCCACCGCCTGCTGCTCATCCGCCCCGGCTTCGACGAAAAGCTTCTCGAGCAGTTCCGGGGCGGCCTGATTGAGGTCGATGCGGCCGTTTTCCGGCATCGCCGAAATCCCCAGCTCGACATCCCCGAAGCGCCAGCTGCGCAACACCCCGTCCGCCTTCCACTCGTCCTCCGCCATTTCGGTCTGAGGGAGCTTGAGACGGTAGATCATGTAGTGATGGGCGGCCTCGACGGCGGCCCGCCCCTGGCGCTCCTTGAGCATCGCCGTGACCATCGAGACCTCGTTGCGCTGGGTGGTGGAGAGGGCGCCAGCGATCACCATCAGCAGCACCAGCACCCACAGCACCAGCACCAGGGCCACGCCGTGCTGTCTTGCGATGCCCCTCATGGGCTGACTCCGACGATGATCTCCGGCCATTTGCCCTTTTGCGTATCGACTTCGATGCGCAAAAGTTTCGGCAATTCGGGCTCCTCCCACTCGTCCCGCCAGTCGGGATCGGTCTCGCCCTCGGCGACGCCGAAGTATTCGATCCCGAAGCTTTTCACATCCTCCACCAGTACGCTCTGGCTATAGTACTCGCGCATGTCCATGGGTCCCTCACCGGGATCGCGGGAGGACTCCTTGAGGGACCGCCACTCCGGCAGCGAACCGGAATCCTCCATCAGGTCAGGATGATAGAGCCAGCGCGTCATCTTCAGCTCCTTCCCGACCTGATGGAGGCGGATGATATAGAGCCCGGAGACGCCAAGGTGGGCGGGCATGGGGGAGATGAACTCCACCGCCTCGCCGTCGCCGTAAAAGAGCAGCTCCGAATCCCCTTCGTCCGTCTGGTACCGGACCGCCCGCGCCTGTCCCAGCCGCTCGTGGACGAAACGCCAGATCAGGCGCATCTCGGCATAACGTTCCGCCTTCTCTTCCACCGCGCTCCAGCTGCGGTTGCCCAGCCGAATGCCGCCGAACAGCAGGGTGACGATCAGGGTCACCAGGGTCAGGGCGATCAGCAATTCCAGCAGCGTGAAACCGTTCTGGCGGCCCTTCATGGCTGCTCCTCGCGCAGGCGCAGGGTATTGAGGGCCACCGACCGGCCCTTGCCGTACTCCTTCCACTCCACCTTGACCGAGACCTCCATCAACTCCACGGCGGGCGAGCTGAAGGCGTCATCCAGTGGGTAGGGGGCGACCCGGGTCGACCACCGGAACGGCCCCGACTCGCCATTGTCGCCGCCCTCTTCGAGATCGCCGGCGGCGGTCTCGGCGAGGCGGCTCTCGGCGACGATCATCGCCTCACTGTGGCGCGCCGCGATCTGGGTATTGCGCATCCCCGAACTGAAGACCTGAAACAACACCCCCAACGCCATGGCGAGGATGGCGAAGGCGACCAGCACCTCCAGCAGCGAAAAGCCGGATTGGCGGGGGATACGCAAAAGGCGGGCATCGTGGTTCACAGGCATGACTTCAGTTGGGTCGAGGGTACGGTCCTTCAGCCTCTAGCTTCTAGCTGCTAGACGCTCGCGGCTCTTACTCCAATATCCTGATCCGCCCGGTCAGCCAATCCACATCCACCCCGAACTTGCGTTCCGGGTTGTCTTTCAGGCTGAGGGTGACCCGCCCACCGGTGGCGCCGCCGTCCGGGTAAAAGCGTATGCGGGCGATCTTCTCGCCCTCGGTCTCGGATTCAGCGGTGAGCACCTCCACCTTGACGGCGTCGGCGATCTGGTAGGGGCGGGACTGGCCCTGGGTGGTCATCTTGCGCGCCTCCAGGTCGAAGGAGATCACCATCTCCTCGCCGGCGGAGGCGGAGCGGGAGCGGGCGTAGCGCAACGCCGAGGCGACATGGCGGGTGGCGCTCTTGAGCTCCATGCCCGGCATGGCGCGGGTGATCAGCGGCGGCGCCACCGCCATCAGACTGGCGCCGATTACCAGCACGATCAGCAGCTCCAGCAGGGTGAAGCCCCGGCTGGCGCGGCGCTGGCGGATGGCGGCGCTCCCGATCACTCCCAGTTGTTCACGTCGGCGGCATCCCCGCTGCCGCCGGCGGCATTGTCCGAACCCAGGGAGTAGATGTCGAAGGCGCCATGATCGCCAGGGCTCTTGTACTGGTAGGCGTTGCCCCAGGGGTCCAGGGGTACCTTGTTCTTGGATAGATAGGGTCCGTTCCAGTTGGCGCCGCCGGGGTCGCTGATCAGGCCTTCCAGGCTGGAGGGGTGCTTGCCCATGTCGAGATAGTACATCTCCACCGCCGCCGACAGATCCTCGATCTGCACCTTGGCGGTACGGCTCTGAGCGCCGCCCAGCGCCTTGAATACCTGCGGCCCCACCACGCCCGCCAGCAGCGCCAGAATCGCCAGCACCACCAGCAGTTCGATCAGGGTAAAGCCCTTTTGGGGGTTTCTTTTGCTACGCATTGTCATCCTCTTCAAGCCTGATGTTTCGGGCCTTGGCCCGTTGTTACGTCGATAAATCTTATGGACAAGCGATTTTCCCGCTCGTTCACACTGTCCATTCCGCTGGCATCCAATCTTCAAGTTCGCGCCTTCATGCCTTGGCGGTTCCTGCTGCCCGTTAGTACCGCTGCGCCAAAACTACGATCGCTCACGGAGGCGCAGAGATCACAGAAGAGGCGTTCTCGGTGTGCTCCATGCCTTTGTGAGAGATTTTTGGGGGTTGGATAATGCATGGAAAACCTATGCCCAGCTGTACTAGCGAAGCGGCAAGCTGGAGCTTGCAAGACGTGCGTTCCCAAGGAGACCTTGGGAACGAGTGCATAACCAGTATCGAGCAATCCCGTCCATCCTGAAAATCCTGTTAATCCTGTCTATTCTTCTCCTCAGAAGGCCAACTCATTGGCGCTAAGCACCGCCAGCAGGATCGAGATGATGATCCCGGCGACGATGATGCCCAGGCCGACGATGAGGATCGGCTCCAGCAAGGTGAGCATCTGCTTCACCGCCACCCGCACCTCCTGGTCGTAGACATCCGCCACCTTGGCCAGGGTCTTCTCCAGGGCGCCGGACTCCTCGCCTACCTTGATCATCTGCAACGCCAGCGGCGGCAATATCTTCTGTTCGATCAGCGGGTCGGCGAAGCCCTTGCCCTTTTTCAGGTTGTCCGCCGCCTCGGCGACGCTGGCCGAGATCACCGCGTTGCTGACCACATCCTTGACCAGGGTCAGGGCGGAGAGCAGGGGCAGGCCGTTCTCCAGCAGGGTGGAGAGGGTGCGGGCGAAGCGGGCGGTCTCCACCTTGGCCACCAGGTCGCCGATCAGCGGCCAGCCCAGGATGCGTTCATCCCAGCGCGCCCGGATTTTCGGTTGCTGGAGCTGATACTGGATCCATGCAATGAGCAGAAAGATCGCCGCCAGGATCGCCCACCACCAGTTGCTGAAGGCGTCGCCGACGGCGATCACCACCCGCGTCATCAAGGGCAGGGTGGCGCCCATGTCATCGAACATCTGCTTGAATCGGGGTACCACGAACATCAGCAGCATCGCTACTGACAGGCCGGCGACGGTGACCAGGATGGCCGGATAGACCAGCGCCGAACGCACGCTTTCGCGCAGCTCGCCGGAGCGCTCCAGATACTCCGCCACCTTGCCAAGCACGTTCTGTAACACGCCGCCGGCCTCGCCGGCGTGGACCATGTTGATGTACAGGGGGGTGAAGACCCCGCGCTGTTCCTCCAGCGCGGTGGAGAAGGCCGCGCCGCCTTGCACCCGCTCGCGCAGACGGGTCAACAGATCCGCCATACGCGGATCGTCGGAGAGGTCGGCGAGGATCTGTAGCGAACGATCCAGGGTCAGGCCCGCCTCCAGCAGGGTCGCCAGTTCACGGGTGAAGTGGGTGACCTGTTTCTGGGACAGGCGCTTGCTGTTGCCACCGCCTACCGAGCGGCTCAGAAAGCTACTGGCGCGACCGGTCTTGGCGGTGCGGATCGGCATCAGCCCGTCGCTCTGGAGCATCCGCACCAGCGTTCCTTCGTCCGCGGCCTCCAATTCGCCCTCGACGACCTCGCCGTTGCCGCGCACCGCCTTGTATCGATAGAGGGCCAACTTAGTCCTCCTCCGCTACCCGCAAGACCTCGCCAAGGGTGGTCAACCCCTGGGAGGCCTTGCGCAGGCCGTCCTGATACATGGTGATCATCCCCTCCTTGATGGCGGCGCGACGGATCTCGGCGGCGTTGGCGTGCTGCATCACCAGATGACGCACCCCTTCGGTCATGATCAGCACCTCGGTGAGGCTGAGGCGACCGAAGAAACCGGTGTTGGAGCACTCCGGACAGCCCCCGGGCTGGTAAAAACCGGGCTGCTCGCCGGCGGCGTAAAATCGATCCAGGGCCATGCGTTCCACCTCGTCGGGATGGGGCTGGTAGGGCTCCCGGCAATGGGGGCAGAGCCGCCTCACCAGGCGCTGACCAAGGATGCCGTTAATGGTGGAGTTGATCAGATAATCCTCCACGCCCATGTCGAGCAGGCGGGCGACGCCGCCGGGGGCGTCGTTGGTGTGCAGGGTGGAGAGCACAAGATGGCCGGTGAGGGCGGAGCGCACCGCGATCTGTGCCGTCTCCAGGTCACGCATCTCGCCCACCATGATCACGTCCGGGTCCTGGCGCACGATGGCGCGCAGGGCGCTGGCGAAGGTGAGGTTGATCTGGGGTTTGACCTGGATCTGGTTGACCCCTTCGAGCTGGTACTCTACCGGGTCTTCGACGGTGATGATCTTGCGATCCGGGGTGTTGAGGCGGTGCAGCGCGGTATAGAGTGTCGTACTCTTGCCGCTGCCGGTGGGGCCGGTGACGAGGATGATGCCGTGGGGCAGTTCGAGGATCTGCTTGAGCTGTTCCAGCGGTTTGCCGTCGAAACCCAGGGCCTGGAAGTCGAAACGCACGCTCTGCTTGTCGAGGAGTCGGATCACCACGCTCTCACCGAACAGGGTGGGCACGGTGGAGACGCGCAGATCCAGCTCCTTGCCTTGCACCCGCAGCGCGATGCGCCCGTCCTGGGGCAACCTGCGCTCGGCGATGTTGAGCTTGGCCATGATCTTGATGCGGGAGATCACCGCCGCCGCCGAGTGGGAGGGGGGCGCCTCCACCTCTTGCAGCACGCCGTCGATGCGATAGCGGATCTTGAGGCGCCCCTCGAAGGGCTCAACGTGGATATCCGAGGCGCGGGACTCCACCGCCCGTTGCACCACCAGGTTGACCAGCCGGATCACCGGCGCCTCGCTGGCCATGTCCTTGAGGTGCTCGATATCCTCTTCCTCTTCACCGTCGGCGAGACCGTCGACGATCTCGCCCATGGCGCTGCGCCCCTCGCCGTAAAGTTTCTCGATGGCGGCGTCGATCTCGGATTGCAGCGCCACCAATGGCGCCACTTCCAGTCCGCAGGCGGCGCTTACCGCCTCGATGGTAAAGCGATCGGTGGGATCGGACATGGCGAGCAGTAGTTGACCCTCCTCCTCATCCCGATGAATGGGCAGGATATGCACATCCTTGATGAAGCGCAGCGAGAGTACGTCGTCATCCAGTACCGGAACGCTGGGAAAGCCCTCGCTGGAGATGCGCGCCAGCTCCAGTTCGTCGACAAAGGCGGCGGAGAGGTCCTTTTCCGAGACCAGCCCCAACTTGAGGGCCATGCGCCAGGGCGAACCGCCGCTCTCCCGCACCAGTTTTTCGGTGCGGTTGAAGTCCTGTGGCTTCATGCCGCCGCTGTCGAAGAGACGCGCGGCGACCCGCTCGACGTCGCTCATCGGTGGTTGCTGGGTGGCTTCGGTAATCAGTGTTTCGGCGGCTTGCGCCATGCCCCATTCTCCGTGGTAAAAATCGTATCTAACGGTAAACCCATAACCAGAACAGCCGCGCCAAAGCCTTGTCGATATCTCTCACCAAGGCACGGAGACCACGGACGAGGTCTCACCGCGTGCGCGGCGCCTCGGTGAGAGCTTCTCTTGGGCTTGGCAATACCCGCGAAACGGATGCGCGGCGGGGTACCAGCCCCTCCATTCAGGAGCGCAATCGCACCACTTCGCCCCGCCCCTTCTGGTCGCTGCTCGGCGCGATGCGCTCCGGGACGAAGCGGTTGAGCACCTTCCACATCGCCTCATTGTCGTAGACGGCGGAGGCCTCCTCGAATTCGCGAATCAGTCGGTTGACCAGATCCCAACCCATTTCACGATGGCGGGCCTGGCGAATCTTGTCATGGCCGGTGGCGACCAGCTCCTCCCGTTCGTGAAACAGCTCCTCGAAGAGCTTTTCACCAGGTCGCAGCCCTGTATATTCGATGCGAATATCCTCTCCGGGGGTCTTCCCCGAGAGGCGAATCATCTGCTCCGCCAGATAGCTGATGCGCACCGGCAGGCCCATGTCGAGGACGAAGATCTCGCCCCCTTCGCCAATGGCTGAGGCCTGCATGATCAGCTGGCACGCCTCGCGCACCGTCATGAAGTAGCGCTCCATCCTGGGGTGGGTTACGGTTACCGGGCCGCCGGCCTCGATCTGTTCGCGAAACCTCGGCACCACGCTGCCCGCCGAGCCCAGCACATTGCCGAAGCGCACGGTGATGTAACGGGTGGCGGAGCGCATGCCCAGATTCTGACAGTAGATCTCGGCGATGCGTTTCGTTGCCCCCATGACGTTGGCGGGATTGACCGCCTTGTCGGTGGAGATGAGTACGAATTCGTTGCAGCCATGGCGATCGGCGGCGCGGGCGACCTCGCGGGTCCCCAGCACGTTGTTGCGTACCGCCTCACGGATCTGCCCCTCCAGCATCGGTACATGCTTGTAGGCCGCGGCGTGAAAGACGATCTGGGGCAGGTGGATGGCGAAGGCGCGCTCCACCGCCACCGGATCACAGACATCCCCGAGCATCGAGTGGATGGATAGACCGGGGAAGCGCTCACGAAGTTCCATGTCGATGCGGTAGAGGTTGTATTCGCTATTCTCGAACAGCACCAGCGAGGCGGGCTCCAGGCGCGCGATCTGACGACACAGCTCCGAGCCGATGGAGCCGCCGGCGCCGCTGACCATGATCACCTTGCCGGCAAGGCCGCCGCGAATACCGGCCCAGTCGAGGCGGACCGGCTCGCGTCCCAGCAGATCTTCGATATAAACATGGCGAAACTGGGTGATGCCGACCCGTCCGGAGATCAGGTCATCCAGTTGCGGTACCGTGCGAAAGGGAATGGCGCAATCCTCGGCCAGCTCCACCAGTCGGCGCATCTCGTCCCGGGAGGCGGAAGGGATCGCCAGCATGATCAGGTCGATGCCGAGGCGATCGGTCAGATCGCACATCTCATCGCAAGCGCCGGCGACGCGTATGCCGTGGATCTCCTTGCCCTGCTTGTCAGGATCATCGTCGACGAAGGCCACCGGCAGGTAACGGCGGCGACCGTTGCGCACCAGATCCCGCACCAGCATCTCCCCCGCCAGTCCGGCGCCGACGATCAGCACCCGCTGGTCGCCGCGCAGGCGGAAACGGTGTTCCTTGACCCAGCGATAAAAAAATCGAGGGGCGCTCAGCAACAGCACCAGCAGAATGGCGTAGATCACCGGCACCGAGCGGGGCACCCAATCGAGACGCACCAGCAGCGAGTCGATCAATATCACCGCCAGCAGGCCCACCAGCACCGCGCGGGTGATGCGGATCAGATCGGGCAATGAAGCGAAGCGCCAGACGCCCCGATAGAGTCCGAAATGCCAGAAGATCGCCACCTGCAGCGGAATGACGTAGAGCAGCGCGGTGACGGCGGAGCTGAGGAAGTTGTCGGGAATGCTCTCCAGATTGAAACGCAGCCAATAGGCGCCCAGCCACGCCAGCGGCACCATCAGCAGGTCGTGGAGAAAGGCGATCCACGGGCTCAGCAGTTTCTTGAAGGGCAATGACAAGGCTCGTCGCCACCTGGAGTTCATGTTTCGGGTATCGCGGATGAGGAGTGCCTATCCTTCAAGGATGGGCAGTCCCGCGGCGCGCCGGGAAATCGGGCCAGGCCTGCTCCGTGATCTCCGTCTCTCCGTGAGGCGATCCCATCAGGGCTGGCACCGTAACCGCCCCATTGTACGGGCAAAACCGCCGTGAGTCGAATCAGGCAGGCGGGCGCGAGTCGGCGTGGAGATCGTTGAGCAGGGGGCGGAGTTCCTTGAAGAGATCGCTGGCGGCCATGCCAAGTTCACCCTGCTTGCGGGCGATGGCGTCGCCCGCGGCGGCGTGCAGACAGACGCCGCTCCTCGCGGCGGCGGGCAGGTCCCGCCGCTGGGCGAGAAGTCCGCCGATGATGCCGGCGAGGACATCCCCCATGCCGCCGGAGGCCATGCCCGGGTTGCCGTGACAACACACCCAGGGTTGCGCTTCCGCGGCGCTCTGGATGAGGGTGCCGGCGCCCTTGAGCACCACCGTGCCGCCGTACTTGCGCTGCAACCGGGCCAGGGCGTGGAAACGCTCATCCTGGATCTCGGCGCTCTCCAGGCCGAGCAGGCGTCCCGCCTCGCCCGGATGGGGGGTGAGAATCCAGTCGTCCCGGTGCAGCGGGTGAGCGGCGAGCAGGTTGAGGGCATCGGCGTCGACCACCATCGGCAGGCCCGAGTCCACCGCCGTACGCCACAGCAGGCGCGACCACTCCGAGCGCCCCAGCCCGGGGCCGATGACGATGGTGTTGGCCCGTTTCAGCAACGGCAGCAGGTCGTTTTCGTCGTTAATCCCCCGACACATCAGTTCCGGACGGTCGGCGCCCAGTATGCGCGCGTGTTCAGGATGGGTAGCGACGGTGATCAGCCCCGCGCCGACTCGCAACGCGGCTTCGCCGGCGAGGCGCACCGCCCCGCTCATGCCAAGGTCGCCGCCGATGACCAGTACGTGGCCGAAGGCCCCCTTGTGGCCGTTGCGCGGGCGCGGACGGCGGCGATAGGGGGCGTTTCGACCCTGATGCAATGACCGCCAACTATCGAGGACGCAGGAGGGGGCGAGCGGCTGCTCGGCCCGCGCCGCGCCGAGATCCTCGAAATGGATGTCGCCGCACATCTCCGGTCCTTCGCCGGTGAACATGCCCTGCTTGAGGCCGATAAAGCTGATGGTGCGATCCGCCTTGATCGCCACATCCATGACCCGTCCGCTGTCGGCGTGGAGGCCGGAGGGGATGTCGATGGCCAGCACCGGGGCTGGGTGGCGGTTGGCGGCCTGAATCGCCGCGGCCCAATGGCCCTGCACCTCCCGCTCCAGACCGGTGCCGAAGACGGCGTCGACGATGAGGTCCGTTTGCGGCGGGATACTGTCGTAGGGTAGGGAGCGACCGCCCAGCTCGTGCCACAGTTGTGCATTGGCGAGGGCGTCGCCGCGCAGCTTCTGGGGGTCGCCCAGTTGCAACAGGTTGACCTCCAGCTCCGCCACCAGCGCCTGGCGGGCGACCACGAATCCGTCGCCGGCGTTGTTGCCAATGCCGCAGAGAACGCAGATACGGCGGGCATCAGGCCAGTGTTCGCGCAGCAGGCGGAAGGCGGCGGCGCCGGCCCGCTCCATCAGCAGGCGACCGGGAATGGCTTGCTCTTTGATGGCGATGCGATCCAGCTCGCGGACCAAGGCGGCGCGGTAGAGCTCAGTGGGCAATGGGGTTTGATCAGGCATGGCGAATCAGTGGGGGTTAGGCGTTAACGGTGTATCCGCGCCGGCGGTTTCGGGGGCCGCTTCGACGCCGGCCTCGGCAACCGCCGGTGTCAGGCGATCCTCCAGGTCCAGCTCGCGATTGATGGCGTCCAGGTCCCGGATCTCGCTCAGCGGCGGCAGTTGATCCAGGCTCTTGAGATTGAAGTAGTTGAGAAACTCTCGGGTGGTGGCATAGAGGGCGGGTCTCCCTGGTACGTCTCGGTGCCCGACCACCCGGATCCACTCCCGCTCCAGCAGGGTGCGCACGATATTGCTGCTTACCGCCACGCCGCGCACATCCTCGATCTCGCCTCGGGTAATGGGTTGGCGGTAGGCGATCAGGGCCAGTGTCTCCAGCAGCGCGCGGGAGTAGCGGGCCGGTTTCTCCTCCCACAGCCGACCTACCCAGGGGGCGTAGCTGGCGCGGATCTGGAAACGGTAGCCGCCGGCCACCTCTTGCAGCTCGATGGCGCGATCCCGGTAGTGGTCGGCGAGCCTCCCCAGGGCTTCCATCAAATCACCCCGGGCGGGCTTCTCCCGCTCCTCGAACAGCCCCTCCAGCTGCACCACGGAGAGGGGCTTGCCAGCGGCGAGCAACGCCGCCTCCAGGATCAGGTCGAGTTGGGGAGAGGCGTCAGACATCGGGCCTTTCCCGAGGAGGAATTCGCCACGGAGACACAGAGCACACGGAGAAATTCACATAAGCCACGACTGCATCCGCAATGTTGTTCAGGTAAGCTGGTGGCGGGGTGCAAATCATGGTGTTAACTCCGTGATCTCTGTGTTTCCGCGGCATCTCATGCCGAATCCAGATTCAGTCGCTCTTGGCGGCGGCCTTGAGGTGAATGGGGCCCAATGGTTCGGTCTGTACGATTTCGACCAGCGATGCCTTGAGCAGTTCCAGCATCGCCAGAAAGGTGACGACCACGCCGAGTCGCCCCTCCTCCAGGGTAAAGAGCTCGACGAAGGGGGTGAAGCGCTCGCTGTTCAGGCGTTCCAGCACGATCCCCATCCGTTCGCGTACCGACAGGGGCTCCATCTCCACCTGATGGCGGGTGAACATGTCGGCGCGTCGCAACACCTCGCCCAGGGCGCTCAGCAGCTCCTTCAGATCGACATCCGGCGGTGGCTTGGCGCGGCCGATGGGCGGCGGCTCAGCGCGGGCGGCGAACAGCTCTCGCTCCATGCGCGGCAGTTCATCGATCTCCTCCGCCGCCTGCTTGAAGCGTTCGTACTCCTGCAAACGCCGCACCAGTTCGGCGCGAGGGTCTTCCTCATCCTCTTCCGCTTCGCTGCGGCGGGGCAGCAGCATGCGGGATTTGATCTCCGCCAGCATCGCCGCCATCAGCAGGTACTCCGCGGCCAGTTCCAGGCGCAGATCCTTCATCAGCGCCACATACTCCATGTACTGCTCGGTGATGCGGGCGATGGGGATGTCCAGGATATCCAGGTTCTGGCGCTTGATCAGCCACAGCAACAGGTCCAGGGGCCCCTCGAAGGCCTCCAGGAACACCTCCAGCGCATCCGGCGGGATGTAGAGATCCTCCGGCAGTTCGCGCAGGGGTTCGCCGCGAATTCTGGCGTAGATGGGCGGGGCGCAAACGGCGACCGAGTCGCTTTGGGTTGCGGGTTGGTTCATTCAGGTATCCGTATGCGAAAGAACGGCTTGTCCACGCCAATCCGCTCGGCCCGGGTGTTGAGGGTCGCGGCCCAGCGCTCGGCGATCTCCCGTTCCGCGTCGCGGGCGCCGTCGTCCAGCAGGATCGTCCCGCCCGGCTGCAAGCGTTCGCCCATGACCGGGACCAAGCCATAGCGGTTGTAGGGGGCCTGGTGTGCCGCGGGGCCATCGCAGGCGACCACGCCAAAGCGTTTCGGGAGTCGCTCCAGCGGCACATCATACCACCGGTACCCGTCATAGTCCCGAATTGGCGCGTAAACCAAGGTCAGGTTGGGCAAGGCGAGCCTGTCGGCGAGCGCGGCGATGTGCTTCGCCCAGGCCTCGTTTTCCTCCAGAGTCCAGAGCTTGAGGCCATGGCGGAGCGCGTGATCGGCGATGATCAGGCTGCTAAGCCCCGCACCACACTCGAGAATGGGGCCAGTGGCGGTCTCCACTGCCTCCAGACACCCCACCAGATACTCCTTCCAGGCGGCCCAGGTGTGGTTTCCCCAGGCATCGATCAGCCCGTCCAGGGTGGTATGTCGTTCTCGCGTCGCCGCGGAGAGCTCATGAAAAGCGGCGAACCGGGTAAAAAATCGCTCGGGATCGCTGGGAAAGCTGTCGGGTGGCATGGGGAAAGGGTCGGGTTGCTGAAGTCAGGAGCGGATAATGCGACCACGAAAAATGGACGTCAAGTTTGCATGCGTCGCTGATTTGGCGTGCGTTCGTCGTGAAAACGATTAGATACGATTCAAATAGAGAGGTTTACCGTGACGGAATGTTGTATGACGGCCGCTTTGAGACTATTCTTCGAAATTCGGATTTTTGAGAACTTGTCCAGGTTCTCTCATGGAGTTGCGTGGTTTCGGGATGCGTGTTGAAGTGACGGGTAATATCGGAAGGAAACAGGGTTTTGGTGCAGTCTCGCTGGAACGGCGCCCGGGCGCGCGAGCGATGCCCGGGCGGGTTGCGCTCTTCATGTTGGCCGTGTCGGGGCCATGTGCGGCGGCTTCAACGAGCGGGGAGGGGCTGGATCCCAATCGCTATATCGTCTACTCTCTTGCGGAATTGATGGCCGAGCCGGTATTCACGCCGACCAAGAGCGATAAACCCTATGCGGAGACGCCCGCGCGACTCCACCTGATAACCCGCCAACAGATCCGCACCCGCGGCTATCGAAACCTGGTGGATCTGCTGGCGGATATCCCCGGCATCCATGTCCAGCGAGGCGGCGAGGAGAGCCGCTATAACGATATCACCATTCGCGGCAACTTCGAGCACCGGCGCTTCGTCATCTTGCGGGACGGGGTGAGAATCGACGCACCCACCGGCGAAATGATGCAGGTCGCCGATAACTTTCCGCTCTATCACGCCGAGCAGGTCGAGGTGATGATGGGGCCGGCATCCTCGCTCTACGGTACCGACGCGTTTGGCGCGGTGATCAATATTCGCACGCGCGGCGGCGGTGAGATAGACGGCGGCGCCCTGGGCACTCGCATCGGTACCGATGGGTATCGCTATTCCCATTTCCTGGCGGGAAAGGAGATTGCCGAGAGCTGGTCGTTGGCGATGGGCGGGCATCTCCATGAAACCGGCGGCCTGCGCCTGATCGACGATTATCCCTCGTTGTTCCCCCGCACCCCAGCCATGGCCTGGGCAACCGAGGTGATTGCGGAAAACGCGCGTGAGGATTACCAGGCGCCGACGGAGAGCGAAGGCCTGTTTGCCCGCGTCAACTACGGCGAGCTGCTGGAGTTGGGTTATCAGCACGCCGCATTCAGGTACAGCTCCTCGGTCGGCGTGCGCCCCGATTCGACCCGCTACACCGCGGATGCGGTGATCCATTCCGTGATGGACACCGTCTACCTCAAGCTGAAATACACCCTGGGCGACGACCTAGAGGCGTTGACCAGCATCGATTACTCCCTGCACAAGCTGGATCCCGAGTCCAATTTTCAGAACAAGTACAGCAATTTCGAAAAGGGATACAAGTATTTCGAGGGCAGGCGCGCGGGTATTGAACAGCAGATCAACTGGCGCTTCGATGACGACCAGGTCATCACCGCCGGTCTGGTGTACCAGGACTACTACTCGCTGCCGCGCACCGCCGATATGCCAGCGCCATACAATACCGCCCTCCCCCCCGACGCGCAGGGTATGTTCCACCCCAATACCGACGATACCATCCCCATTGAGTTCCTGGACTTCGACTACCGGAACTTGGCCGGCTATCTTCAGTGGCAGAGAGACTGGAGCGACCGCCTCTACACCATGGCGGGGTTACGTTATGACCGCCATTCGGAGTTCGGTCCTTCCTGGAATCCGCGCCTGGGGCTGATGTACCAGCTTGACGGAGACGACAAGGTCAGGCTCTCCTACAGCGAGGCCTTTCGCGCCCCCTCCTTTTCCGAAAGCCATCTGATGTACGGCAACTTCAGTCGTTCGGCCGGCGCGTCGCCGCCCTACACCTCCAGTTTCTTCAGGATTCCCAACCATGACCTGGCGCCGGAGAAGTTGCGTACCCTGGAGCTGGGTTTCGAGCGACTCTTTCCCGGCGGCAGGCTCAATCTTGACCTCTACGTTACCGAGGTCAATGACATGATCTTTTCAAAGCCCCACGATACCCCGGTGCAATTTTTCGATGCCGCCTTGATGCTGGAGACCCATACGGCGGTCAACGCGGGCAACGCCCGAATGCATGGCTTGGATATCAGTGTCGAGTATCAGCGCAAGCTCAGCGCCGATCTGATGATGGAGACGTGGGGCGATTACAGCTATATCGACGGCTATCTACGCTACCCGATCGGAGGGGAGCGGGTCCATACCGACCTGCAATATGCCGCTACCCACAAGATTGGCGCGGGCATTACCCTCAACTACAACGGGCGGATCTTCCTGACTCCCAAGTTGAGGATCGTCAGCCCCACCATGACCAAGCAGGCGAGCGCGGGCTTTCCCCGTTCGCCCGGCTATGCTGTCGTCGACCTCCATGCGGGCGTGCGGAATCTGTTCGGTGTGTCGGGGCTTGCCGTCGAGCTGGACATTCTCAACCTGCTGGACAAGCGATACTATAACGCCGGCGGCGTTGCATCCGATCACAACTTCGAGCGTAATCCACAGCCCCGCGGATCGTTTTTCCTTTCGATCTCCTACGACCTTTGACTGATTCGCGATATCTCCGCTGAAATCGCCGCCGCGCTATTCCAGGGTAAACCACTGTACTTCGACGCGGCGGTTGGCGTCGCTATCGCCGCCGAGTGGCTCTTCCCAGCCGCGACCAACGATCTCGATGCGGCTCTCATCCAGCTTGGGGAAACGCGTCAGCAGTGCCGCGCGCACCGCCAGGGAGCGCTGTTTCGACAGTTCTACCGCTTTCAGGCCCATGGAGCGTACCAGACCATCGCCTCCCTGACGGCGGAATTCATCGATCATCGCGTTGTCCACGTGACCACGCAACAGCACCACCGAGCCGGGACTCACCTGCAGGAATTTCTTGATGGTATCCAGGTACTCCAGATTCTGGTTCGAGTCGCGCTCCAGCTCCGCCGAATTGGGCTGGAAGAAAAAACGGATATCCTTGCTAAGCAGCGCCTGTCCCTCCAGCGGCGCCTGACTGCCGGTGCGGATGGGGGCGATGGCGATTGTCTGCGACGCATAGCGGCGCGATTTGTCCAGCGAGTTCAGCGGGCCGAGTTCGGCGAAACGGTCGGCGTCGAGAGGGGTCCTGATCAGGTCGCCATAGACCTGTACCGCCGACTGATAGATGCCGGAGAAGGAGCCCGCGGCGTCGATGGTGCCGGCGAAAAAGGCCAGGTTCTCCGGCAGATTGACCAGATGTACCCGACTCAGTTCATCCCGGGTATCCTGCTCGCTCCAGCCGAAGGCGGTTGCCACGGTCGCCAGGTGTTGCTCCGGTTCGTCCCGCAACAGCCGATTGCCCTCGATCACGCCATGCACGATACCTTGCAGCCAATCGGGATGTGCCTCGGCGAAGCCGCGGTTGACGGCGAGGACATCCGCCACGATCAGCAGATTGCGGTTAGAAGCGAGCACCTTGGCTTGGCCGTTGGAGGCGGCCACCACCTCCTCCGTACGCGGCGTCCAGCCGACACAGCCGTTGAGACGACCGCCGCCAGCCGCGATCTCCGCCGCGTAGGCGTCACAGGCGGTAAAGGCATCCTCGTAGAACACCAGCCCCATCTCAGCGCCGCCGGGGCGGGCATCCAGATCCCGCGACACCTTGACCGACACCCCCGCTTGTTGTGCCAGGTAGCGGATGAAGAACTCGCTTTCATTGAACTGGGAGGCGGCCAGCACCTTGCCCGTGAGCTGATTGATCGAGGCGATGCCCCGGTCCACCACCAGCATGTCGGCGCCGCGGGAGTAGGCCAGTTGTACCGGCACGATCGCCTCGAAACGGCGGCCGAGCACCGCCAGGGCATCGGCGGTGGTCGCGGAAGCGGCATAGCGGCCATGGTTGAGGTTGGACCAGGCCTCCCCTTCGCTGATGGTCAGCTTGACCTGAAAATCGTACTCGCGGGCGAAGAAAGAGTCGGGATTGGGGGCCATGCCGCCGTTGGCGACGATCAGCCCCCCATAGCCGGCATACTCACTGATGTCGATCTCCACCACCTTTCCTTGCGGCACATTGGGGGCCGCGGCCAGCAACCGCGGCAAGTCGGGCAGTGGCTCGATCGGCACGGGCGCATCCGCGGGCGGCGCGGCGGTCTCCTCGGCCTGAAACGAGGTGGCGGCGGAGTCCGGCGACTGCTCCTGCTGGATCAGCCAGAAGCCCAGGGTGACCAGCGCCGCCGCCAGTACCAGGCTGATGATGACGCCCAGGGCACTGCCGCGCATGCGTCGCGCAGATGCATTATTCATGTCCTTTTCCTTAAAGTAATGGCTAAATAAATCATTTGTTTACGTGAGTAGTTGGCCAGCCTGTCGTCATGACCGGAGTACACACCGGGCAAGGCCTTCGACCACCAGCATGCCGTTATTCTGAGGTTGTACGGCGAACCACGGCCGATCGGCACTGCCCGAAAAGGGCCAGAACCCCGGATGATGATTGGGTCATGCGGAGAAGGGGTCACCCCTCCGAAGCAGCCTCCCCTGTCGCAAACGGGCATGGGGTTACTGAACCTGCCATAAGGAATGCAAATACCATTTACCTCTAAAACCACAAGTACTTCTTGGCGAAATGGGGAGAGGGCTAATTGTGTTCCCTCAAGTCGAACAGACTGGCATCCGGCGTCATCCGCGTCCCCCGGTTGATGCCGCCGAACAGCTCCTCCTGTTCGTCGAGCCAGCGACCGGCTTCGTTGAGAGAGGCGCTGATCACATCCACCGATTGGGCGACGCCTTCGGTATCGGCGGCCAACAAGGCGCGCTCATGCACCAGTGCCGCCTGTTGGCGGATACGGGCCAGCTCGGCCTCGACGATCTCCAGCCGGTGATGGGCATCGGCATGGGCCGTCAGCCGATCCCGAATCACCCGCAACTGCTCCTCCAGGCTTTCCCGCAACCGTGACGCAACGTCATCCCCCTCCAGCCGCTGCTCAAGCCGGCTGGCCTGTTGTTGCAACTCTCTCGCCTGGGCGCCCCCCTCATTCGCCACCTCGCCGATGCGCAGCCTTGAAGACAGCAATCGCAGATGCAGCCAGCACAGACGCGCCAGATCATCAATTTGGCTGGTGTTGCGCCCGGCCTCGGCCAGCCGCTTGGCCGCCAGGGTGCAGTAGGCCTCCAACGCCTCCTGCTCCCGCCGCTGCGCCTTGGGCAGTTGAGCCATCAACTTGTCCCGCTCCGCCCGCCAGCTTTGCTGATCAGCTTCGTTTTGGTGGTCGATGATCGCACGAAACCGCTGGTTGGAAAGCAGCACCCCCAGATAGGCCACCTCCAGCCCGAGCCCGATCACCAACAGCCCCGGATGAACATAAAGGCCGAGCAACAAGGTTGCGGCGACACCAACCCAGTTGGGCGGCAGCGGCATGTCGAAGGGGCGGGCGTTGAACGCGGCCTTGAGATAGCGGAACCAGCGCTTCATCGTACCCTTGCCTCGCAGCGTATCGAATCAGGCCAATCGCCGGGTTGACGGCAACACCGGCGGAACCTTGGAGTGAATGCCGAAGCCACGGTCGCGACAGGATGCGGATAGATTGTCACATTGCAATTCCCACGAGGTTGTTTGAGGCCTATCTTACCATGCACCTCTACAAATCCGGGTGGTTGCGCGCCCGGGGACGGAGGATCTCCAGTGAACTTGACGGCGCCGCCGCTGTCAGTAATTCATAGTGGTTATAGGGCCAAGTTGGGTTTCAAGGGCCGCGGACGGATCGATACGGATCAATACACGGTTGGCGACGATACTAACCCGCAAAGAGGAAGGAGAGCCGCATGCACTATCACGCCGAAACCGTCCAACGGGTGCTCGAAGCCCGGGACGCCACGGCCGCCGGCGGGGAGCCCCTGGGCCTGCTGAGCGTGATCGCCTCGGACAACAAATCAAATGGAGGACCATGGTGACCGACTTACCGAAGCACTATTGGCACCATCTTGCCGAAGAAGATGTATTCGAAGCCTTGAAAAGCGACCACCACGCGGGCTTGTCAGCACAAGAAGTCGAAGAAAGATTGCGTTTGTTTGGTGAAAACACCATCAGTTCCCGAAAACCCGTTTCCCCCTTCAAGCGCTTTTTGCTGCAATTCAACAACCCCCTCATCTATATTCTTCTGGTGGCGACGGCGGTCACCTTTTTTCTCCAGGAGTATGTCGATAGCGGGGTTATCTTCGGCGTCGTGATGATTAACGCCATCATCGGTTACTTGCAGGAGGCCAAGGCGGAAGAGGCCATCAACTCCCTGAAAAAGATGATGTCCTCCAGCGCCAACGTGATCCGCGACGGCACCAAAACCACCGTGCCCGCCACGCAACTGGTGCCCGGCGATATCGTCCAGCTGGCATCCGGCGACAAGGTTCCCGCTGATATGCGCCTGTTCAAAAGCCGTGATCTGCAAGTTGATGAGTCGGCCTTGACCGGTGAGTCGATCGCGGCCCGGAAGGAGAGAGCCGCTTTGGACAAGGACACGGTGCTGGCCGACCGGGTCAACATGGCTTTCGCTGGCGCCCTGGTCACCTATGGCTCCGGCATGGGGGTCGTCAGCGCGACGGGAGATGATACCGAAACCGGTAAAATCGCTCACATGATCTCAGATGCCGTCAGTCTCGATACCCCGCTGACGCAGAAAATCCATGCCTTCAGTCGAATCCTGCTGCACGTCATCATGGGGTTGGCCGCGGTTACTTTCGTTGTCGGGATGATGCACGGTCAGGGCTGGGTGGAAAACTTCATGGCCGCCGTGGCGCTGGCCGTCGCGGCCATTCCTGAAGGGCTTCCCGCGGTGATTACCATCACCCTGGCGATCGGCGTGCGACGCATGGCGCTTCGCAATGCCATCGTGCGCAAGTTGCCCGCGGTGGAAACCCTTGGCTCCACCACGATTATCTGCTCCGATAAAACCGGCACGCTGACGGAAAACCAGATGACGGTGCAAAAGGTTTTCGCCGGAGATCGGGAATATAACCTTACGGGTGGCGGCTACGATCCCGAGGGTATCCTCAAGTGCGCCGATGACGAGACACTGGAGACGCTTCCCGAAGGCTTGCGGGTCTGCCTGCTGGCCGGCTTGCTCAATAATGACTCCGAACTGATTGAAGACGAGGGCCGGTGGAAAGTCCGGGGGGATCCCACGGAAGGCGCCCTGATCGCATCGGCGTTGAAAGGCAAGCTCGACAGGGATGCCCTTTTCAAACAGCATGAACGTCTCGATGTCATCCCTTTTGAATCCGACCGTCAGTATATGGCCACCCTGCACCAATACGACGACCAGCATAACGTCATCGTGCTGAAGGGGTCGCTGGAGCGCGTCCTGGCTCGCTGCAAGAACGCACAGGGTCCGCATGGCGACGCGATGGAGCTTGATCCCCGCAAAATCACGGAAATGGCCGATAAATACGCCGCTCAGGGGCTGCGGGTGCTCGGCTTCGCCATGCAACTGGTGTCGGCGGATGAGCAGACCTTTGACCGCTTTCGGAATGAGGAGAGCGCCGAGCAACTGACCTTCGTCGGCTTGCAGGCGATGATGGATCCGCCCCGCAAGGAGGCCGCCAGTGCGGTGGCGACTTGCCAGAAGGCCGGCATCGCGGTCAAGATGATCACCGGCGACCATGCCTTGACGGCCCAGGCCATCGCTCGCCAGATCGGCATAAAAACCCTTGATGGGGATGACGAGGAATATCGCGTACTCACCGGTCGCGAATTGTCCGAGATGAGCGACCACGACATTCTCAAGTCGGTGGAGACGGTCTCGGTATTTGCCCGTGTCGCCCCAGAGCAGAAACTCAAGCTGGTCACCGCCCTGCAGGCCAAAAAGCATGTCGTGGCCATGACCGGGGATGGCGTGAATGATGCGCCGGCGCTGAAAAAGGCGGATATCGGCGTGGCCATGGGGGTTGCCGGTACCGAGGTCGCCAAGGAGGCGGCCGACATGGTGCTCACCGATGATAACTTCGCCACCATCGAAGGCGCCGTTGAAGAGGGCCGTAACGTCTTCGATAACCTGGTAAAATTCATTACCTGGATACTCCCCACCAATCTGGGGCAGGGCATGGTCATCATGGTGGCGGTGCTGATCGGGGCGAGCCTGCCGGTTGAGCCGGTGCAGGCGCTCTGGCTGAACATGACCACGGCGGTGTTTCTGGGCTTGATGCTGGCCTTTGAACCGCGGGAGCCCGGGATCATGATGCGGATGCCCAGGCAGCCGGACGCGCCCATCCTCAACATCGAAATCATCGTGCGTATCTTTTCCGTCAGCGCCCTGCTGCTGATCGGCGCCTTCGGGCTCTTTCAATGGGCATTGAGTCAGGGCGAAAGCCAACAGGTTGCCCGGACCCTGGCGGTCACGCTGTTTGTTGTGGTACAAAGCCTGTTTCTGTTCAACTGCCGCTCGCTGACGGTGAGCCTCTTCCAAACCCCCGCCTTCTCCAACCTCTGGATCTGGGGCGGCGTGGGGGCCATGCTGCTGGCCCAGCTGGCCTTCATCTATACGCCCCTGATGAATCGGCTCTTCAAGAGCGCTCCGTTGGAGCTTTACCACTGGGGCATCATGCTGGCCTACGGTCTGGTGGTGCTGGTGTTGGTGGAGATTGAAAAGGGAGTCTGGCGGGCGCGCACGACCAGGCGGGCGCCCCAGTGAGGGGCGTCGAACCACCCATGGACGCCAAGAGCGGTAGGTGCGAGTATGGTTTATCGCCCACCGCCGCGTTTATCGGTGTTGTGGGTTCCTTGGCGTGCATTCGCGGTTCAGACGAAAACCGAGGGCGACATCCCGGCAATAACGAGAAAATCTCATGTTCGACAGCGTATTCACACAAATCGGCGTAGTGGTGGGCCTGGCGGCGGTGGGCGGGGCGCTGGCGCAGTTGCTGCGTCAGCCGCTGATCGTCGCCTTCATCGCCGTGGGCATCCTGCTCGGTCCCTCGGTCTCCGGCGTGGTCATCCACAGCAGCGAGATCGAGCTGTTCGCCCGCCTCGGCATCGCCCTGCTGCTGTTCGTGGTCGGCCTCAAGCTCGACCTGCATGTGATCCGCACCGTGGGGCCGGTGGCGCTGGCCTCGGGCCTGGGCCAGGTCTTCTTTACCTCGGTGGTGGGTTACCTGCTGGCGCTGATGCTGGGGCTGTCCCCCGTATCGGCCCTGTATGTGGCGGTGGCGCTCACCTTCTCCAGCACCATCATCATCGTCAAGCTGCTCTCGGACAAACGCGAGGTGGACTCGCTGCACGGGCGCATCGCGGTAGGCTTTCTCATCGTCCAGGACATCGTGGTGGTGCTGGTGATGATCGGCCTGACCGCCTTCGGCCAGGGCGGCGGTGAGCTGCACCTGGGCTGGGAGGCGTTCAAGATCCTGCTCAAGGGCGCCGCCATGCTGCTCACCGTGGCGCTGTTGATGCGCTATGTGCTGCCGCGGCTGCTGCACCACCTGGCCCGCTCCAGCGAGCTGTTGATGCTGTTCGCCATCGCCTGGGCGGTGCTTGGCGCGGCGGCCGGCGACGCCCTGGGCTTCAGCAAGGAGGTGGGGGCCTTCCTCGCCGGCATCTCCATCGCCTCCACCCCCTTTCGCGAGCAGGTGGCGGCGCGGCTGGTGAGCCTGCGCGACTTCCTGCTGCTGTTCTTCTTCATCGAACTGGGCGCGGCCCTCGACCTCGGCGCGCTGGGCGCGCAACTCGGGGCCTCGCTGGTCTTGTCGCTGTTCGTGCTGATCGGCAACCCGCTGATCGTAATGGCCATCATGGGCTACATGGGCTACCGCAGGCGCACCGGCTTCCTCGCCGGCCTCACCGTGGCCCAGATCAGCGAATTCTCCCTGATCCTCGCCGCCCTCGGCCTGAGCCTGGGCCACCTCGATCAACAGACGGTGGGGCTGATCACCCTGGTGGGGCTGATCACCATCAGCGTCTCCACCTACATGATCCTCTACTCCCACCAGCTCTACGAGCGCCTCGCCCCCTGGCTGACCCCCTTCGAGCGCAAGCTGCCCCACCGCGAGCTGGACAGCCCGCTGGAGGGCGAGGCCCGCGCCGACATCCTGCTCATCGGCCTCGGCCGCTACGGCGCGGCGCTCGCCGCCAACCTGCGCGAGCGCGGCTTTCGCCTGCTGGCGGTGGACTTCGACCCCGCGACCGTCTCCCGCCACACCCGCGACGGCTATCAGGTCCACTACGGCGACGCCGAGGATCCGGAATTCGTCGCTACCCTGCCGCTGGCCGAGATGCGCTGGGTGGTGAGCACGGTGCGCGACCGCGATATCAACCACATGTTGCTGCACGCCTTGCGCGCCCAGAATTACCCGGGCAAGGTGGCCGTCTCCGCCGCCAGCGCCCGCGAGGCCGAAGACTTCAAACAGCAGGGGGTCGATCTCACCTTCGTCCCCTACGCCGACGCCGCCCGCGACGCGGCGATGCGGCTGATGACCGAAACCGCCCACAGCAAGGAGTCGAACCCATGAAACGGTTCAAGCGTGTCCTCTATGTCAACGAGCCCCAGGCCCCCCAGCAGGCCGCGCTTGCCCGCGCGGCGTCGCTGGCCCGCAACAACCAGGCCAGCCTGACCCTGCTCGAGGTACTGCCCGAGATGACCGCGGGTATCGGCATGCCTCCCGGCGGCCCCCTGTCGGAGGAGCTGATGCAACGCCTGACGCAGCAGCGGCTGGCCGAACTGGAGGCATTCGCGAGCGCCCATGTCGATGATCAAGCCGTCGCCTGCGAGGTGCGCACGGGGAAACGCTTTCTGGAGGTGATTCGCGCCGTACTGCGCGACGGCTATGACCTGGTGATCAAGCCGGCGGAGGATCCGAGCTGGATCGAGCGCCTGTTCGGTACCGACGACATGCACCTGCTACGCAAGTGTCCGGTACCGGTGTGGCTGATGCACGAGCGGGAGACGACCAACTACGGCGTCATCCTGGCCGCGGTGGGCTGCGCCCCCGGCGACTGCGAACCCCAGGAACAGGCCCTCAACCACGAGATCGCCGAACTCGCCGGCTCCCTCGCCCTCTCCGACTTCGCCGAGCTGCACCTGGTCCACGCCTGGGACGCCCCCGAGACCATGCTCGCCGCCTGGACGTCCAATCCGGACGCGACCGAGCGGGAGCTGGAGAGCGCCGCCCGCCGACGCCATCAGGAGTTCATGGAGCGTGTGACCAAGGAGCTGCAAGCCCATTTCGGCCAGGAGGCCTGGGACTACCTCACTCCCAAGACCCACCTGGTGCACGGCGCGCCACAGCGGGAGATCCCCCGCCTCGCCCGCGACCTGGAGGCCGATCTGGTGGTGATGGGCACCGTCGCCCGCACCGGCATCGCCGGCCTGTTCATCGGCAACACCGCCGAGGGCATCCTCGACCAACTGCAATGCTCCGTCCTCGCCATCAAGCCCGCAGGGTTCGTCTCGCCGGTTGCGCCGTCAGTCGCGTAGCCCGGATGGCGCCATGCGGAATCCGGGGGAACGGAACCGCCCTCTCCCGGATTCGCCACCGCGGCAACCGAGCGACGCGATCGGTGTTTCATCTTGTTGGGAAGTAAACCCGCCTTCCGAGCCCTTCAACCCGCCCCGCCGAGCACCGCCATCGCCAGCCAGCTGTTGTAGGCGACGAAGCCGATCAGCAGAGACATTATGGGACACCCAATATGCCGCCCCCCTCAATTCACACGCTACAGCGCCAGCCTAACCCTCCGTAGAATAACGTTCATAAGCATCCATTAACAATGCCATGGCGCGGTGATGCGGGTGATTTATTACCACTTGCTCGCGACACCGCTGGAAAATCTGTTTCGGTTTCGTGCTAGTGCAGCACCCGCCAAGTGACTATACACAATGAATATTATATAATATTGATTTTTAGATAAATGGTGTTATTGCTTATTTGGCGGGTGCTGCACTAGGTCCGTACGCCTGCCTTAGCAGATTCGTCGCCATCCTGAAGGAGACCGTCTGGTATTCCATCGCGGGCCGGAAATCGTCGGATGATGGGTTGCGGCCCATTCCGGCTTTCCCTCCGCCTCTTGCCGCGGATATACTTAACCAGACTCCACCTTGAATCTCCGTTTGCGAGGCGCCCCCATGGCACGCTTTTCATATCTTTTCGCGCTGCTCCTTTCCGCTTCCCTGGCTAGCTGCCTGGCGGTTGCGGCGACACCGCCCGCCAACCCTTCAGGCAACAACGGCGCCATGCTCAAGGCTGCGCCTCAGGCAGTGCGGCAAGCTACTCGGGCGGCGGAATTACGGGCATTCGCGGCGGAAAAACGCCAGCAAGCGGAGCGCAAGCGCGAGCAGGCTTCGGCCAAAGCAAAGCGGCTCGGCTGGCCGATTCGCCGGGACTCAGGCAGAAGCACCATGGAACTCAAAGAACTGGCATCCTCCGGCATGCCCGTTTATTACACCACGCAAAATGAAGATGCCGCGGTTTCGACGCGCGCCGACCGACTCTGGCTCTCCCCCTACAACGTCACCGGGCAAGGCTACACCATCGGGGAGTGGGATGGCGGCGGTGTGCTGACCGGCCATCAAGAGTTTGGCGGTCGAGTGACGCAAATCGACTCCCCCGAAAGCGCGAATGACCATGCCACCCATGTCGCGGGCACCCTGATTGGCGGCGGCGCATATACGAGCGCCAAGGGCATGGCGTATCGCGCCAATCTGCACGCCCACGACTGGCATTACGACACCTCCGAGATGGCGACCGCCGCCTCTGGCGGACTTGAGATCTCGAATCACTCCTATGGCCTGATCACCGGCTGGTCTTTAAGCAGTGACGGCTACTCCTGGTATGGCGACACCTCCATCAGCAACGTCGAAGATTACAAGTTCGGCTTTTATTCCCAGGATTCCCAGGAGTGGGACCAGATCGCCTATGACGCCCCCTATTATCTGATCGTCAAGGCCGCTGGCAACGACCGTGGCGATAGTGGTCCGCCGACGGGGGAGCAGTATTGGGTTTACGATCCCGGATCCGGCGACTGGACCAAGTCAAGCCTTTCCCGAGATCTTGATGGTGGTACAAGTGGTTACGACAGCATCTCCGGCTATGCCCTAGCCAAGAATATATTGACCGTTGGCGCGGTATATGATGTCCCGAGCTACTCCTCCGCCTCGGATGTCACCATGTCCTCGTTCAGCGGCTGGGGTCCCGCGGATGATGGCAGAATCAAGCCGGACCTGGTGGGCAACGGGATAAGTGTGCTCTCCTCCCTTTCCGATGCCAGCGACAGTTATGGAAACATGAGCGGAACCTCCATGGCCAGCCCCAACGTGACCGGGACGCTGGCGCTGGTGCAACAATACTACAAGAGCCTGCATAACGGCACTCCAATGCGAGCCGCGACCCTGAAAGGCCTGGCGATACACACTGCGCGTGAGGCTGGCGCGTACCCCGGACCCGATTACCGGTTCGGCTGGGGATTGTTGAACGGCGAAGCCGCGGCCAGTCTGGTCAGCGACCATGCCGCCGGTACCGGCTGCCAACAGATCCATGAAATGCCCCTGAACAACGGTAGCAGTGTCTCGATTCCGCTGAACATGCTGAGCGGCGAGACCTCCCTCAAGGCGACGCTGGCATGGCGCGACCCTCCAGGAACGCCGGTCAATGCATCCCTCGACCCATCCAACCCGATGCTGGTTAACGACCTGGATTTGCGCATCAGCAACGACTCCACAACCTATTACCCCTGGGTGCTCAACCCCTCCTCCCCCGACAGCGGGGCATCCACCGGCGACAACAGCCTGGACAACATCGAACAGGTCGTCGTCACCTCTCCCTCTGCTGGCAACTACACCCTGCAAGTCAGTCACAAGGGAAGCCTGCGCAACGGGCAGGCCCAACCATTCTCGCTGATCATCTCAACCGACCAGAAGGCCTGCGGCGAAGGCGGCGGTGATAGCGATGACAACTACGAGGAGAATGACACCTTGCAAGATGCATACGACCTATCAAGCCAAAACCAGACCTGGCTCAACAGCTTGAGCGGGCTTGGGGTACAGCGCGATGACGATTGGTACCGCATCCATGCCGCGGCTGGTTACGAGCGGATTCAGGTCAACCTGCAATTCACCCATGCCAACGGCGACATCAACCTGGGATTGTATAACGCCTCGGGAACCCTGCTGGCCGCCGCTACCAGTACGACGGACAATGAAGCCCTGGATCATACCCTGTCTTCCAGCGGAGATTACTACCTGAAGGTCTATAACGCGAACAACGGCAATAGCTATAACCTGTGGTGGGATGACCAAGCTCCCCAGTATACGGGGCCAGACGATCCCTACGAGGAGAATGACACGCTGGAAAGTGCGATGGACATCAGCGGTTACCCGCAAACCTATTTGAGTACGATCGATGGATACGGCATTCAGGGAGACGACGATTGGTATCAGATCCATGCGCCCCCTGGATCCGAGCGCATCATGATCCAATTGAACTTCCATCACTCTCTGGGTGACATTGATCTGGCGCTGTACACCGCCGCGGGGGAGCTACTCGCCACCTCGACATCGGTTACCGACTTTGAGTCCATCGATCATGTCGTCCCCTCGTCGGGCAGCTATTTCATCAAGGTCTACTACGGAAATAATGGCAATACCTATGACCTGCAATGGGCCAGTTCAACTCCAATCACGGATGATCAGTACGAGGAAAACGATACCCAACCCTTCGCCCATGACCTGACCTATGACGAGTCCACCTGGCTGAGCGAACTCAATGGCCCGGGTATTCAGCGGGATGACGATTGGTACAAGATCTACGCGACCCCGGGATACGAGCGGATTCAGGTTGAACTCTCCTTTACTCACGCGGAAGGTGATATTGATCTGGCGCTCTATGATGAAGCCGGAAACATGCTTGCCTCCTCTGTGAGTTTTACCGATAACGAAGCGATTGATTTTACCGTCGATGCAAGCGATGCCGACTACTTTGTGAGAGTCTACGGGTACCAGAGCGAGTCCGGCAGCAGCTATGATTTGCGGTGGTTCGGCGGCGCCCCCGTTCACCACGGCCCTGATGACGCCTATGAAGAGAATGACGACTTCTCAAGCGCCCATGACCTGTCAAATAGCGGCGGTGTCTGGTTAAGCGGCCTGGAAGGGGCAGGCATCCAAAGTGACAACGACTGGTACAAGATCTCCGTATCCGCGCAGAGCACCCTTCTTCAGGTCGAGCTGACCTTTACCCATGCCGAAGGTGATATCGACCTTGCGCTATACGATGCAGGCGAAAACCTGCTTGCGGACTCTACCAGCGTTAACGACAATGAAAACATAGAGCTCTCATTACCACAGACCGCTGCAAATTACTATTTAAAAGTTTATTATGGGGACGCGGGCAACCGCTATGATCTGATGTGGACTGAAAACGATGGCAACCAGACTGGAGATCAATGCCAGCAAGGCGCGATCACCCTCAGCGGCAGTTATGATGGTGAGCGTACGTTCTCATCCGAAAGCGAAATCACCACATCGGGAACCGTTACTTTCGAGGCATCTTCCGCCACCACCCTGAACGCGCCAAGCATCTCCTTGAAAGCGAACACCAGGATCAAACCCGAAGCGCAGTTCCAGGCCACTGCGACGAGTGTGACTTGTCAATGATCCACCCTCGAATATGATGCAACGGTCAAATTGGCGCAGTAAACGCAGCGAATTTGTGGAGTTGGTAAAACGCTGGTTGCCGAGGTCATTGCCAGCAGGCTATCGCTTCCCTGATTTAGGTGCGGCTGGACTCGGTGATCTCATCGTTCCCCTGCCAAGATGGCATATCCAAGGAGTGGGGCAACTTCTCTTCCGTCGATGCGCCTTGAGTCCGGTGGGGCGATGAGGCCGGGCGCGTCAGAGCGCGCTTAGTCTATGTAACCGAATGAAAAAAGCTGGATCGATGTCGAGTTCTCGTAAGGTGCACTCATCAAGCGGGTAAGTTATAAGGGGCCTGATCTGCGTGAGGTGCCTGTGGTTTGGGCTGCCAATTTGGCATATTGAAGGACTCTCTGGTGAGGATTGGCGATGCGTGCGTCACTTGATGGATGCTACGATGATTTTATTCAACTAATTGAATAATAGTGGATAAATGAAATTTCGATGAGCGGTCTTGGGCGAAATCGGGTATTTGGCCTGCATTTTGCGAATACAGATCGGCTTTGCCCATCAAGTTCGAATCAAAATATTTGCTGGTGGGATGCGCCTGATAACACCTTATTGGGCTTTCTGATGATTTTTTGGGAGTTAACCGATGAATAATTTTAAGCGTTTTTTCAGCATCAAAGCAGTGATGATTGCAGGTACCCTCGCGATTCTGCCGTTGTCCGCCTATAGCGGATCGCACGGTGGTATGAGTGGCATGTCTGGAATGGGCGGTATGAGCGGCATGTCCGGGATGGGTGGCATGAGCGGTATGTCCGGAATGGGCGGTATGAGCGGCATGGGCGGTATGAGCGGCATGTCCGGGATGGGTGGCATGAGCGGCATGTCCGGGATGGGTGGCATGAGCGGTATGTCCGGAATGGGCGGCATGAGTGGTATGTCCGGGATGGCCGGTATGTACGGTGCCTACAAGGTTCACGGCAATGGCGTGGTGACCCTTCACCCCGTCGGCATGTCAGGAATGGGTGGCATGAGCGGTATGTCCGGAATGGGTGGCATGAGCGGTATGTCCGGAATGGGTGGCATGAGCGGTATGTCCGGAATGGGCGGCATGAGCGGTATGTCCGGAATGGGCGGCATGAGCGGTATGTCCGGAATGGGCGGCATGGGCGGCATGTAATCCAGAATGGGAGCTAGCAGCAGTCGGCGTAGGCCAGGATTGGAAGGCGATATCGACGCGCCCATGATTCCAGTAGGAAAGGGCGTTGATGGACTGCCGGAATAGGCAAGGCATCGTGGACGCCATGCTGTTCCTGATTCGACGCTAGACGAGCAAGTTCACGCAAAAGCCTCGTTCATCTTCATGATGGACGGGGCTTTTTTCGTTGGTTCCCACGCTCCAGAGGCTGTGCAAGTATTCTGGAAATCGAGCTATCGCAGGGATGGCTCACCGCAAAGCGCCGAGAATGACGCGATATTGGTTTGGACTTTCCACTATCCATCGAATTTTCTGCCGCGGTCGCGCCAAATGTGGTCCAGGTTTTTTAGCCCATCTTTGACACCACGCTACTACCATGGTTTTGCCTTCGCTGACGTTGCCGGAAAAGACCTCGGAGCGCCTGACAAAAACCACCGCCATCGAGCACCATGCCCAAGGTCACCAGCGGGCAGTCACTGCGTTTCTCTTTCGAACGCCCATGCCGGGCCTTGGCATTGCCTTCGGCGGCTCCCTCGAAGAAGGTATTGGTCATATCAAAGAGCGTGATGGTCGTTGACAGACCAAACAGCGTGCTGACTCGATCGAACAGCGCCCGCTCAATCACCGCCCTCGAACTGTAGAGCCGATCCGAGACCCGATACAGCTGAGAAAGTTTCAACGCCTCATAATCCACATCCAGCAACTCGCCCAGCCCGCTGTGCTCCGCCAGCCATTGGTGTGTGGCGAGTTCGGAAGCGGGTTTAACCAGCCGACCGATAATCGAGCCCAGGGCCGCCGACCGCTGGGGGCCGGTGAATCCCAGCCCCTTGAGCAACCCCACGAAATCGACCTGCTGCATGGCCCACAGCGCGACTTGCTCAACGCCGACGGTACGCGGGCGGATCAAGTCCATGGAATCGAGATCCACGCTTTGCGCGTCACCCTCTTGGGACTAGGTCTCAGCCGTTTTTTGGCTTTCACGCGCTAACAGCTGCGCACCGGCGATACGCTGCGCCTGGCGCTCGACGGCACAAAAGACTGCTGGCCGGACAGCACCTCATCCACACGCGTACAGAGGCTGGGCCATTGGTCAAGGACTGCCACTCCTTGCTCGACTCATCGCAAAATCAACGATAAGCGGCAAATGATCCGACACAATGCGAGCCAGCCGATCTCGGGGAATGGCTCGCTGAACCGGCTCCAGCGCCCCGCAATAGCCGACACGATCCAGCGCGAGCAGGGGCAAGCGTGCCGGAAAGGTACGCCGGGGCGGGAGGAGGCGAAAGCGTTTGCTTAAAAGCTTCAGTGCGCCGGTGCCGGGGATGGGTTCGTTGAGGTCGCCGAGCAGGATCTGCTCTGGGGGATCGTCGGGCAGCGCGGCGAGCAGGCGGCGGGCCTGTTCCATGCGTTCCCGATGCGTCAGGCCGAGGTGGGTTACGGTGACGCCGATGCGCCCTAGCCGGGTCTCCAGGGTGGCGTTGAGGGCGCCGCGGGGTTCCCGGCCGTTGAAGGGGAGTTCGATCTTGTGCACGTTGCTTGCCGGCAGGCGGGTAAGGAGGGCGTTGCCATATTCGGCATCGCCGCGCAGCATGGTGGCGCCGGGGATGGCGGTCATCTCCGTCGCCTTGGCCAGCTCGGCGAGAAAGGCGAAGCCATCCGGTCCCAGCGAGATCACCTCTTGCAGGGCGATGACGTCGGCATTCAGTGAGCGCAGCAACTCGGCGGTGCGCTGGGGCCGAAAGGCTTTGTCGCCGCCCACCCCGGCGTGGATGTTATAGGTCGCAACTCTTATCAGCCTCAAGAACCCCCTCCCCGCGCCGGGCGGTTGACCAGAAAGCGCCGAATCAACCAGCCGCCGATGAGGATCGCCGCCACCACCACCGCCAGCCAGATCAGGTTCTCATCGGCGGGGCGGCGGAGGGTGCGCTGGATGCCGTCGGTAAAGGCGGCGAGGGCGATGATGCCGGGCAGCAGTCCGAACAGGGTGCCGATGACGAAGTCGCGCAGGCTGATGTGGGAGGCCCCGGCCACCAGGTTGATGATGGTAAAGGGGGCGACCGGGACGATGCGCAGAAAGATGACGGTGGCGATGCCGCGTTTGCCCATGCGTCGGCTCAGGCGATTGATGCCGGATCCCGCGAGTCGGCGCACCGTGGAGCGCCCCATGCCGCTACCGATGGCGTAGGCGGCGAGGGCGCTGAGGGTCGCCCCGACATGGGCGTAGAGGCCGCCCAGCATGGGGCCGAAGGTGACCACGCTGACCACCACCAGCAGTGTCAGGGGCACGGAGACCAGACCGGCGACCACGAACAGGGCGATCACCAGCAGCGGGGTGCCGGGCAGGCCGCTGAACTCGCCGACGAAGGCCTGGATCTGATTGAGGGTCAGCCACTCGCCCAGCGGCGTCCAGCGCCAGGCGGCGGCGAGGCCCACCATCAACAGCAGCATGCCGCCGGCGGCGATCAGCCGGCCGCTGGCGGGCTTCGCCTCCTCCCCCGGCACGAACAGGTCCACCATGCGGTCGGCGGCGATGGGGCGTTCCGGATCCACCAGACCCGCCTCCGGCACCAGCGCATCGACCTCGGGGGTGGTCTGGGGTTTGAGACGTTCCAGCCGACGCTCGCCCTGGCTCAGATGGTCGACGGTTTCGCACAGGGAGCCCGTCTCTTCGAGCGTCTCGGCGACCTTCTCCTCGCTGACCTCCATATGTTCCGCCAGCAGGCGGTTGCGCAGGCTCGCCACCGCCTTTTGGACGGCGACGTCCCGGGCCTGCTCGATGGCCAGATTGCATTCGCTGTCGAGCCCCATGGAGCGATTGGAGAGGTTGGCGGAGCCGATGGTGAGCCAGTGATCATCCACCACCATCAGCTTGCTGTGAATCTGCACGAACTGGGACTGGGTGTGGGGCAGCCTGGGATACACCACTCGCAGGCGGGCGTACTTGTCGGCGTCTTCGAGGCGGAGCAGGAGGCGATCCCGCAGGACATCCATGGTGTGCTGTTCCAGCCAACCGCCGGTGCGCAGCGGCAGCACGATGACGACCTCGGGCCCCTGCCCCTCTTTGAGGCGTTTCATCAGCGCCTCGGCGATGCCGCCGCAGGTGAGGTACTGGTTTTCGATGTAGATGAAACGCCGCGCCACGTCGATGCCGCGCAGGTAGAGGGATTCGATCTCCCGGCGCGGGGTCTGGGCGCCATGGCGAGGCAGGGTGAGGGCGATGGACAGCGGCGTGTCGCGCAGATCGGGGGAGATCGACGCCGGCCAGGGATCCGTCTCCTCTTCGGCGACCGGGGGATGCAGGGAGTGATCGGTGGCGCGCCGCCAGCGCTGGCGCACCAGATCGCCGAGGGCACGGGCCACCTTGCCAGAAACCATCATGCCAATATCATGGAAAGGGGGATAGGGTCGCCCCGCCGGATCGATGCGCCGCGGGTCATCAGCGCGATGTTCCGAGCTGTCCCAGCGCCACTTGCTGAGGTCGAAGCCGCTCACCAGGGCCACCTTGTCATCCGCCACCACCACCTTCTGATGGTGGGACGCGCCGATGGGGTGGCGATCATCCATGTAGAAATGCAGCCGGTGGTGGGTGTTCCAGCCGAGGCGGTAGATCGGCATCCACTCCCGCTCCAGGGCGTAGATCATGGCGAAGTCCCACACCAGGATATGGATGTGCAGGTGGGGCGAGCGCTCCGCCAGGGCGTTGAGAAACTCCCCCAACTCCGCCGGGTAGCCGTCGTCCACCTCGTCCCGCCGCAGGCGCATACGGCTGTCCACATCCCAGCCGAGGATCAGCAGCGAACACCGCGCCTGCTTCGCCACCTCGCGCACCGCACCGTAGTAGGCCTCGCCGTCGACGAGAAAGGCGACACGGTCGGCATGGGTTTCAGAACGGGTTTCGATCGGGATGTTTTCGTCTTCTGTCGTTGGCACGCGTACCTCCTTCTCGATAATTTGCGATGAATCGTGAGAGTTCAACCCTTGACCAGTTCCGCTTCTGAGGGTCGAAGAATAGACAGGATGAACGGGATGGCGTGTGGAGCCTTCAACCTATTCTATTGTGTTGCCAGTTCGTGTGTATCGAATCCGATATCAAATCGCTGGCCAAGATGCGACGACTGCGTCAAGCATGGCGTCATCATTGGCCCCGTCAGCGAGGATGACCCGTTGAAATCCTTTTTCCCTGGCTAATGCTTCGCTTTTCTTGCTGACAACGATCACGGGTTTGCCGAACACTTTGGGTAGACGTTCCGGGCCGAGCAACTGGATGAGGTTGGCGAGGACCTCCCGGCTGGTGGTGGTGAGGATATGGATTTCGTCCCAGGGGAGATCGAGGCGGAAAGGGGGGTAGTTCGGCAGGACACGCCGGTAGACCTCGGCGTAATCGACCCGCGCGCCGCGCTCGCGCAGGGTCTCGGCCATGAGTTCGCGACCGCCGTTGCCGCGGATGATTAGGATGCGCCTGCCGGTTACCTGATGGAACTCCGGCAGCGCCAGCAGGCCTTCGCTATCGAAGCGTTGTTCGGGGGTAAGGGCGGTGATGTCCGCCTCGGCGAGGGCCTTGGCGGTGCCGCCGCCTACCGCCGCGACTCGGGTCTGACGAATGCGGTCAAAAGCGGGCTCGGCGAAACGAACGGCGTTGCGGCTGATAAAGATGATCAGATCATAATCCGCCGCCTGGCTCAGACGTTCGGCGGTGGTTTTGTCATCAATGGCGGATTCGAGTTCGATGGTGGGGAGCAGCAGGGGCTTTCCGCCCAGCGCTTCAATTCGATTCGCCAGTGTTTCGCCCATGGGCGCGGGGCGGGTGATGAGGACGCCGATGCCGGCGAGGGGGGGAGCAGTCATGGTGGCCGAGCCTGCTTCTGATTCTGAGCCCTGGATGAACACCGATGGTCTGGATCGGCTTGGTAGTGGCGCGGCGCGGCGGGAAGAGGTACTCACGCGGCGCGTGGGTACCAGCCAAACGTAGGTTGGGTTGGCGATAGCGTAACTCAACTGTAACTATTCAGCATGACCGTGCAATAGGGAGAATAGACAGGATTAACAAGATTTTTCAGGATTTACAGGATGCTCAGTTCGCGAACAATGTCCTGGTGCAACGAGCTGATGCCGCCATGTTCCGGGATGGGCATACATCAACTCCGCGCCCAACCCGGACAGAACTCCCAGCCGGCACCGCAATCACATCATGTCAATCCTCAAAATCCTGTTAATCCTGTCTAATTCTCATGCTGAATGGTTACACCCAACTATCAGCGAGTTACTTCACGCTCTGTCGGGTTACGCTACGCTAACCCGACCTACGATTGATAGAGCTCGGCAAGGATTTTCTCCGCACCTTTGCCCAGCAGCTCTTCCGCCAGGTCGGTTCCCATGGCTTCGCCATCCTTGGGATCGCCGCAGCGTTCGCCGCGAACGATCTGGCTGCCATCGGGGGTTCCAACCAGCCCGCGCAGCCAGAGTTGATCGCCTTCGAGGATGGCGTAGCCGCCGATGGGGACCTGGCAACCGCCTTCCAGGCGGCGGTTGAAGGCGCGTTCGGCCTTGACGCAGAAGCTGGTGTTTTCGTCGTGCAGCGGGGCGAGCAGGCGATTGACCCGCTCGTCATCGCTTCGGCATTCAATCCCCAAGGCGCCTTGACCGATCGCCGGCAGGCTCTCTTCCGGCGGCAGGATCTTGCGGATGCGCTCATGGAATTCGAGGCGCTTGAGGCCCGCCGAGGCGAGGATGATGGCGTGGTATTCGCCATCGTCAAGTTTGCGTAGGCGGGTGTTGACGTTGCCGCGCAGCACCTTGATCTCCAGATCGGGACGCCTTTCGGCGATCTGACACTGACGACGCAGGCTGGCGGTGCCCAGCACCGCCCGCTGGGGCAGTTCCATGACGTCGGCGTAATCGTTGCAGACGAAGGCGTCGCGGGGATCCTCCCGTTCCATGATGATCGGCAGGTGGAGCCCCCCGGGGAACTCCACCGGTACGTCCTTCATGGAGTGGACGGCGATATCCGCCCGGCCCTCCAGCATGCCCTGCTCCAGCTCCTTGACAAAGAGGCCCTTGCCGCCGATCTTCGCCAGTGGCGTGTCGAGGATCTTGTCCCCCTTGGTACTCATGCCGAGGATCTCCGCCTTGAGGCCTGGATGGAGGGCCTCCAGGCGGGCGGCGACATGCTCGGCCTGCCACATGGCAAGCGGCGACTTTCGGGTGGCGAGGCGTATCAGGTTTTCAGTCATGAATCGTCCTTAGGCTGGTAGCGGCGCGGGCCGGGGCCGAAAACAGGGCCGACACGGGGAGTCGTCCATGACGGCGCGAAACGGGGATTCTATCCCATTCGCACGGGTCATGGCTCCCATGGGCTGGTTGGGCGAAGCGGTGAAGATGGGGCACGGTCACGCTGATCAAGCCCTCCTCGCAGGGTTGGTCTCAAGGGTCGCCTCAGCATTCGGTACCCGGAACTTGCTTAGGAGTGGCAGTCCTTCAAGGACTGCCACTCCTCGCGGCATTCACGCTGCCCCCAGCACCCAGCACTCAACACTCAGCACTCCGCACCCAGCACCCAGCACTCAACACTCAGCACTCGCACCAGCACTCCGCACTAGTCTGCTTGACGCCGCAGGAACGCCGGAATATCGAGATAATCCATGTCGTTGTCGCGGGCGGCGTCGACGTAACGCTTGGCTGAGCCGGCTTCGCGGCGCAGTCCGCCGCTGGGCATGGAGGGTTCGGCTTCCCGCGCCGCTTCGGGGCGCTTTGCCTCGCCCTTGTTGGAGACCAACTTGATGGAGGGTTGTTCCACCATCTCCGGCTCCGGTTGCTCGTACGCGGCTCGGCTCTTGCCGCCGAGACCGGTGGCGACGACGGTGACCCGCAATTCGTCCTGCAGGTCCGGATCGAGGGCGGTGCCGATGACCACGGTGGCGTCGTCCGCCGCCACTTCGCGCACGGTGCTGCCCACCTCGTCGAACTCGCCGATGGTGAGATCGAGGCCAGCGGTGATGTTGACCAGGATGCCGCGGGCGCCGGAGAGCTCGATGTCTTCCAGCAGGCTGCTGTTGATCGCCTCTTCGGCGGCGACGCGGGCGCGGTTTTCGCCCTTGGCGCGACCTATGCCCATCATCGAGACGCCCATGTCGGACATCACCGTCTTGACGTCGGCGAAGTCGACGTTGATCAGGCCGGGACGGGTGATCAGCTCGGCGATGCCGGAGACCGCGTCCTGGAGCACGTTGTTGGCCTCCTTGAAGGCCCCCAGCAGGCTGACGTCCTTGCCCAGGTTGGCGAGCAGCTTCTCGTTGGGGATGGTGATCAGGGCGTCGACGTGCCGGGACAGCTCTTCGATGCCACGCACCGCGATCTCCATGCGCTTGCGACCCTCGAAGGGGAACGGCTTGGTGACCACCGCCACGGTGAGAATACCCATCTCGCGCGCCACCTCGGCGACCACGGGGGCGGCGCCGGTGCCGGTGCCGCCGCCCATGCCGGCGGTCACGAACAGCATGTCGGTACCGTCGAGGACTTCCTGGATGCGCTCCTTGTCCTCCATCGCGGCGTCACGGCCGATCTCCGGATTGGCGCCGGCGCCCAGCCCCTTGGTGACATTGGCGCCGATCTGCAACAGGGTGCGAATCCGATTGTTCTTGAGCGCCTGGGCATCGGTGTTGGCGCAAATGAAATCCACCCCCTCGATGTTGCCGTCGAGCATGTGGCTGACCGCGTTACCGCCGCCGCCGCCGACGCCCATGACCTTGATTACCGCGTTCTGGCTAGCGGCTTCCACCAATTCATACATTGCCATTGCCTCGTCTCCTGTAAGATCCATGATCCATCCAAATTTAACCCGAAATTGTACGTTAAAAGTTGCCCTGAAACCAACTCTTCATACGTTCCCATACCGCCGCCACCCCAACCCTTTCCGGGAGGTCGCGAACGCTTCCATACTTGTTCGAGCCCCCGAACAGCAGCAATCCGACGCCGGTGGCGTAGATCGGGTTGCTCACCACATCCGACAGGCCGCTGACATGCTGGGGATATCCCAGCCGCACCGGCATGTGAAAGACCTCTTCGGCCAGTTCCACCAGCCCCTCCATCTTCGAACTACCGCCGGTGAGGACCACGCCGGCGGCGATCAGGTCCTCGAAACCGCTGCGGCGCAGCTCCGCCTGCACCAGACTCAAAAGCTCCTCGTAGCGAGGCTCCACCACCTCCGCCAGGGTCTGGCGGGAGAGCCGTCGCGGCGGTCGATCACCAATGCTGGGCACCTCGATGCTCTCGTCGGTGGCGGCGAGTTGGGTCAGCGCGCAGGCGTAGCGGATCTTGATCTCCTCGGCGTGCTGGGTGGGCGTGCGCAGCGCCACCGCGATATCGTTGGTGACCTGATCACCGGCAATCGGGATCACCGCGGTATGGCGGATCGACCCCTCGGTGAATACCGCGATATCCGTGGTGCCGCCGCCGATATCCACCAGACAGACGCCAAGATCCTTTTCATCCTGCTTCAGCACCGCATAGCTGGAGGCGAGCTGCTCCAGGATCAGATCATCCACCTCCAGACCGCAGCGCTCGACGCACTTGACGATATTCTGGGCCGCGCTCACCGCGCCGGTGACCATGTGTACCTTGGCCTCCAGGCGCACCCCGGACATCCCCACCGGCTCGCGAATGCCGTCCTGGTCATCGATGATGAACTCCTGGGGCAGGATATGCAGGATCTTCTGATCCGCCGGGATCGCCACCGCCCGCGCCGCGTCGATCACCCGATCCACGTCGTGGGGGGTCACCTCGTGATCCTTGATCGCGACGATGCCATTGGAGTTGAGGCCGCGGATGTGGCTGCCGGCGATACCAGCGTAGACCGACTTGATCTCGCAACCCGCCATCAGCTCCGCCTCTTCGATGGCGCGCTGGATCGACTGCACGGTGGATTCGATGTTCACCACGACGCCCTTTTTCAGACCGCGAGAAATGTGGGAACCGATGCCGACGATCTCGATGGAGCCGTCGAGCTGGATCTCGCCCACGATCGCCACCACCTTCGAGGTGCCGATGTCCAGGCCGACCACCAGTCCCATATCCGTTTTCTTGGTCATTCTCCGGTCTCTCCAGCCGACCTCTCGTCAGCGTTGTACAACTTCAGCCCGGATCTCCTCGCTATTTGCGAAAGGATCCCCGACTCCAGGTCACCGCCACCCCGTTGGGATAGCGAAAATCCATCTTCAGCATGCGTCCGGTGCGCCGTTCGATCAGCTCCGGATAGATGCGCTGCATGCGCGCGAAGCGCCGCTCCACCTCCCGCTGGCCCAGCTCGACCCGCAGCCCGCCGCGCATCTCGATGCTCCAGGAGCGACGGTCGTTGAGCCGCAGCGCCACCATGTCCAGCCCCAGCTTCTTCAGCTCGGGATAGATCTCCAGGTACATCGCGGTCACCCGCTGGGCATCCCCTTCCGGCCCCCACAGCCGAGGCAGCCCCAGCGGAATCTCCTCCGGCTTGGGGGTGAAGACGCTGCCGCGGGCGTCCACCAGCGAATCCTCCCGCCAGCGCGCCATCGGCTCGAACTCCTTGATCGTCACCTCCAGCTTGTCGGGCCAGACGCGGCGCACCGCCACCTCTTCGGCCCAGGGCAGCGCCAGCACCCGCTGGCGCGCGTCTTCCACATCGACCCCGAACAGGCCGCGCTGGATCAGCGGCGCGATCGCCAGCTTGAGGTCGCCTCGCTCCATGTGACGCAACTCCCCCTCCACCCCTACTACCTTCACCGGCAGCAGCGTCGGGTCGAGCAGTGCCTGGGCGGCGCTCCAGCCCAGCACCGCCAGCAGCCCCAGGATCGCCAGCACCAGCACCGCCAGGCGGGTGCGCCGCCAGCGTCCCGTGTAGGACAGTGCGCGGCCCCGCGGCATCGCCACCCCCGGCATCAGCCGGTCTCCACGCGCCCCTCGCGGCCCGTATCTTCCCCGTTCATTTCCAGGGTGGTCGCCAGGATCCGCCACGCCAGCTCGGCAAAATCGATGCCGAGGGCCTTCGCCGCCATGGGTACCAGGCTGTGGTCGGTCATGCCCGGCACCGTGTTGACCTCGATCAGCCAGCTCTTGCCGGCGCCATCGCGCATCAGGTCAACGCGCCCCCAGGCGAAGGCGTCGATCGCCTGGAAGGCTTGCAGCGCCAATGCCTGAATCTCGGCCTCCGTCTCCTCCTGCAAGCCGCAGGGACAGTGGTAGCGGGTGGTCGCCTCACTGTACTTGGCCTGGTAGTCGTAGAATTCTCGCGGGGTTTCGAGCCGAATCAAGGGTAACGCCTGGCCACCCAGGATCGAGGCGGTGTACTCCTCGCCGACGATCCAGCGCTCCGCCAGCGCCGCGCGGTCATATCGGCGGGCGGTATTCCAGGCGGCGGCGAGCTGTTGGCGGGTCTCCACCTTGCTCATGCCGATGCTGGAGCCTTCGTGGATCGGCTTGATCATCAGCGGAAAGCCTAGCGCGGCGGCCCGTTCCAGATCCGCCTCATCCCGGATCAGCTGGAATTCCGGGGTCGCCAGACCCAACCCGCGCCAGATCAGTTTGCTGCGATACTTGTCCATACCCAGCGCCGAGCCGATCACGCCGCTGCCGGTGTAGGGCAGACCCAGCACCTCCAGCGCGCCCTGGATTACGCCATCCTCGCCGCCGCGCCCGTGCAGTACCACGAAGGCGCGGTCGAAGTCGCCATCGGCGAGACGCGAGAGGATGTCGCGATCCACATCGATACCGTGGGCGTCGACCCCCTTCGCCAGCAGGCCATTGAGCACCGCCTGGCCGCTGCGCAGGGAGACCTCCCGCTCGGCGGCCCAGCCGCCGTAGAGCACCGCGACCCGGCCGAAGCGGGCGGCGTCGAAGCGTAACCGATGGTCGTTCATCGCGGCCTCCCTCCGTTGCCGATAATGTGAACCTCGCTCTCCAGGCGCACGCCGAAACGCCGCTCCACCTCGCTACGCACGGTTTCGATGAGGGCCTCGATCTCCGTCGCCGTGGCATCACCGGTATTGACGATGAAGTTGGCGTGTTTCGGCGACACCTGGGCCGCGCCGATGCGGCGTCCCTTGAGCCCGGCGGCCTCGATCAGACGCGCCGCGTGATCGCCTTCGGGATTGCGAAATACCGAGCCGCAGCTTGGCAGGCCGATGGGCTGGCTGGCGGCGCGGCGGTCGAGGAGGCCGCGAATGCGCCCGCTCTCCGCCTCGCCCCGGCTCAACTCCAGGGTCGCCGCCACGAACCACTCCCCAGCGGGGCGATCCACCTGACGATAGCCGATCCCGAACTCACCCGGCGCACGTCGGGTGAACGCGCCGCGGCGGTTGAGGGTGCACACCTCCCGCACCAGCGGCCAGGTCTCACCGCCGAAGGCGCCGGCATTCATCGCCAGCGCCCCACCCATGGTGCCGGGGATGCCGGCCAGGAACTCCGCGCCGGCGAGGCCGGCGCGGGCGGCGAAGCGGGCGATGGAGGCGCAGTACGCGCCGCACTCGATGCGCAGCTGCCTTTCGTCCAGGCGCTCGATGCGATTGAGGCGACCAGTGGCATGAATCACGGTGCCGTCGAAGCCGCCATCCCGAATCAGCAGGTTGCTGCCCTGCCCCACCCACAATAACGGCTCATCCTCTGGCAGGCCGGCGATGAAGTCGGCCAGATCCTGGAGATCCACCGGACGATAGTAGCGCCTCGCCGGGCCGCCGGCGCGCCAGGTGCAGTGGCGCGCCATCGGCTCGTCGAAACGCAGCTCGCCGCGCCATCCGGAATGCTGGTCCATGGCCGCCATCATCGGGCTCTCTCCCCCAATTTCGCCAGCATCTCCGGCAATTGCGCCGACATCGCGCCGATGTTGCCGGCGCCCATGGTGAGCACCACGTCGCCGTCGTCGAGCATGTCGCCGAGCACCCCGGGGAGATCCTCCAGGGGATCGACGAACACCGGCGGGGTCGCGCCGCGGGCGCGTACCGCGCGACTCAGATCGCGGCCGCTGGCGCCGTTGATCGGTTTCTCCCCTGCCGCATAGACCTCGGTCAGCACCAACTGATCCACCTTGGCGAGCTCCATCACGAAGTCGTCGAACAGCTCGTGGGTACGACTGAAGCGGTGGGGCTGAAATACCACCACCAGCCGGCGATCGGGCCAGCTGCGACGCGCCGCCTCGATGGTGGAGGTCAACTCCCGCGGGTGGTGGCCGTAATCATCGACGAGGATGCAGTGGCCGGCGGGGATGGCCACCTGGTCGGTGACGTTGAAGCGCCGCCCGATACCCTGAAAGTGCTCCAGCGCGTCGCAGATGCCGTCGCAGTCCATCTCCAGCTCGCGGGCGACGGTAATCGCCGCCAGCGCGTTCAATACGTTATGCTCGCCGGGCATGTTGAGGGTCACCGGGTGGCGGCTGCCGTCTTCGGCGTAAACCACGGTGAAGTGGGTGCGAGTGCCCTGCTGGCGCACATCCACGGCGCGCACGTCCGCCTCTTCGCGAAAGCCGTAGCTGCGAATCGGACGCGAGATGCCGGGCAACAGCGCCCGTACCTCGGGATCTTCGATACACAGCACCGCCAGCCCGTAGAAGGGCAGGTGGTGGAGGAACTCGGCGAAGGTCTCCCGCAAGCGCCCGAAATCTCCGTCGTAGGTGCTCATGTGATCGCGGTCGATATTGGTCACCACCGCGATCATGGGTTGCAGATAGAGGAACGAGGCGTCGCTCTCGTCCGCCTCCGCTACCAGGATCTCGCTGGCGCCGAGGCGGGCGTTGCTGCCGCTGCTGAGGAGGCGCCCGCCGATCACATAGGTCGGGTCGAGTCCGCCCTCGCTGAGCAGGCTGGCGATCAGGCTTGTCGTCGTCGTCTTGCCGTGGGTGCCGGCCACCGCGATGCCGAAACGAAAGCGCATCAACTCCGACAACATCTCGGCGCGGGGCACCACCGGGATGCGTGCCTCCCGCGCCGCCTTGACCTCCGGATTCTCTTCATTCACCGCACTGGAGATCACCACCGCGTCGGCCCCGGCAATGTTGGCCGCACCATGGCCGATGTGGACCGTCGCCCCCAGCTCCCGCAGCCACTCGACGGTGGGACTCTCCTTGAGGTCGGAGCCGCTGACCTGGTAGCCGAGGTTGAGCATCACCCCGGCGATGCCGTTCATGCCGGAGCCGCCGATGCCGACGAAGTGGATGTGCTGAATACGCCCCATCACCTGCCCGACCCGGGTCAGCTTGCGTTCCCGTTCCATGTTCATGACACGCGGCCCTCCAGAATCTCCAGGCACAGATCGGCGGCGCGGGCGGCGGCGTCCTGCATCGCCAGCTCGCGGGCGCGTTGCCCCATGCGCGGCAGTCGTTGGGGTTCACTCAGCAACTCCTTCAATGTCTCCTCCAGCAGGCCCTGGTCGAATTCACTCTGTTGTACGATGCGTGCCGCCCCGCCATCGGCGAGATAGCGGGCGTTGGCGGTCTGGTGGTCATCCACCGCATGGGGGAGTGGCACCAGGATCGCGGCGCGTCCGGCGCAGGCCAGCTCGGATACGGTCAACGCGCCGGCGCGAGCCACCGCCAGATCGGCCCAGGTCAGCGCCTCGGCCATATCGTCGATGAACGGGGTGACGGTGGCGGCGACGCCCGCGTCACGATAGGCGGCGCGGGTCTCCTCATCCTTGTCGCGACCCGCCTGATGGCGGATCTCGGGGCGCAGCTCGGCGGGCAGTCTGGCGATCGCCGCGGGCAGCGCCTGATTGAGGGCCTGGGCCCCCAGTGAGCCGCCGAATACCAGCAGGCGGGCGGGCGTGGCAATGCCCTCCTTGGGCGGGATGCGGGTGATCTCCCGGCGCACCGGGTTGCCCACCGCGACCGCATCGGCGATGCCATCGAAGGTTCCGGGAAAAGCCTCCAGCACCCGCCGCGCGATGCGCGCCAGCAGCCGATTGGTCAAGCCGGGAATGCGATTCTGTTCGTGAATCACCAACGGCACGCCGGCAAGGCGGGCGGCGACGCCGCCGGGCCCGGCCACATAGCCGCCCATGCCCACCACCAGCCCCGGCCTGCGTCGGCGGATGATGGCGAGGGTCCTGAGCACCGCGCGGGTAATCTTGAACGGCGCGGCCAGCTGGCGTGCCAGGCCGTTGCCGCGCAGGCCCTGAATATCCACCATCTCCAGCTCGATGCCATGCGCTGGGACAATCCGCGCCTCGAAGCCGCCGGGCACGCCGAGCCAGAAGATCTCCCGTCCCCGCGCGCGCAGCTCCTGGGCCAGCGCCAGCGCCGGGAAGACGTGTCCGCCGGTGCCGCCGGCCATGATCATCACGCTCATCACGCCGCCCATGTCTTGTCCTCCCGCGGGCCGTCGGGGATGTGACGCCGATTTTCGGCATCGATGCGCACCAGGATGGCGATCGCCATGCACGCCACCACGATGCTGTTGCCGCCGTAGCTCATCAGCGGCAGGGTCAGCCCCTTGGTCGGCAACACGCCCATGTTGACGCCGATGTTGATGATCGCCTGGATCCCCAGCCACAGCCCCAGCCCCTGGGCCAGCCAGCTGGCGAAGAAGTTGCCGTTGCTCTGGGCCACCGCCGAGATGTCGAAGGCACGCCAGACGATGTAGCCGAACAGGCCGATCACCAGCAGACTGCCGACCAGCCCCAGCTCCTCGCCGATCACCGCCATGATGAAGTCGGTGTGGGCCTCGGGCAGGTAGAACTGCTTCTGAATGCCGTTGCCCAACCCCACCCCGGTCCACTCGCCGCGACCGAAGGCGATCAAGGCCTGGGCCAGTTGGTAGCCGCTGTCGTTGACGTCGGCCCAGGGATCGGTGAAGGAGGTCATGCGCTCCATGCGGTAGGGAGAGACATAGATCAAGGCCGCCAGGGCGCCGCCGGCGATTCCCATCAGCGCGCCGAAGTGGAGCAGGGATACGCCCCCCAGAAAGAGCATGCCAAGGGTCGTGGCGACCAACACGCCAACGGTGCCGAAATCGGGCTGCCACATGATCAGCGAGCTGGCCAGGGTCAGCAACAGAATCGGCTTGATGAAGGCCCATACGCTGTCGATCACCTGTCCCTGCTGGCGCACCAGATAGCCGGCGAGATAGATGATAAGAAACAGCTTCATGAATTCCGAGGTTTGGATACTGACCCCCGCCACGCGGATCCAGCGAGTGGCGCCGTTCACCTCCTTGCCCAGGCCAGGGACCATCACCAGCACCAGTAGCGCCAGGCCGAGCAGGTAGAGGGCGGCCCCCAGCGGTCGCCACATCCGCACCGGGACCTGGTAGACCGCGAAGGCGGCGACCGCCCCCGCCGCCAGCGCCACGGCGTGGCGAATGACGAAGTAGAAGGGGGCCTCCTCGTAGCGATGGAGGGTGCAGGAGGCGACCATGATCAGCCCCAGCGAGAGCAGCGTTACCGCCGCGCCGATGAGACGGTAGTCGAGGGCCGGCAGCAGCGGGTCGGCGCGGCCGGGCAGGGCCTGTATGTGGAGTTCGGCGCTCATGATCCCAGCCCCTCCACGGCCCGGGCGAAGACATCGCCCCGCTCCATGTAGTTGGCGAACATGTCGAAGCTGGCGCAGGCCGGCGACAGCAATACCCAATCACCGGCCTGGGCCAGATCCGCGGCCCGCGCCACCGCCCGCTCCAGGCTGTCGGCGACATGGATCGGGATACGTCCGGCCACCGCCTCGGCGATGCGCGGGCCATCGACGCCGATAATGATCAGCTCGCCGGCATGTTTCGCGATCACATCCCCCAGCTCGTCGAACGCCGCCCCCTTGCCGTCGCCGCCGGCGATCAGCAGGGTACGCCCCGACTCCCCGGCGAAGCCCTCCAGCGCCGCCGCGCAGGCGCCGGGATTGGTGCCCTTGGAGTCGTTGTACCAGCGCACGCCCTGGTATTCGCGGACCAGCTGGGTGCGGTGGGGCAGGCCGCGATAGCCGCCAATCGCCTGCCGCATCGCCGCCAGTGGCAACCCCAGGGCGAGACCCATGGCCAGCGCGGCGAGCACGTTGGCGAGGTTATGCCGTCCCGGGATCAACAGCTCGGAGGCGGCGACCAGCCCCTCTTCGCCGCGGCACAGCCAGCTTGCGCCGTCGATCTCGCGCAGGCCGAAATCGTTGGCCCCCCGGGGTTCGCCCAGACCGAACAGGATATCGCTCTCTTTCGCTTCTCCCCGCAACGCCATGACGCGGGGGTCATCACGATTAAACAGCCGCTGTTCGGCATTGACATAGATCTTCGCCTTGGCGGCGATATAGGCATCCAGATCGGGATAGCGGTCCATGTGATCCGGCGAGATATTGAGCACCGTCGCCACCTTCGCGCGCAGGCTGTGGGTCGTCTCCAACTGAAAGCTGGAGAGCTCCATCACGTACAACTCCCTGTCATCCGCCAGCAGATCCAGCGCCGGCTCGCCGAGATTGCCGCCAATGGCGGTATCGCGCCCCGCCGCCAGCGCCATCTCGCCGAGCAGGGTGGTCACCGTGCTCTTGCCGTTGGAGCCGGTAATGGCGGCGATGGGGGCCTGAGCCTCGCGCGCCAGCAGTTCGATATCGCCGATGATCTCCGCGCCGCGCCGCGCGGCCTGGGCGATGACCGGCTCGCGCACCGCCACCCCTGGGGAGACGATGAGCCGTTGGGCGCGGGCGAACAACTCGGAATCGAAGGAGCCGCAGCGGCACTCGACCCCAGGATAGGCGGCCTTCAATGCATCCAGCCCCGGCGGCTGGGCACGGCTGTCGGCGACGGCGAAAGGGATGCCCCGCGCCGCCAGATAACGGGCGCAGGACAACCCGGTCTTGCCGAGACCGACGATCAGGGTGCTTGCCCCGCTATCCGTTGTTGTCGCCGTTGCCGCCATTGGATCTACCGTATCTTGAGGCTTGCCAGCCCCACCAGCACCAGGATCACGGTAATGATCCAGAAGCGCACGATGACCCGAGGTTCGGGCCAGCCCTTGAGTTCGAAGTGGTGATGCAGGGGGGCCATGCGGAAGATCCGCCGCCCGGTGAGCTTGTAAGAGCCCACTTGCAGGATCACCGAGATGGTCTCCATGACGAAGATGCCCCCCATGATCACCAGCACCAGCTCCTGACGGGTGATCACCGCCACCGTGCCCAGCGCCGCGCCCAGCGCCAGCGCCCCCACGTCGCCCATGAAGACCTGAGCGGGGTAGGCGTTGAACCACAGAAAGCCCAGCCCCGCCCCCACCAGCGCGCCGCAGAAGACCACCACCTCGCCCACCCCGGGGATGCTGGGGATGAGCAGATAGTTGGCGATGGTGGCGTGGCCGGTGACATAGGCGAAGATGCCCAGCGCCCCCGCCACCAGCACCGTCGGCATGATCGCCAGCCCGTCGAGGCCGTCGGTCAGATTGACCGCGTTGCTGGAACCGACGATGACGAAGTAGACCCAGGGGATGAAGAGCCAGCCCATCTCGAAGGTGACATCCTTCAGGAAGGGCACCAGCAGCGTAGTCTCCGCCGGCGTCGCGGCGGTGTAGTAGAGCAGCAGCGCCGCCCCGAATCCGCCCAGCGACTGCCACAGATACTTGTAACGAGCGGCCAGCCCCTTGGGGTCCTTCATCACCAGCTTCTTGTAGTCGTCATAGAAACCGATTACGCCGAACAGGGCGGTGACGCCGAGCAGGATCCACACATAGCGGTTGCCGAGATCCGACCACAGCAGGGTCGAGACCCCCACCGCCACCAGCAGCAGCGCCCCGCCCATGGTCGGAGTGCCGGACTTGGCGAGGTGGGACTCGGGGCCGTCGTCGCGTACCGTCTGGCCGATCTGATGATGGGTCAGACGCCGAATCATCATCGGCCCCACCAGCAGCGAGATCGCCAGCGCGGTGAGGATCCCCAGGATCGCGCGCAGGGTCAGGTACTGGAAGACGCTGAAGCCGCTGTCCAGGGTGGCGAGGTATCGGGTCAGTTCCAGCAACATCTCAGTTCGCCCCCCCGGCTTGTTGGCAGGAGAGGCCGGCGACTACCCGCTCCATGCCGGCACGGCGGGAGCCCTTGACCAGCACCCGATCGCCCTCGCCGATGATCTCGCGGGCGGCGGTCAGCAGTTCGTCGAGGGTCGCGAAGGCGCGCCCGCCCGCGCCGAAAGAGCGGGCGGCGATCTCCGCGGGCATCACCGCCCACAGACCGTCGAGGCCGGCGGCATGGGCCTGTTCGCCCAGCTCCTCGTAGATGGCGTCGACCCCATCGCCCAGCTCGGCCAGTTCGCCCAGCGCCAGGAACCGCCGCCCCGGCTGCGCGGCGAGATAGCGGATCGCGGCGGCCACCGAATCCGGGTTGCCGTTGTAGCTGTCGTCGATCAGCTGGCTGCCGTTGATGCCGGCGATGGGTTGCAGACGCCCCTTCACCGGGACCACCGCTTCCAGCCCCGCGCGGATGGTCGCCTCGGGAATGCCCAGCGCCCACGCCGCCGCCGCCGCGGCGACCATGTTCATGCGATTGTGTTCGCCGTCCAGCCTGGGACGGACCTCGATGCGCCAGTCGGCGCAATGGATGGCGAGGCGTCCTTCCGCCAGACTTTCGCCGCGCACTTCGCCCGCGCCCATGCCGAAACCGACCCTGCGCCAGGGACCGGCGAGACCGCGCCAGTAGTCGCCCCAGACATCGTCGGCGTTGAAGATGAAGACGCCGTCGGCGCTCAGCCCTTCGACGATCTCGCCCTTCGCCCGCGCCACCCCTTCGACGCTGCCGAAGCCCTCCAGGTGGGCGCGGCCGGCGTTGTTGAGCAGCGCTACGTCGGGCTGGGCGATGCGACTCAGACGTCCGATCTCGCCGGCATGATTGGCCCCCATCTCGATCACCGCATAGGCCTCATCGCGCAGCTCCAGCAGGGTCAGGGGCATGCCGATCTCGTTGTTCAGATTACCCCGGGTCGCCAGGGTCGGGGCGCTGCGGCCAAGGATCGCCGCGATCAGCTCCTTGACCGTGGTCTTGCCGTTGCTGCCGGTGATACCGACCACCCGCCCGGGTTGATGGCGACGATGCCAGGCCGCCAGCGCGCCGAGGCCTCGCAAGGTGTCATCCACCAGCAGTTGCGGCAGATCCGTCGCCAGCTCACGGCAGACCAGCGCCCCCGCCGCGCCCTGCTCGGCGGCGGCGGCGACGAAGTCGTGACCGTCGAAGCGCTCCCCGACCAAGGCCACGAACAGCTGATTCGGGCGCACCGCCCGGCTGTCGCTGGTGATGCCGATAAAGGGGGCGTCGGCGCCAATCAGGCGGGCGTTGAGGGGGTGCTGGAGCTGACTGAGCATCAGGTTGTCCATTACGCGCCCCCTCCGAAATGGCGTTCCAGGGCGGCGCGCGCCTCCTCGACATCATCGAAGGGGTGTTTGAGATCGCCGATCTGCTGATAGCGCTCATGGCCCTTGCCGGCGATCAGCACCAGCTCGCCCGGGCGCGCCGCGGCGATGATGCGGTCGATGGCATGGCCGCGGCGGCGCTCGATCTCTACCTGTTCGGGATGCTCCAGGCCAGTACCGATCTGGGCGATGATCGCCTCGCCGGACTCCGAGCGGGGGTTGTCATCGGTAAGCATCAGGCGATCGGCGAGGCGCTCGCCGATCCGACCCATCAGCGGACGCTTGCCGGGATCCCGGTCGCCGCCGCAACCGAACAGGCAGTGGAGGCGGCCGTCGCCATGTTCGCGCAACGCCGAAAGGGCCTGCTCCAGGGCATCCGGGGTGTGGGCGTAGTCCACCACCACCGCGGGGCGATCACCGCCGCCCAGCAACTGCATGCGGCCGGGCACGCTTTGCAGGGTCGCAGTGCGTTCGGCCAGATCCTCCAGCGCATCGCCCTGGCTCAACAGCGCCCCGTAGACCGCCAGCAGGTTGGCGATGTTGAAGCGCCCCAGCAGCGGCGCGCGGATCGTCTTGCGCCCCCAATCCCCGTCGACCACGAAGGAGAGGCCCTGGCCATCCGCCCGCAACCCCTCCGCCCAGATACGTGGCTCCATGGAGCCCCTCTCCCCGAGGGAGAGGGGTTGGGGTGAGGGCTCGTTCGTTCTCAGCTCGTAGCCGACAACCTCAACCGACCCCGCCAGCTCTTCAGCCAGCTTCACGCCAAACGGATCATCGAGATTGATCACGGCACGCGTCACACCCGAGCAGCGGAAAAGTCGCGCCTTGGCCTCGCCATAGGCGGCCATGTCGCCATGGTAATCCAGGTGATCCCGACTCAGATTGGTAAACACCGCGGTATCGAAGCGGACGCCGGTCACCCGCCCCTGGTCCAGGGCGTGGGAGGATGCCTCCATCGCGATGTGCCGGGCCCCGCGCTGCCGCAACCCGGCGAGCAGGCGCTGCAGTTCGATCGCCTCCGGGGTGGTGTGGGCGATTTCGTCGAGCTGCCCGACAAAGCCCGCACCCAGGGTGCCGATCAGGGCGCATGGCTCGCCGCTGAGCTGGGCCATGAACCAGGCGCAGCTGCTCTTGCCATTGGTGCCGGTGATGCCGGTTACCTTGATCGCGGCGGACGGATCACCGAAGAAGGCGGCGGCGATGTCGCCAAGCTTGCGCGCAAGCCCCTCGATCAGGATGATCGGCCTGTCATGTCTTTGTTGAAAGCCGTTGATGCGCGCCTCGTTCCATTCGCCGCCCGGTTCGCAGAGGATCGCCGCCGCCCCCTTGGCCAGGGCCTGCTCGACGTGGTCCATGCCATGGCTGACGCCACCGCTTCGGGCGCAGAAGAGCGCCCCCGGGGTCACGCGGCGACTGTCGGCGGTGATATCCGCAAGCGGCGTATTCGCCTGCCGGGGCGAAAGCGACGAAAGCCCGGGGAGGTCGCCCAGGCGCATGCGGATGGAAGCGACGGCTTGGGTCATCATTCCTGATCCCCCGCACCGGCCAGTCTCACCCCGTCCGGTCCCAGATCGTCGGGGGGGATATTGAAGAGTCGCAAGGCGTGGCCCATCACCTTGGAAAAGACCGGCGCGGCGACCAGGCCGCCGTAGTACTTGCCCTTGGGTTCGTCGACCATCACCACCATCGCCAGCCGCGGCGCACTGGCGGGGGCGATGCCGGCGAACAGCGCCATGTGGGTATCACTGGTATAGCCGCCCTGTTTGCCAACCTTCTTCACGGTGCCGGTCTTGCCGGCGATGCGATAACCGGGAACCGCGGCGCGCACGCCGGTGCCGCCATGGGTCAACACCCCCTCCATCATCGCGCGCACCGCCCAGGCGGAGTCAGAGTTGATCGCGCGCTCGCCGATCGGCGGGTGATCGACCAGGGTCAGCGAGACCGGGCGTCTGACGCCGTCAGCGGCGAGGGTGGCGTAGGCCCGCGCCAGTTGCAGCGCGGAAACCGACAGCCCATAGCCGAAGGAGAGGGTGGCGTGACGAATCTTCGACCAACGTGCGGAGTCCGCCAGCTGGCCGGCCACCTCGCCGGGAAAGTCGATCACCGTGGATGAGCCGAAACCGAAGCGGGTGAAGCAGTCCCAGAGGCGCGCCTTGGGCACCGACAGGGCGATCTTCGATGCGCCGACGTTGCTCGACTTTTTGATCACCGTCGCCGGATCGATCACGCCATAGTCGCCCGGATCGGTGATCTCCTTGCCATCTATCCGCACCATGCCCGGCGAGGTATCGATGGCGCTATTCATGTCGATCTTGCCGGCATCGATGGCGCAGGCGATGGTGAAGGGCTTCATGGTCGAGCCTGGCTCGAACTGGTCGGTCACCGCGCGATTGAGATAGCGCTCATCCCGATCCGTTTTGTCGCCGTTGGGGTTGAAGGAGGGGTAGTTGGCCATCGCCAGCACCTCGCCGCGCTGGGTGTCGATCAGCACCGCGTAACCGTGGCGGGCGTTGTAGGTCTCCACTACCTCCTTGAGGCTGGTATAGGCGACGTACTGGATGCGCTGATCCAGACTCAGGGTAAGATCCTTGCCCCGCTTCGGCGGATCAATGCTCTCCACGTCCATGATCTTGGCCAGGCCGTCACGGATCACCCGCTTGCTGCCGGGTTCTCCGTGCAGCAGATCATCACGCAGCAGTTCCAGGCCCTCCTGTCCGCGATCATCGACGTTGGTAAAGCCGATCAGCTGGGCGAAGACCTCGCCGGTGGGATAGTAGCGACGATGCTCGCGATAGAGACCCACACCGCGCAGCCCCGTCTCTTCGAGGAAGCGGTCGACCCGTTTCGAATCATCCGGCGACAGGCGGCGCTTGAGAAAGACATAGGAGCGATCCGCGTTACGTTGCAGCAGGTCGGCAAGGCCGCGCCGTGAAAGCTTCAGCATGTCCGCCAGTCGCGGCATGTGGGCGAGCTTCTCCGGCGACTGCTTGGCCAACGCGCGGGGATTGGCCCACACCGAATCGACGGGGGCGGAGACCGCCAGGGCGTTGCCGTGCCGGTCGAGGATCAGGCCGCGCTGAAAGCTCACCTCTTCCACCCGCACATGGCGACGCTGCCCTTCCCGTTGCAGGAAGTCGGTCTCGATGATCTGCTGATGAATCGCGCGCACCACCAGCCCGGCGCCGGCAAGCGCCAGCACGCCCAGCACGAAAAGCCGACGTCCCCGATAGCTGGGAACCTTCGGCTTTTCCGGCTTTTTCGCCTGTTTGGTTCGATTTTTACGCAATTTGTCCAGCATGGCCTATTTCAGATGCAAAATCACGATCTGTTCAGCGGGCGGCGTCGTCATACCCAACTCATCCAGGGCCACCCGCTCCACCCGATCCGGGGTCGCCCAGGTACTGCGCTCGATCACCAGCTTCTTCCAGGTGGTATCGAGCGCTTCATGTTCCGCGCGCAGGGTCTGCAAGCGCTGAAAATAGTGGCGCGAGGTAAACTCCGCCCAGGTCACCCCGATCGCCGAGGAGACCGTGGCGAAAAGCAGAAACAGCAGCACCAGAAAGCGTCCCCGGCTCATGCCAGCGCCTCGGCCACGCGCAGCACCGCGCTGCGGGAACGGGGATTCTCCGCCACCTCCCGCTTGCCCGCGGTCGCCTTGCGCACCACGATGCGCAGGCGCGCGTTAAGCGGTCCGCCGGTGATCGGCACGCCCTTGGGTACGCGATCACCCAGGGCCTTGTCGCGCATGAAGCGCTTGACGATGCGATCCTCCAGCGAATGAAAGCTGATCACCGCCAGTCGCCCGCCGGGCGCCAGCACCTCCAGCGCCCCTTCCAGGCCCCGGCGCAATTCCCCCAGCTCATCATTGATGTGGATACGAATCGCCTGAAAACTCCGGGTCGCCGGGTGTTTGTCCCGCTCGCGACTCGGCGACGCCTGCTCGATCAGCCGCGCCAGATCGCCGGTGGTGCGCAGCGGCTGCTCCGTCCGCTGCTCCACGATCGCGCGCGCGATGCGTTTGGCGAAGCGCTCCTCGCCGTACTCCCTGAGCACCCGCGCGATATCCTCGCCCCGCGCCTGTTGCAGCCACTGTGCCGCGGTCATGCCGACCCGGGTATCCATGCGCATGTCCAGCGGACCTTCCCGCATGAAGCTGAAACCCCGCTCGGCCTGGTCGAGCTGGGGCGAAGAGACGCCGAGATCGAGCAGCACGCCATCGACACGACCGCGGATAGCCAGCGACTCGGCAACCTCCGTGAGTGCGGAAAAGGGGGTGGCGACGAAATAAAAGCGCGCATCCTGCAACGCATGGGCGGTGTCGGCGGCCTGCGGGTCGCGATCCAATCCATAGAGTCGTCCCTCCTCTCCCAGGCGGGCGAGAATGCCCCGCGCGTGTCCGCCCCGACCGAAGGTTCCGTCCACATAGATCCCGGAAGGACGGATATCGAGGCCCTCCAGCGCCTCCTCGAAGAGCACCGGATAGTGTTCCATGCTTTCCACGCCGGCCTAGATCGACAGGTCGCCGATGCCGGTTTCCTGGGCCAGTTCGTCGACGTCGATCGCCTCGATCCAGGCATCGCGGCGGGCGTTCCAGGTCTCCTCGCTCCACATCTCCAACTTGTTGCCCTGGCCCACCAGCACCGCCGCCTTCTCCAGCCGCGCATACTCCCTCAGCGGCGCGGGCAGCAGGATCCGCCCCTGACCGTCCATCTCCACCTCGGAGGCATGGCCGATCAACACCCGTTGCAGGGCGCGGGCGTTCTTGTTGAAGGTGGGGAGCTTCATCAGCTTGCGCTCGACCTGCTCCCACTCCGGGGCCTCGTAGATCAGCAGGCAGCGCTCGCTGATGTCGATGGTAAGCACCAACTGACCGGCACAGTTATCCTTCAGCCCCTCCCGATACTTGGTAGGGACCGCGAAACGCCCTTTGGCATCCACGCTGATACTGTTGACCCCGCGAAACACTCAGTTCTCCCCGAACAATCCCTTTTTTCCGCTATACGCCACTTTTTTCCACTTCTCGCCATATTAGGTGGCGAGCCGCCCTCTTGTCAACAAAGCGAGCGTGATTTTGTTCAATAACTCAGTGGCTTAGCGACGATTGCCCAGGTTGGGCGAGGACACCCTCTTCCTCTTTTAAAACAGACAAAAGAGACTCGAAGTTAAAGTTGTTTGTTAGGTTCAGGTGACGCGGCGCTCAGCCCGGAGAGTCCCAGGTTTGGGCACTCATTACGGTAGGTTACCGGGGATTTTTCAGGGGGGAGGCAAGAGCAGAATCCCTGGCGTTTACATCGTTCCCACGCTCCAGCGTAGGAATGCATCCCCGGACGCTTCAGCGTCCCGTCTCAGCAAACCTCGGAGGGTGGCGGCCCCAAGCGCTGGGGTCGCGGCAAACCAAGCAGCCCCTCATCGCCCGGCAGGCGACGCAGGAGCGTCGCGGGCGGCATTCCCACGTAGAGCGCGGGAACGAGAGGTGAGAGGGCTCGTTCCCAGGTGGGGCCTGGGAACGCCGTCTTGACCGCACCGTGGTACGAGCGATGTTTGAACGAGCTGGTGACACCGCTCCGGCGGTGTCACCCATCCAAGCGCGCTCCCGCGCGCCGCGTGGGAACCGTATTTGGCGCGCTGCGCCAAGCCCCATAACCGATTGAATCGACGCATCTTTCATCTTCCGTGGCGCCAGACCCTTGCATGTGAGTTCCTTGGAAACACCCTCACGCGTGACACCAGCGCTCTTTTTGGAATCGCCGTTACTGATAACCTCCCTGGCACTGTAATGATGGCCGCATGGTTGACGGAATCCCGACGGATCAACCAACTATCCATCGTCGCCTCACACCACGAAAACCTACCCCCCACATAACAGCGCCCAGCGCGTGGATGCCGGGGCTAACTTATGTCACAATAACACCCACACCCCAGTATCCCAGCGCCAAAGTAGCATATATGGGGAGGTCGAACCTTCAGGCGGGGGCTAGCTGGAACCCTCGCGGCTAAAGCCCAATTTTCCCACGGGAACTTTCGGCCGCTTTTGCGTACCACTACTGCCGCCTCGGACTTAAAGAGACATGAACACTGGATGCCCCGATTTATGCGGAAGGGTTTATACTTAATGAAAGCCTGGTTACGGTACTTTTAAACCAATGAAGCGAATCCTTGTCAGCTGGATTGGTCGTAATGACCTCAATGCGCTCCTCAACGGACCGGATGAGATGTCAGCGTTCGGCCCCATTGCATCCACCCTGGAGGCTGAGTCATTTGACCATGCCTATCTCCCCTACAACTACCCCATGGCAGAGGTCAGCCCATACCTGGATTGGCTATCATCGCGTGTGCCAACAGCCATTCAATCCAACTACCACAAGCTCAGCTCCCCCATCCACTTTGGCGAGATCCACGCCGCCGCCGAAGAAATACTCAATCAGATTCTTCGCGACCACCCCGACCACCAGCTCAACATCCTGCTAAGCCCCGGCACGCCCGCGATGCAAGCCGTCTGGATCCTGCTGGGAAAGACCCGCTATCCGGCGCTTTTCTATCAGTCGTCCGTAGAGCAGGGCGTACAACAAATCGAAATCCCCTTCGACATCGCCGCCGAATTCCTCCCCAACGCGGGCAAACGTCTGACCGACCTCGCCCAGAGTTCCGTCGCCATTGACGCCGCCTTCGACGACATCCTGACCCGTAACCCCCGCATGGAAGAATTGAAAGGGCAGGCCACGCGCATGGCCCAGGTCGACGTGCCCGTACTGATCTATGGCGAAACCGGCACCGGCAAAGAGCTGTTCGCTACCGCCATTCACAACGCCAGCAAGCGCAAAAATGCCCCCTTCGTACCCGTCAATTGCGGCGCTATTCCCGGCGAACTCATCGATTCCGTATTGTTTGGCCATGTGAAAGGCGCCTTCACCGGCGCGACCACGAACCGCACTGGCTACTTTGTCGAGGCCGATGGCGGCACACTCTTTCTGGATGAGTTCGGCGAACTGCCGCCAGAGGCCCAAGTACGCCTGCTGCGGGTGCTGCAAAGCGGCGAAATCTACCCCGTGGGCTCCAGCAAGGGGCGACGAGTCAATGTTCGCATCATCGCCGCCACCAACCGCAACCTGATCGACGAAGTGGGCGCTGGACGCTTTCGAGAAGACCTGTTCTACCGTATAGCGGTGGGCGTACTGCACCTTCCCCCGCTACGGGAACGCAAGGGCGACCTGGCGCTGCTGACCGACGCGCTGCTGGAACAAATCGCCGCGGTGCTCGATGACAGCTCCATGTCCGAGAGTAATAAAATTTCTCCAAACGCAAGAAATATTATCATCTCTCACCCCTGGCGAGGCAATGTGCGCGAGCTGCACTCCACCCTGTTGCGTGCCGCACTCTGGTCGCGAGAGACGATGATCAACGAAAAGGCCCTTCAAGCGGCGCTATTTCAAAGCCCTTCGGGGACGCCCGCGATTCTCGACCAGGAAATCACCGAAGGCTTTTCAATTCAATCGGTTATTGATCAAGTTGTCCAGCACTACATCCCGCGAACACTGGAGCAAACAGGCGGAAAGCGGGCCAGGGCAGCGGAACTGCTTGGTCTGAAAAACTACCAAACCCTGGACAACTGGATTAGAAAGCACGATGTGAAAACCTGATCTGGCACGGCCTTGGCAATAGGATCAACATGGATCGTAACATCATTACAGAGAACCACACTCTGGCAAGCAACGGCGGCACCGATTTGGGAGGAAATCATGGAGCCTAGAGATTGGCAT